>NZ_JAYMRT010000006.1:0-396006 GCF_038900515.1 Burkholderia sp. JPY481
GGTGAACCATCTGATTCCCGCGGCGCCCAGTGCGGCGGACCAGCCTGTATTCCTGGCCGTAGGCGGGGTGCCAGCGGTATGCGATCACCACAATTTGCGATCGGTATGTTGAATGTCGTGTGGTTTGGCGATCTATTGAAAGTGCTGTGGTGGAGCGGCGATGGGATGTGCCTGCTGATGAAGCGACTCGAGAAGGGGCGCTTCGTATGGCCTCAAGCCGATGGCGGCGTCATTAGCCTGAGCCCGGCGCAACTATCAATGCTGCTGGAAGGCATCGACTGGCGGCAACTGACGAGAACGGCTCGACCGACCTCAGCGTTGTAAACGCCGTTGCCGGCGCGTAAACTGCCCGCATGACGCGCGCGAACCCACTTCCCGCCGATGTCGAAACGCTGAAGGCCATGCTGCTCAGCCAGGAGAGGGCGCTGCGTGAGCGTGACGCGCAGTGCTCACACCGCAGGAAACGGTCGATTCACAACGCCGCGCACAGCCGCGGAACAGGCACCGCGCAAGCCACTGCCTGAACATCTGTCACGCGAGATCCGGACGCACTTGCCTGAATCCGCCGACATGTAGGTAAGGCACTCTTCAAACCATCGGGGGGCAGTCAGGTCAAGATAACTTTGCCGTCTTTAACGGTGCCGGTTTTCGTCTTCACTCCGTCGGAAACCATGCCGGTGAGGGTCCCGTCAGGCTTGCTGCTCCCGTCCACGCTGAGTTCAATCTGTTCCGTAAGCGTTGGGCCGCCCGTGGCATAGGCTGTCACGAGGCTCCAGCCCGTGGGAGATGCCACGCGATCCCAGACGCTGAGCACACCGTAGCTGCCTTGGACTTCGAGTTCCAGAGCGTCGAAAAAGCTGGATAGCTGGGGAAATGCGATGGGGTTCAACGATCGCAGCGCTAGCGTAGAGCCGTGGTGCAGCGTTTCCAGGGCAATCTGGAGAGATTTGCGCGCTTGCGCCGAGCTGAATGGACAACCATCCATCACCTGTTTGAAGGTTGCGCGTCGTTCGAATGCCTCCAGCAGCCAGCGGGCCTCTTCTTCGGATCGGGGCGTTGCCGTTTTCGGGAGATTGAAGCCCAAGCCAAGCAGGGGACCGGGGCCTTTCACTGTCAAGGCAACACGCCGAACGCCGTGGAATGCTGTCGAAGTACCCTTTTTCCGCTGCGCACGTGTCCAAACTCCCCAGGCCTTCAGTTTGGTCTTGCTGGAGGTCATCGCCAGGTGCTGGGCCATGGGCGAAATGAAGTGGCCTGCGGATGCTCCCTTCGGGGGAGCTGCCGTATCAGGCAGGGGCGTGAAGGTGGGTTGAACCGGTGCCACTACGCGACGACCATCGGCACCGAGTCCGTAGTGTCCGATCACCAGACCAGCGGGGTCTGCGATCATGACTCGACCCCAGGTACGAATCTCGGGATTGCAGCCATAGGGATCAAAGGCTTGATCTGGTGTTTTTCCCGCAACCGCGCGCACCATCTGCGCTTGCCAGCCCGTCTGCCAGCCGTGCCGTGCATAGGCATGCTGCCCGCCTCCTGCCGCCACTTTGGACAATTCATCCTTGAGGTCAGCCTCATGCTGCTTCACGGCTGCGGCGACGTTACCAATGTGCGCCTCCAGGTGCTTGAACTGCAATCCCCAGTCTTTTGTCTTGACAGTGACCATGCTTCCCTCGGATTGAAATGGTGCTCAATATCGCAGAGCCTGTGCCCCTTGGCAACGGGGGGCGAGCTGATTTAAGGAACTCCGGCACTTTCCACTCAGGACTCGGAAGCGCATATCGCAAGCAAGAGATTGCGGCCTCACCGGCCTTCGGTTCCTTCCACCCTCACCAGGACGAGAAAGCGCTCAACTTTGCATCCGCGGCTGTGTTTGCCTTGAAATATTGGGTCTGGGCGGAGCCTTGCATCGCGTGGGGTTGGGAGCGAACAAGGTTGGAGTTCAGTGACGCCATGCTTGCGAGCGTACGAATCGCACGTCCAGCGATTGAGCGTTTGGTCTGCTGCTTCCGGAGTCGGCCAGCAGCGGGCAGTCGTGAATTGCTTCAGAATACTAGCCGATGAAGCAACTCCACGTTGTGTACAGCCACTTTTCACTGAGGCTGCCAATGGTTGATTGGTTTGCTATCGCGATAGTCTTTTCTGTGTATGCGGCGGGTGTCGTCATACCCGGGCCGAACTTCGTCGCAGTCACTCACAAGGCGGTCGCCGGCAGACGCTCCGATGCGCTCGCGCTTGTCGCCGGAATCGTGACGGTGAATCTGTTCTGGGCGACTTGCGCCATCCTTGGCATCGGAATGGTGTTCGCTATTTTCCCGTGGCTCGCCGTCGGCGTTAGGCTTGCTGGCGCGGCCTATCTGATCTGGTTCGGGCTGCGGCTCGTTGTGTCGGCACGGGCAACCCCATCAGGAGCGCGCCACCCAACGAAGGCGCCTCTGTTTCGTGCCGCGTTCCTGCAAGGTATCGCGACAAATATCGCGAACCCGAAGTCCATCGCCTTTTATGCGGCGGTGTTTTCCTCAGCGGTGCCCACCCACGTTTCCATGCCGACGTTCTTCGCGATGCTTGCTACTGTCGGTGCATCAGCGACATGCTGGTACGGAGCAGTCGCGCTCGTTCTATCGCACACGGTGATTGCGACGGCGTATCGTCGCGCGAAGGCATGGATCGACCTCACATGTGGAGGGCTCATGATTGCGCTGGGGATCCGGCAGGCATTTCGATAACAAAGCGCCCGGCGGAGCCTGGCTGAACGGCCGCTTTGCGTGTGGGCGGCACCAGGAGATGGCAAAAGTCCGCACTGGACGGCGCAAAACGTTGAGATATCGGCATGCATTCGCGACGCCGATTGCTATTCTTCAGACACGGCGACTCATGCGTTTCCGGTCGGCTCTGCGGGTTGTCGGCAGCCATTCCGCACGCAGCGGAAAGGGGGCTGTATGTCACATTCGAAACTACCTTGGCCCCCGCGACGCGCGCTGTGTCGACAGCACTCGCGCGGACACATCTGGCTTGCCGTCGGCATTGCGCTGACTGGACTGTCCCTGACACCTGTTGCGTTCGGCGCGGGTCGCCTTCCGCAAGGCGGCACATATACCGCCGGTACGGGCACGATAGCTAGCCAGGGCAACGGTCTTTTGATCACGCAGCCGGGTTCGACGCGCGGCGTGATCGACTGGAACAGTTTCTCGATCGGCAGGCACAACAGCGTGACGTTCAACAACGGCACGGGCGCAACCCTGAACCGCGTGACAGGTGGCTCGCCCTCGGCCATTCTCGGCATGCTCAGTGCAACAGGCAGCCTGTATCTGATCAATCCGCAAGGCATCGTCGTGGGTCCGTCGGGTGTGATCAGCACGGGTGGCCGCTTCGTCGCGTCCACCCTCGATGTCTGCAACAGTGCATTCATGAGCGGCAGCAGCACGCTCACACTTTCGGGCGACTCCGATGCAAGCGTGATCAACCTTGGCAGGATCAGTTCGAGCGGCGGCGATGTGTTCCTGATTGCGCGACACGCAGTCATCAACGCCGGCACCGTGGCAGCGCCCAACGGCACGGCGGAGCTGGCAACAGGGGGCCAGTTGCTGTTGCAGGACTCCGCGGGCAGCCGGCAGGTGTTCGTTCAGACGGGCAGTCAGGGCACGGTCGTCAACAACGGGCGGATAACCGCCGCGCAGGTCAGCCTGCAGGCCGCCGACGGCAACGTCTATGCGCTCGCAGGCAGCGGCACGCGCATCCGCGCGACGGGCACGGCCAGCCGCGATGGCCATGTGTGGCTGGTGGCCGACAGCGGCCGCGTGGACCAACTCGGCAGGATCGCCGCAGGCAACGCGGACGGCAGCGGCGGAACGGTCGATACCCAGGCGGCACAACTGACGTTCGGCAAGCACACAGTGGTCGATGCAGGCCAATGGAATCTCTTGACCCCCGCCTTCACGATCGATGATGCCGCCGCGCACGCGCTGCGCCGCAGCCTGAACGACGGCACCTCGGTCAACGTCACCACGACGGGCGCCAACGGCGCGACGGGCGACCTGGGCGTCGCGTCGAGCCTGCGCTGGTCAGGTCCGGCTTCGCTCGCGCTCGCGGCGTACCGCCACGTCTCAGTGACGTCGGGTACGACCATCGCGAACAACGGTACGGGCAACCTGACCTTACGCGCCGACGCGTCAGGCATCGACAACGGCGGCAGCATGACCAGCGATGGGACCATCGACTGGTCGAAAAGTACCGGCATCGTCAGCGCGCTCTACGACATGAACGGCAGCTACACTCCCGGCATGATCGTCGCGAACAGCGCATGGACAGCAGCGCCGTATAGCGGTCTCATCACCCAGGTGACCGGCTACAAACTGGTCAATTCGGTTGGCGATTTACAGAACATCGCGCTCGATCTCGGGGGCGCATATGCGCTCGGCAAAGACCTCGACGCCAGTGCGACCGATACGTCTTTCGCTTTCTCTTCGCTCGGCAATGCGACCACGCCGTTTTCCGGCCAGTTCGACGGGATGGGCCACGTGATCGACAGGTTCATGCAGCTCGATCAGAGCTCCACCGAGCAGCCGGCGATGGGACTGTTCGGCGCGATCGGGCCGACCGGTGTCGTGCGGAATGTCGGGATGACCAACGCCACGGTCGCGACCAATATCTATTTCCCGGGCGGGATCCCGCTTGGCATTTTGGCCGGCGAGAATCAGGGCTTGATTACCTACGCCTATACTACCGGCCGCCGCGGCTCCGGCGCGTTCGAAGGTGCGTTGCTCGGCGGCCTGGTGGGACGCAACGACGGCCTGATCGAGCGCTCGTGGAGCAGCGCGTTCGTCGGTTCTGCCGGCCTCCTCGGCGGCCTCGTCGGCGGCAACGGCGGTACGATCGTGCAATCTTATGCGACAGGGCCGGTGAGCGGCGGCAATCATGGCTCCGGTGGCGGTCTGGTCGGCGCTAACGACGGAACGATTTCGCAGTCGTATGCAACGGGGCAAGTGTACGGCCCATTCAGCGCTGGGGGACTGGCTCTTTCAAATGACGGCCTCATCGAGCAGTCGTTTGCGTCGGGCGCAGTCTTAGGACCAAGCTTCCAGGGCCCAGATTATGGCACTTATGGCGGCATCGTCGCCGTCCAGGGCTCACCGGCTGGAGTGCCGCTCGCGTCCAACGTCTACTGGGACAAACAGACCACGACACGCAGCGTCAGCGCGGGCACCGGTCCGCAACTGCCGGCATCCAACGGTCTCACTACCGCGCAGATGAGCGATCCGGCCAGCTTCGTCGGCTGGGACTTTGGACCGACCGGCGCGTGGGTCATTCCGGCCGGCACGAGTCACCCGGTCCTACGCTGGCAGGTGAGCCATTAACCCATTGACTGCTAGCTGCTAGTCACCGGCCGCCCAGTGGCGGGACAGCCAGCGATTGCCTCCATTCACCTGGTCTGTTTTTCGCCCAGCACCCCGGCATCTCGTTAAAGGAGGGCAAAAACCCGGAAGGAAGCCGGGAACGGCCACCTTGAGACATTCGACACGGTAGGCAGTATTGTCGACAGTCCAGTATCTATTGTCGATTTCTTGACTCCCCGCTCGTCGTGCGTATGGGCGGTCGCGTCGCGATGCGTTGCCGACCGGCACCTATAGTCCGTATGGGAAAAAGGAGTTTGCGAATGACTTACGTCGATGGATTTGTTGTCCCCGTGCCTACAGCCAACCGCGAAGTTTACAGACAGTTCGCCGAAAGAGCGGCGGCCGTCTTCAAGGAGCACGGCGCGTTGAAGGTGGTCGAATGCTGGGGAGACGACGTGCCGGAGGGCAAGGTGACGTCGTTTCCAATGGCGATCAAGCGCAAGGATGATGAGACGGTGGTGTTCTCCTGGGTCGTCTGGCCGTCGCATCAGTCGCGAGACGAAGGAATGAAAGCGGTAATGGCCGATCCGCGGCTGCAACCAGATAAAGACCCGATGCCTTTTGATGGCCAGCGGCTAATCTATGGCGGTTTCGAAGTGATTGTCGACGCGTGATGGCCGAAAAAACATGGCATTGCACATCCGCGATGCAACGCGCGACTCGTCACCTCGAATGAACGAAACTAATGAATAAATGAAATAATGCCATTTTTCTTCATGGAACGATGCCCCTATCATGGCTGCCAGTCCTTACATCGTTCCTTGCATTTTTTCATCGGAAGGCAGCCTCCATGGTCACGACACATAATCTCGGCTTCCCGCGCATCGGCGCAAAACGCGAACTGAAGTTCGGCCTCGAACGCTACTGGAAGGGCGAGTCGTCGCGCGACGAACTGAAGGCGCTAGGCGCCCAACTGCGCGCGCGTCACTGGAACGACCAGAAAGAACTCGATCTCGCACCGGTCGGCGATTTCGCGTTCTACGACCAGGTGCTGGACATGAGCTTCACGCTCGGCAATCTGCCGGCACGCGTGCAGGGCTTTCATGGCGACAAGCTCGACAACTACTTCCGCGTCGCGCGCGGCCGTTCGGCGCAGGGTGCCGAAGAGCACGCCGCCTGCTGCGGCGGCGTCGCGGCCGGCGAAATGACGAAGTGGTTCGATACCAACTACCACTACATCGTCCCCGAATTCACCGCCGATACGACGTTCAACCTCGACACGTCCGGCTTCCTCGAACAGTTGCGTGAAGCGCGTGAGCAGGGCGTCAAGGCGAAGCCGGTGATCATTGGCCCGATCACCTATCTATGGCTGGGCAAGGCGAAGGACGACTCCGACAAACTCGCGCTGTTGGCTCGCATCATGCCCGTCTATCGCGCGTTGCTCGACTATTTCAAGGTGATGGATGTCGAGTGGGTGCAGATCGACGAGCCGGTGCTCGTCACCGAACTCGATCCGGCATGGCGCGACGCGTTCGTGACCGCGTATCAAGGCTTCGAGGAACGGGGCGTCAAGCTGCTGCTCGCTACCTATTTCGGCCAGCTGAAAGAGAACCTCGAACTCGCGTGCGGCTTGCCCGTCGACGGTTTGCACATCGACGCAATCAACGCACGCGACGAAGTCGCGCTCGCCGCGCGCAAGCTGCCCCCGGACAGTGTGCTGTCGGTCGGCGCGATCAATGGCCGCAACATCTGGAAGACCGACCTGAACGCCGCGCTCGATTGGCTCACACCGCTCGCGCGCCAACTCGGCGATCGCTTGTGGCTCGCGCCGTCGTGCTCGCTGCTGCACGTGCCGGTCGATCTCGCGAGCGAAGAGAAGCTCGATGCGGAAATCCGCTCCTGGCTCGCGTTCGCGCTGCAAAAACTCGACGAGCTGAAGGTGCTCGCCACCGCGCTGAACGGCGGCCGCGACATGGTCGCCAATGAGCTCGCCGCCAATGCGGCCGCGATTGCCGCGCGTCGCGAGTCGCCGCGCGTGAACAACCCGGCGGTGAAGGCCGCGCTCGCGCGCATCGATGCGAATCTCGGCAATCGCCAGCATGCCTATGCCGAGCGCGCGGCGAAGCAGGCCGCGCTGCTCGAACTACCCGCATACCCGACCACGACGATCGGCTCGTTTCCGCAAACGGCGGAAATCCGCCACGCTCGCAGCCAATTCAGGAGCGGCGCGCTCGATCGGGAAGGCTATCGGAACGCGATGCGGCGGGAAATCGAGCGCAGCGTGCGCGAACAGGAAGCGCTGGGTCTCGACGTGCTCGTGCATGGCGAAGCCGAACGCAACGACATGGTCGAATACTTCGGCGAGCAACTCGACGGCTACGCGTTCAGCCAGTTCGGCTGGGTGCAGTCGTATGGTTCGCGCTGCGTGAAGCCGCCTATCCTGTTCGGCGACATCAGCCGACCGCGGGCGATGACGGTCGAATGGATCAGCTACGCGCAGTCGCTGACGAACAAGCCGATGAAGGGCATGCTGACCGGCCCGGTGACGATTCTCAACTGGTCGTTCGTGCGCGACGACCAGCCGCGTTCGGTGTCGTGCTACCAGCTCGCACTGGCGATCCGCGAAGAAGTGCTCGACCTGGAAAACGCCGGCGTACGCGTCGTGCAGATCGACGAAGCCGCGCTGCGCGAGGGCCTGCCGCTGCGTCGCGGGCAATGGGGTGAGTATCTGCGCTGGGCGGTCGAGTCGTTCCGGATCACCGCGAACGGCGTGCGTGACGAAACGCAGATCCACACGCATATGTGCTATTCGGAGTTCAACGACATCATCGCGTCGATCGCCGGTATGGATGCGGACGTCATCACGATCGAGACCTCGCGTTCGGACATGGAGCTGCTCGCCGCATTCGACGACTTCAACTACCCGAACGAGATCGGCCCTGGCGTCTATGACATTCACTCGCCGAACATCCCCACGCAGCAGCACATCGTGCAATTGATGCAAAAGGCGGCCGAGCGCATTCCAGCACAGCGTCTATGGGTGAACCCGGACTGTGGCCTGAAGACACGCCAGTGGGCTGAAGTGATTCCCGCGCTGACGAACATGGTTGCCGCCGCGAAGACGCTGCGCAGCCAGGTTCAGTAAAGGGCGAGCGAGCCGTCGCTTTCTTCGCGGCGGCTCGTCTCCGGACGGCCTCTTTGCGCCGGGCATTGAGCAAGGCGCTACATTCCTTTCCGCCAGCCGGATTCCGCGGCCGCTACATGCCGCGCGTCCATTGCTCACACACAATCACAGTTCAATCGCGCCAATACCCACGCCAACCGTATTGGACGCTCAACGCGATTGATACACTTCCAAAATTCCTTCTCCGGGTCGCTTGCGTCGACAGCAGAAGCCTCATTTCGAGGCACCTGCATGCCCGCGCCGAACGGTCTCACGCGGCGGCGCAGCGACCGGGAACGCTGATTGCGAGTTAGTCACGATGGCCGTGGTTAGCCACGGTCACCCGCAATCTCACACAGGAGAACCTCATGACCTCGGACAAGAATTCCAATCGACAACCGTCGAACCCGGCGCAACCCGGCCGAGACAGCGGACAGCAGCAACAGAACCAGACTCCTCCGACGCATCAGGGCGGCCAGCGGCAGCCCTGAGCGCGATGAGTGACGACGCGTGCAAGCGTCGTCGCTCGAACTAACGGAATTCCTGGTGAAACAACGCCGCGAATGGCGGATCGTGACTACGAAGGCGACGTGGAAAAACTACACATCTATCTGTTCGGCGCGCACGATGCGCTTCGCCATGAGCAGGCGCTGATCCGGCTCGACAAGGCGGGCTACATGGTCACGCTCGCGCGGCTCGTGGTCGAGGATCTGCCGACCTACACACAGGGACGCGAACGCCCCGAACTGCAGAGTCTGATCCGGCGCATCGCGCCGCGCGACACGCTCGTTGTGCTCGAGCTGGCTGCGCTCGGCTGCAATGCGCGCGACATTCTCGCCACCGTGATGCAGTGCCGGAAGGCCGGCGCGGCGCTGCGTTGCGTCGAAGTCGGCCATACCGATCTGGCCGGACGTCCCGAGCCGTCCGCGGTGAAGGCGCTGCGCGCGCTGGTACGGCTCGATGCCGCGTGCCGCAGCCTGCGCAGCCGCGATAGTCTCGCGGCCGTTCGCGCTAGCGGCAAACACACAGGCAGGCCGCCGTCGCTGTCCGAACAACAGCGCCAACGCGTGCTGCAATCCCTCGGCAGAGGACAGTCGGTCAGCGAAGTCGCGCGACGCTTCGGCACTTCGCGCCAGACCGTGATGCGCATTCGCGCGGACACGCCCGCGATGTAGAAAATACCTGCCGATCTGTTTCGTACCGTTCTTACCGCATCGCCGTTCGGGCATTCCGCACGGCGCGTTTCGCACGGCCGATTGTGTGGAAAGCGCCAGATAGCCCTGACGTGCGCGCACATGCCCCTGTCCGTAACAGATCAGTTACGGACAGGGGCATGTGCTTTGCTCTGAAAGTTCACACGTCTAACCTCAACCTACATACCATTATCAAACGTTGAGATCCGGACCCGAGGCGCGGCGCGATGCCGTATGAAAGCCATGAACGTGAAACGTCTGACTGTTTATGCAAGCCCGGGATCACTGCGAGTCGTCGCAGTCTGGAAGAGCCTGATCGAACATCATGCGCAAGTGTGCGGCTGGTCCGCGCACGTGAGCACCGCGGGCGGACGCGAGTCGCTGAGCGTCGATCTGGTCGATTGCCCGGCCGATCGCCTCGCGATCATCTCGGCCGCGTTGAGCGCGGGACCGATGACGGTGCTGACGAGCGACGCCGAGTCGACCATCCGTTCCTCATGAACCCAATGCCATAGCCCGCACGCCCTTCGCGGCATGGCTTTTGAGCGGCCTCCGTGGCACTGCTCCCCGAGCGACCTTCGCGGTCGCTTCTTTTTGTTGCGCGTCACGAGATTCGTTCGCCCACCTGCTGCGGCGGGGTCGGCCGACTCGCCTCGATGCGCGCGCGGAAATAATGCGCGGTGCGCAGCAGCCCTTCATCGAGCGACATGCCCGGCTGCCAGCCGAGCAGTTTGGTGGCCAGCGAGATGTCCGGCTGCCGATGCCACGGATCGTCGGCCGGCAGCGGCTGCGTTTCGAGCGGCGAAGCGGAGCCGGTCACCGCGACGATGCGTTGCGCGATCTCGCGCATCGACACTTCGTGCGGGTTGCCGAGGTTGACCGGGCCGCCCGGATCGTTGGCGCTATTCATCAGCAGGATGAAGGCATCGATCATGTCGTCGACGTAGCAGAACGAACGCGTCTGCGTACCGTCGCCATAGACGGTCAGCGGTTCGCCTCGCAGCGCCTGCATCATGAAGTTCGACACCACGCGGCCGTCGGACGGGTGCATGCGCGGGCCGTAGGTGTTGAAGATGCGCGCGATGCGGATCGACAGACCATGCTGGCGGCGATAGTCCATGAACAGCGTTTCCGCGCAGCGCTTGCCTTCGTCGTAGCACGAGCGCGGGCCGATCGGATTCACGTGGCCCCAGTAGTTTTCCTTCTGCGGATGCACGAGCGCGTCGCCATACACTTCGCTGGTCGAGGCCTGGAAAATCCGCGCCTTCACGCGCTTGGCAAGCCCGAGCATATTGATCGCGCCGTGCACGCTGGTCTTCGTGGTCTGCACCGGATCGTACTGGTAGTGAATCGGCGAGGCGGGGCACGCGAGGTTATAGATTTCGTCGACTTCCACATACAGCGGGAACGTTACGTCGTGACGCATCAGCTCGAAGTTCGCACAGTCGAGCAGATGCGCGATGTTGTCCTTCGTGCCGGTGTAGAAGTTGTCGACGCACAGCACGTCGTGCCCTTGCGCGACGAGCCGTTCGCACAGATGCGAGCCGAGAAAGCCGGCGCCGCCGGTAACCAGAATGCGCTTGCGGGTGAGTTCTTTCATGGTGCGTGATCCTGTGGTTGGAGCGCATTGGCGTTGAAAAGCGGCGTGGCGTCACGCGGTGACGTGCAGCAGCGCGTCGTGCCAGTCCTGCGCGAAACGGTCGATATGGAAACGCTCCAGCGCGGTGCGCCGTGCGCCCTCGCCGAGCCGCCGCGCTTCGCCAGGATCGCGCAGCAACCCGAGCATCGCGTCGACGAGCGCGTCGACGTCGGTATGCACGAAGCCGTTTTCGCCGTTGCGGATCACGGTGGCGAGCTCGGTGGTCGCGAGACCGACGATCGGCATGCCGATCGTCATCGCCTCGACGATCGCGAGACCGAGACTGGTCCAGCGGATCGGATTGAAAAAAAAGCGGTAGCGCGCGCTGAACGCGGCCAGATCGAGATTGCCGATTTCGCCGATGCCGTCGAGCCGCTGCGCGTCCATGCCGACGAGATCGAGCGGCACGCGCGTGCGGGTTTCGCTGAAGACGTCCGCGCCGAGCCGCCGGCCGCGCTGCGCGAGATGATTGACGACCACGATGCCGCGCTGCAGCTCGCCGCTGTAACGCACGCCGTCGGGCACCACGACGCCGTGTTCGATCACGCGCGTCGGCGTGACGCCGCTATCCCACATCAGCCGGTTGAAGTGCGTGACGTGGACCAGCAGCGCGCCGGGATCGTCCACCCAATGCCATTGCGCGAACGCGTTTTCCTGCGGCGGATCGTGCTCGACGTAGACGCGCGGCAGGACCCGCTGCGCGGCGCTCAGCACGTGCTCGCGGTCGTATTCCCAGTGCGTGCGATGCTGGTACAGCACCACGTCGAACTCGTGATTGGCGACGTCGTCGATCGCGATCTCGTGCACGTTGTCGCCCCACGGCAAGACGCCGACCTTGCCGACGTAACCGGGCGGATGACCTGGTTTCGTCACCAGATAGAAATCGTGCGGCGTCTGGCTCAAGTAGTACATGTAGTTGCCGTGCACGTGCCAGGTCAGCACGCGCAGTCGGCGGCAATTACGCAGCATGGTGCAGTTCCTCGTAAAACAACGAAACGGGTCCCTCATGCAGACTGCCGGGCGCGCCCGGCTGCGCGCCGGGCGCGCGCGCAAGCTGCTCGCGGGCGGTCTCGACCACCTCATCGACGCCGATGTTCAGCGCGCATGGATGGCCGTACGGGCACTCGCGGAACATGCATGGCCGGCACGCCGGATAGTCGGCCAGCACGCGATGCCGTGCATGATCGAGCGGCGCCCACCGGCGCGTGTCGCTGCCGCACGCGATCACGACCGACGCAGTCGCCACCGCCGCGGCGATGTGCGAGATGCCGGTGTCGTTACAGACCACGAGCCGCGCATGCGCCGTCAGTGCCGCGAGCCCGCCGAGCGACGTCGCACCGGCCAGATGCAGCGCGGGCGCGCTCATCGCGCCGAGCACCGCGCAGGTCAGCGGCGCTTCGGCGGCCGTGCCGGTGATCGCGATCTGCCAGCCGTCGGCGGCGAGGTGGTCGGCGACGGCCGCGAAGCGCTCGGCGGGCCAGCGCCGCGACGGCAATTGCGAGCCGGGGTGGATCAGCACGAGCCGCTCGTCTTCGATGCCGTGATACGCGCGCAGCGCGGCAAACTCATCGAGGTCGGGCGCGGTGAGCGGGAACGCCAGGCGCCGGTCGCGTACCGGCGCGCCGAGTGCGCTCATCAGCGCGAGATAGCGCTCCGGCTCCGGCAGCGCATCCGGCCAATCGATGAAGCAGCCTTCGCGCGTGGCCTCATCGGGCTGCACGAAGCCGGCATCGGCACGCGCGCCGAGTCGATGCAGCAGATCGTTGGCGACGCCGCCGCTGCCGTGCAATTGGATCGCCAGATCGAAATGCCGGTCGCGCATTCGCGCGAAGAACGCGGGCAAGCCATCGTCCGTTTCGGGCTGCTCGGGAAAACCGACGGCGCCCGGAAACACGATCAGCTCGTCGACGAGCGCCGCATAGCGCTCGACGAACGCGCGCGCCCACGGCAGTCCGATCAGTGCGATCTGCGCATCGGGGGCGGCGGCGCGCAGCGCGCGCAGCGCGGGCACCGCGCACAGCATGTCGCCGAGCTGCAGCGCGCGAAACACGACGATACGGCGCGGCGCGAGCGCCGCCAGCAGCGAGGGTGCGGTCATGGAAAGAACACCTTGAAACGGATGGCGCCATAGAGTCGCCAGTAGATCGACAGGAACGGAATCAGAATGGACGTCCAGATCATTTCGGCGACATGGCGCCAGCCGTGATTGCGCCCGCGCAGCCGACGCGCGCAGAAATAGCCGGTCAACCAGCACCACGCGATCACACCCGCGCCCGCGAGAATCGGCAGATCCGCGAACCCAGCGCCGATCGCGAGCAACGCGGCGGCGAGAATCGCGTAATACAGCAGCGGCGGCCGCGAGCCGATGCGCGTTCGAAACAGTTCGGGATGCTTGCGGTAAAGCAGCGCATCGAATTGGCTCTTTTTTTGCTGCGCGATGCTGACGCCCCAACGCGCGGGCCGCACCGGATGCACGACCACCGCGTCGCGGGCGCGCACGATCTGGCCGCCGGCGGTAAGCAGCGTGAATTGCAGATCCGAATCCTCGCGCCATGCCGACGTGAACCGTTCGTCGAAGCCGCCCGTCGCGACGAGCGCCGCGCGCGTGACGAACACGTTCGCGGTCGCGAACTCGGCGCGCGCGAGGCCGCTCGCGTCCGCTTCGTAATCGGTCGGCAACTCGGGTAGCTCGGGCAGCGGCACGACGATCCTGCCGGCGGCGGCCGTGGCGCCGGACGCGAGCGCCGCGACGCCGGCCGTCAGCCAGTGCGGATCGGGCAGCGTGTCGTCGTCGGTGAAGGCGATCAGCGACGCGCGCGCATACTGCCAGCCCGCGTTGCGCGCGCCGGCGGGACCCTGGGTGCGCGTGACCGGCAGGTAGTGCACCTCCAATCCACGCGGCGCCTGTTCGCGCGCGAACCGTTCGACGCAGGCGCGCGTGGCGTCGTCGGGACCGTCGTCGCAGACCACGATCTCGTAGCGATGGGGCGCGAACTGCTGCGCGCACAGCGCGTCGAGGCAGTTCGCGAGCATCTGGGGACGGCGATAGGTGGGCACCACCACCGACACGTCGGGGCACGACGGCGTGCGCAGCGTGCGGCCGGTTTCCTCGGCATCCTCACTGCTGTAGCGCGCGGCCACGCCGCCATGCAGTGGCGCCGGACACATGACCGACGCGTTCATACGCGGCCCCCCGCCTTATCGACGATGAACGGGCCGATCACGAGCGCGTCGAGCGGCGAAGTCCAGAACGACTCGACCGCGTCGCGCGGCGAATTCACCATCGGCTCGCCGCGCGTGTTGAACGACGTATTGACGAGGATCGGCACGCCCGTGCGCTGCTTGAACGCGGCCAGCAGGTCGTAGTACAG
This sequence comes from Burkholderia sp. JPY481, assembly GCF_038900515.1. Classification (NCBI taxonomy): domain Bacteria; kingdom Pseudomonadati; phylum Pseudomonadota; class Betaproteobacteria; order Burkholderiales; family Burkholderiaceae; genus Burkholderia; species Burkholderia sp. JPY481. Next base: position 14,697 of record NZ_JAYMRT010000006.1, read on the forward strand.
CGGGTGCTGCGCGCGGTTGATGGTCTGCACGCGCGCGGTGCCGTCTACATGCCGCACCGCGGGAATACGCGCGGCCTTGTCGGCGCGCACGTCGAAGATGAACAGCATGAACGGCGCGGTTTGACCGTTCACGAACCAGTCGTTTGCTTCCTCTTCGATCACGACCGGCGCGACCGGGCGGAAGTCTTCGCGATCCTTGATCTCGTTGAGTTTCGCCTGCATGTGCGGATCGATCGGCGACGCGAGGATCGAGCGCGCCCCGAGCGCGCGCGGCCCGAATTCGGTGCGGCCCTGATACCAGCCGATCACCTTGCCTTGCGCGAGCAGATCGGCGGTCTCGCCGGCGATATCGTCGAGGCGCCGGTACGGCACTTTCGACCAGCGCAGGAACTGCTCGATTTCCGCTTCGCTGAATTCCGGCCCGAGATACGCGTGATCCATTTTCCAGCGACGCTCGCGCTCGCCGCGCGCGGCACGCTCGCGATAGTCGGTCCACAGCGCCGCGCCGAGCGCGGTGCCGGCGTCGCCGGCCGCCGGCTGCACCCACACTTCGCTGAACGGCCCGGCATCGCGCACCTTCGAGTTCATCACGCAGTTCAATGCGACGCCGCCCGCCATCGAGAGCCGGCTCAAACCGGTCTGCCGATGCAGCCAGTGCGCGAGTTCCAGCACGGTCTCCTCGAGCACGCGCTGCAACGAATTGGCGATATCGAAGTGGCGTTGCTCAAGAGGACCGCCGCGTTCGCGCGCGGGACCGAAGCGCTCGGTCAGACGCGGCGCATCGACGGTATAGCTGCCGTCCTGGCGGTACTTCACGATCTCTCGAAACACGTCGACATAGGCCGGCTTGCCGTACGACGCGAGCGCCATCACCTTGTACTCGTCCGACGAGTGGAGGAAGCCGAGCCAGTCGGTCACCGCTTCGTACAGCAAGCCGAGCGAGTGCGGCAACTCGACCTGTTTCAGACGCGTGTACTCACCGCCGACGAATTGCCCCATGCTGGTCGTCACGCCTTCGCCGCGGCCGTCCATCGTCAGCACGGCGGTGTCGTCGAACGGCGCCGCGAGAAACGCGCTCGCTTCGTGCGCGAGATGGTGCTCGACGAAGTGCCACGCAAAGCCGTGCTCGCGATCCACACCCTGGAAGCGCTTGCGCAGATGATGCGGCGCGCCGTCGAGCAACTGCCCCTTCGCGTTCGCGATATAGCTGAGAAAGAGCGGGTCCCACGACGACGCGGACGGATTGTCCGGACGCGTGCCGGCCGGATCGAACGGCAGCTCGATCGTCGCGCCGGGCTTGTTCGGCATGCCGCCGAACAGCGCGGGGTCGTACGAGTAAGCGACGTGGTCGATGTCGGCGAGCGTGATGCCGGCGGCTTTCAGGCAGTAGTCGATCGCGTCGAACGGCAGCTGCCAGGTCGAGAACGGCACCGGACGTTTCGCGTGCTTGACGTGCGTGAAACGTTCGTCTTCGGCGGCGGCGAGCACCACGCCGTCACGCAGCAGCGCGGCCGCGCTGTCGTGATAGACCGCATTGATTCCGAGTGTGTACATGGCGTTAGCAGTGGGAGTGAGTTCAGGGAATGGTTGGCTGATCCGTCAGCGACGGCGTGCTCGTGTCATCGGCGCGGCCGGTGCGCCCGGCTGCGCCTCGACGCGGCGCGTTCGCATGCGCGCGCCGCAATTCGAGTGCCGCGTGCACGACTTCTTCGATCGGCACACCGAGCAGGCAAGCGTGATGCCCGTGCGGACACACGCTGCGATAGCACCAGCGGCATTCGACGTCGCGGTACAGCACGCGTTGCGGCGTTTGCCACGGCGTGTGCTGCGGGTTGGTCAGCGCGTAAAGATCGACGACCGGCGTGCCGAGCGCGGACGCGACATGCACGGGGCCGCTGTTGTTGGAGACGAGCACGCTTGCGCGTTCGAGCAGCGCGGCGAGCTCGGCGAGCGTCAGTGCACCGCTCAGGTCGTGTAGCTGCGCGCACACGCCTGGAGCAGCGGCGCGCATCACGGCCTCGACGAGCGCTCGCTCGCTCGCGCCGCCGGTCAACAGCACGGGGGCGCCGGTTTCGCGCGCGAGCCGTGTGGCGACTTCACCGAAGCGCTCGGGCGGATAGCGGCGCGATGCGGCGGTCGCCCCTGGATGCAGCACGATGCACTCGTCGTGGCGGGAGATGCCGAGGGTCGTCAGTTTCGCGTCGAGCGACCGGCGCGCGGCGGGCGGCACGCGAAAACGCATCGCGGTGTCGTTCGACTGCGCGCCGACGTGACGCACCAGATCGAGCTGGCGTTGCACCTCGTGCCGCGTGCGCTGCTGCGGCTCCGGTTCGTGCAGCCAGTCGGTCAACAGCGAGTACGGATTCTCGCGGCAATGCGCGAGGCGGCGCGGAATCCCCGCGAGATAGCACAGCATCGCGGCCGGCAACGGGCTTTGGCTATACACGGTGAAAATCACCGCTGCGTCGAAGCAGCCGCGCTTCAGCCGCTGCTGCATCCGATGATCGTCGAGCAGATCGCGCGTCACGGTCGACGCAGGCGCGACCCACGGCGCGTCGTATTCGATCACGTCGTCGACGTCGTCGAGAAACGGCGCGAGCGCGACGCCGCTGCGCGACGCGAGCAGCGTGAGATGGCGATCTCGGGCGGACTCGCGCAGCGCGTGCAGCGCGGGCGTCGTCATCAGCACGTCGCCGAGATTGTCGAGGCGCACGCACAGAATCCGTTTGACCTCGTCGCCCCAGCACACCGGCTGCGACGTGTCGGGCACGCGCGCATGAGCGAGCGTGGGCGGCGCAAGTGGCAGAGGTGCGTTCACCGCGGCGCCTCCTTGCGGCGTGCCGCGCTGCCCGGCGGCAGACCGTTCAACACGACGCGTTGCGCGGCCTCGTGCAAATCGGCCGCGCGCGCATTCGGTGTGCGCTGCGGGCCGGCCCGCCATTCGGTCTCGTGGCCGTTGTCGAGCAGGATCGTGCGACAGCCGGCGCGATTGCCTGCTTCGACGTCGTCGAGAATGTCGCCGACGAACCAGCTTTGGGCGAGATCGAGTTCATGCTCTTTGGCCGCGCGCAGCAGCATGCCGGGCGCGGGCTTGCGGCAGTCGCAGACGATCGCGTAACGCTCGACGCTGCCCTCGGGATGATGCGGACACCAGTACGCGCCGGCGAGCGTGGCGCCGCACTCGGCGAACATCTGCCGCAGCCGGTGTTCGACGGCGAACAGCGCTTTGTCTTCGAACTTGCCGAGCGCGATGCCGGACTGATTGCTGATCATGAACAACGCATAAGGGTAGGCGGCGAGCAGCGCGAGCGCCTCGCGCGCGCCGGGCGCGAAACGCATCAGCGCGGGATCGGCGTTGTAGGGCACGTCTTCGAGCAGCGTGCCGTCCTTGTCGATGAATACAGCGGGTACCGTCATGATGGTTGGTGGTATTTGCGAGCGTGGGCCGAAAGTCGGAAAAAGGCGCGCCGTAGCCGCTGGACCGGCCGCGGCGCGTTCCAAATGCGCACGCCGTGCGCGTTCGCGCGGCGTGCGCCGTCGTCAACGGAACGACGCTCCGGCTGCTGCTCGCAGCGGTAGCTGCGCCGGCTCGGAGCCGACGTCGAGCGATGTTTTGCTCGGCGCGAGCCTTGCCGCGCGTGCATAGATTTGCGCGAGCGCTTCGCTGACGCCGCGCCAGGTAAAACCGGTCCGCGCCCGTTCGAGGCCCGCTTCGCCCATCCGGCGCGCGAGCGCGGGGTCGCGCCGCAAGTGGTCGAGACGCGCCGCGAGCGCGTGCGGATCGCGCGGCGGCACCAGAAAGCCGGTCACGCCATCGACCACCGAATAGCGAATGCCGCCGACATCGGCGCCGATCACCGGCGTCGCGCAGGCCATCGCCTCGACCGGCGTAATGCCGAACGGCTCGTACCACGGCGTCGTCACGAACACGTCGGCGGCGCTATAGAAGTAGCGCAGCCGCGCGCGACCACGCCGGCCGACGAAGCACGTCTCGTCCGCGACACCGCATTCGCGTGCGATCTCGCGCAGGCGCGCGATCTCCGGTGTCGCGATTTCGTTGGGCGCGTCCGAATTGCCTCCGACCACGTACAGCCGCGCTGCCGCGTTGAAGGTGTGCTTCAGCACGCCCACGCCGCGTACCACGTTGTCGATGCCTTTGCGCTGCACGAGCCGGCCTAGCTGCAGCACGATGAAGTCGTGCGGGCTCCAGCCGAGCGCATGGCGGGCGGCTTCGCGCTCGACGGGCCGGAACTCCTCATCGTCGAAACCGCACGGTACGATCTGGATGCGCGCGGGATCGGCGCGATAGTGTTCGAGCAGATCGGCCTGGTCCTGCGGACATTCGGCGACGACGACGTCCGAGCGTGCGACCAGTTCGTCTTCGATCGCGAAGCGCTCGTCGGGGAAGCCGTCATTCGCGCCTTGATGGATGCGCCGCACGCGGCCGAGCGCATGAAAGGTCGTGATCAGCGGCACGCCGAGCGCAGCCTTGACCTTCAGCGCGGCGAGACCGGACATGAAGAAGTTCGCGTGCATCACGTCGTACGGCTGAGGTTCACGCCGAAAGAACCCGATCAGAAACGCGGCGAACTCGTCCATGAACGGCAGTAATTGTTCCTTCGGCAATTGTCGCGGCGGTCCGGCAGGCACATGAATCACGCGTACGCCGTCCATGTCGACGCGCTCGGGCACGAGTGCGCGATCGCGACGCGTGAACACGTCGACCTGATGGCCCATTTCCACCAGCTGACGCGCGACGTTCGCGACGTAGATATTCTGGCCGCCGCTATCGACGCCACCGGCGACAGCAAGTGGCGACGCATGTTCACTGATCAGGGCGATCTTCATTTGCACTCCTTCCTGAGATGCGCGTTCTTCGATATTGAGGAATCGTTTCACCGGCCCCGAGCATTCGCTGTGCCATTCGGATCCTGCGGTGCCGGGAAACGACGGTAGACGTTGGTGCGGACGGACGAAGCGCTGTGGCGTGCCCTTTTTCGTGCAGACAGGGAAGCGCTGTGGCGTTCCCTTTTTCTACATACGATCATGTAACTTCGCACCGCTGGTGGCGCCGCGGTACTAGGATGGGCGGAGGATTGCGCGCAATGAACAGGTAAGAGTTGCGCGGCGAGAGTTGCCGTACACCGGTCATTTTTCGCTCGCCGCCGGGCGCGTCACTTGCTGAACGCCCCATTTGTGCGACGTTTTTATCCGGGCGCGCCCCCGACCAGGATCCCATGCCGAATTCCGTCCCGCCGCCTCGCTCCGAACTGACGCGCCGAATCGTCGGCGATCTCGCGCATGCGGTATGGCGTTATCGCTGGCAGACCAGCGGGGCGCTCGCGCTGATGATCACGGCCCGGCTCGCGACCGTGCTGATGCCGCTCACGCTGAAGCACATCGTCGATGAACTCGGCCATCCGCTCGCGCATGCGGCGTTTCCGGTGTTCCTCGTGCTCGCCTATGCGCTGCTGCGCTTTCTCGGCGACGCGCTGAACGAGGCGCGCGACGTCGTGTTCAGCATCGTCGTGCAGCGCACGGTCGCGGCGCTGACCGAGCGGACCTTCGCGCATCTGCATCGGTTGAGCGCGCGCTTTCATGCGCGGCGCGAGACGGGCGCGATCGTGCGCGACGTGCAGAAAGGCGCCGACGGTATCGGATTTTTGCTCGGCACCGCGCTGTTTACGATCGTGCCGACCTTCTTCGAGATCGCGGTGATCGTCGCGATCATGGTGCACGCCTACGCGCGCGAATTCATGCTCGTGATCGTCGCGACCTTCGTGCTGTATGCGGGTTATACGTTCGTGTTCACGCGGCGACGCGTCGCGTTCCAGCGCGCGGTCAATCTGCTCGAAGCGCAATCGGACGGCCGGCTCGTCGATAGTCTGCTGAACTACGACACGGTCAAGTACTTCGCGACCGAAGACAGCGAAACTCGACGGCTCGGCGACGTGCTGGAAAAGTGGGTCCACGCGCGCATCGCGAACCAGAACGCGTTGACCGCGTTGCACGTGGGACAGAGCGCGGTGATCGCGCTCGGGGTGGCGGGGGTCATGCTGCTCGCCGCGCAGCACGTGGTGGCCGGCAGCATGAGCGTCGGCGATCTGATTCTGGTCAACGCCTACCTGATTCAGGTCTGCATGCCGTTGAACACGCTCGGCTTCGTGTTTCGTGAGACCAACGACGCGCTCGTCAACGTCGAGCGCATGTTCGTGATTCTGGCCGCGCGCGGCCGCGTCGGCGAGGATATCGATGCCCGCGACGCGCAGCCGCTGAAGGTCGGCGCGGGGCTGATCGAGTTCGAGCACGTCGATTTTGGCTACGACACCGCGCGTCAGGTGCTGCGCGATGTCGACTTCCATGCGTATCCGGGCAAGACGCTCGCGGTGGTCGGCGGCAGCGGCTCGGGCAAATCGACGCTCGTGAAGCTGTTGTTCCGGCTCTATCGGCCCGAGCGCGGCATGATCCGCATCGACGGGCAAGACATCAGCCAGGTCACGCAGCGCAGTCTGCGCGAGGCGATCGGCATCGTGCCGCAGGACACCGTGCTGTTCAATGAAACGATCGCCTACAACATTGCGTATGGACGTCCGTCGGCGACACGTGCGGACGTGGTGCGCGCCGCGCGTGCCGCGCAGCTCGACGAATTCATCGAGCGCTTGCCCGATCACTACGACACGCGCGTTGGCGAGCGCGGCGTGCGGCTGTCGGGCGGCGAGCGGCAGCGTATCGCAATTGCGCGCGCGATCCTGAAGGACCCGCGCATCATCGTGTTCGACGAAGCGACCTCGGCGCTCGACACGCGCTCCGAGCGCGCGATCCAGACCGAGCTGACGCGTCTCGCGCAAGGCCGTACGTCGATCGTGATCGCGCATCGGCTCTCTACTGTCGTCGACGCGGACTGGATTCTGGTGATGGAGCATGGCCAGGTGGTAGAGCAGGGCACGCATCGGGAGCTGCTCGCGCGCGAGGCTGTGTACGCGAAGATGTGGTCGCTGCAATGGCAGCAGGGCGAACTCGAACACGCGCAGCGCCGGCTGACTGCTCGGTCGGTCAGCGTCAGCGCATTGACGGCGGGTGTGATCGATGCGTTGCACGACGAGATCGCCGCGCAGCGCGTGGTCGTCTACGCAGAGCCGACCGACAACGAACTGCGCTTGACCGGCGATCCGAGCGTGCTGCAGCCGCTGATCGCCGAGTTGTGCCGCAACGAGATCGCGCAGGCGCAGCCGGGACAGCGCATCGCATTGCGCGCGGAGCGTCACGGCAATCACGTATGGTTTAGCGTGCTTGGCATGGGCGACAAACCGGCCGAGCTATCGCAGGCGACGGCGCGGCATTTGGAAAGCGCGCTGGCGGCTGCGGGCGGCAGCTTCACGCTGACCCCGCTGAATGGGCGGCTCGCGTATGTGGCGATGCTGCCGCTGCGGCCGGTCGCGGATGCGCAGCCGCCATTGGCTTCAGAGTCCACCGGAGCGGATTCGGCCGAGCCAGCTTCGCTCGACGGCCTCTTCGTGCTCGCGATCGACGATCAGGAAGAAGCACGTGACGCGCTCGAAGCGGTGCTGAGCACGAGCGGCGCACGTGTGCGGCTGTTCGCATCCGGCCGCGAAGCGCTGGATTGGCTGCGCGCGACGGACCCGGCGCAATGGCCGCAGGTGCTGCTCTGCGACCTGGTGCTGGCCGGCGAAGATGGCTACGACGTGCTGCGCCGCTTGCGCGAACTGGAAGGCGAGCGGCCGTCCTTGCCGGGCAGGCCACCGCCACTGCCCGCGATTGCGTTGACCGGCTACACGGACGCACTCGACGAACAGCACGCGCGCGGCGTGGGCTTCGACGCACATTTGAACAAGCCCGTGCCGCCTGAAGAACTGATCGCCGCGATCCGTCGGCTCGCGCCTGTGCCGTCGAGCGCTGACTCGACGTTGCCAGGATAAGGAAAGCGCGTGATTCAGGTCTCAGGTCGGCGCGTCGGGCTTCCTACCACGGACGTCGTTGCGGACGCGTCGAGATTGCGCTCGGCCGCGCGCACGCGGTCGCGCATCGCGAGGATCGACTGCGGGACCACCCGGCGTTCTCGCACGGTCCACGCAAGCCCAGCCAGCAATTCGATGCCGTCGCGCACCAGCGTGCCTTCTCGCGCGAATACGTCGAGGGCGCGCAACGTCGCGCTCAACGCTTCGCCCAACGGCAGACGCAGCCATGCCACCCACGCGGCATTGCGGGCGAGCATGCGTCGCCGCAACGCGCTGTCGCGCACCGGCGACGGACGATGCTGGAGCGTCAACTGCTCGCAGTAGGCGATCGCATGTCCCGACGCGAGCACGTCGAGTGAAACGAGCGTTTCCTCGCCGCCGATGAAAAGGCGCGGCTCATAGCCGCCGACCTCCCGAAACAGCGCGGTACGAAACACGCACGCGCCCGCCATATAGCCGATCAAAGCAGGCCCGGGCAGGCCGACACGTCCCAGCGGGCTTGCGCGCATCAACGCACAGGTCGGATCGGTCGCGTGGTCAGCGCCGACGGCCACGCGCGCATTGAGCACGCCGACGCGGGGCCAGGCGTCGAGCAATTGCACCGCGCGTTCGAGCGAGCCGGGCTCCCACCAGGTGTCGTCATCGCAGAACGCGACATAGTCGGTCTCGACGCACGCGACCGCATGGTTGCGGCCCGCCGCGCCGAGATTGCCGTTGCATTCGACGATGCGAACGCTCGGATAGCGCGCTTCGACGAGTGCGACCGTGTTGTCGGTGGAGCCGTTGTCGGCGACGATGATGGGCGGGCTTTCGGGTAATGCGAGCAGACGTTCCAGGGTGGTGAGCAATTCGCCCGCACGGTTATACGTGAGAACGACGATCGAAATGCGCGGGTGGGCGGTTTTTGTTCGCATGCTGTGCAATCGCTTCGACGGTTGGACAGCGACGGCGAAGCAAACCCCGTGCCGTGCGTCACGCGTTTTGCGGGTGTCGACTGGATTCACCGTGGCCGAGCTGCCAATAGCGTTCGGCCGAAAAGAGGCTCGCCTGTCCTTCGGGACCGAACGCGCGCAATTGGCTGCGATAGGCGTCGAGTGCCGCGCGCTTCATACGCTCGTGTTTCGTCGTGCCGGGCACGTCCAGCGCGTGCGGCGCGTCAGCGGCATAGCCGCGGGTCGCCAGGTCGCATAGGCGCGCTTGCACGACGCCGGGTATGCGCCGATAGGGCACTTCCTCATAGGCGATGAAGCGCATCGCAGGCTGGCGCCGCATCAGTGCCAGACAGGCATCGGCCACCATAACGTGATCCGAGTGGAACAGTCCCAACGGCATCAGGACACGCGTGGGTTTCGCATGAGCAACGGTCTGGCTCAACGCCGTAATCAGCTCGTCCGTACCGGGCGACGCATGGTATTGCGCGTCGCGGAACAGCAAATGCACGGGCATCGCCGACAGCAATCCCAGCGCCTCCCGGTCCTCCGCCTGACGCGTGCGCATCGCTTCGAATGCGTCGGCGAAACCGGCCGCGCGGTCCCAGTCGGTCGTGATTTTCTCGGCGGGCGGCGCGGTGAAAACCGTGCAAACGACCGTCCCGGGATGCGCGGCGAGCAGAAGTCCGCAACTGAGGACCGCATCGTCCAGATGCGGTGAGATGACGAGCAGGCGCTGGTTCGATTCCATACCGGCGAATAGCAAGCTCCGTGCCGCCGTCGCGGCGCGCGACGGGGCGGTGCTGGAATAGCCCTTGCTGACCTGCGTTTCTACTACTGCTTACAAATTCAGCCATGAGCCCGCCTGCAAAACCGCCCGATCACATCCATACCGTCGAAGTCCGCAAAGGTCAGGTAACCGAAGCAATGTCTCGCGACGCGTTTCGCGAGCGTTTCATGGCCCGCTTCTACGACCCGGCGTTCCGCGCGGAAGACGCATCGCTCGCGCGGCTCGAAGCGATCGCGTGGGATGCTTACTCACACGGCCGCAAGGCGCCGGTCACCGAAAAGGCCGGCCCGGGATTCGCCGACCCGGACTACGACCTGTCGGTCGAATGGCGAGCGGCGAGCGAGCGCATGAAGGCGGCGCAGGCGCGACAGCGCGATCCGGCGACGCGCTCGCGTGTGCTCGTGATCAACGCGTCCTCGCGTAACGACTACACGTGCCCCGGCGAGATGTCGAAGAGCTTCCGGCTCGCGAAGATCGCGCAACAGGCGCTCGAACGCCGGACCTTCGACGTCGATTTCCTCGACCTGTCGCAGCTGAACTCCGATCGCGACTTGCATATTCACCCGTGCAAAGGCTGTGTGTCGACCGCGATGCCGCTGTGTCACTGGCCATGCAGCTGTTATCCGAACCATTCGCTCGGGCTCGTCAACGACTGGATGAACGAGATCTACGAGCGCTTTGCCGCCTGCCATGGCGTGCTGATCGTGACGCCGGTCTACTGGTATCAGGTGTCCGCGCCGCTGAAGCTGATGATGGATCGCCTTGTTTGCGCCGACGGCGGCAATCCCGATCCCACCTCGACGCACGGCAAGATACCCGACGAAGCGAAGCGTCTCGAACTGGCCGGCTGGGACTATCCGAAACATCTGGCGGGCCGGGCCTATGGCGTCGTCGTGCATGGCGACGTCGCCGGCATCGAGGACTCGCGCAGGGCGCTCGCCGACTGGCTCGACTGGATGGGCTTCGTCGAAGCGGGCGCGAAGTCGCGGCTCGATCGCTTTATCGGCTATTACGAGCCTTACGCGACCAGCCATGAAGCGCTCGATCGCGACGAGGACATGCAGCAGGAAGTGGCCAACGTGGCCGAGGCGGTCGCGACCTGCGTGGAGCAGATCCGTGGCGGGCGCAAGGAACCGGACGACAGCCTCGGCACGCCGCGCGCCAAATGATCCCCAACTCAGACCAGAAAGGCCAAGCATGACGAACGACGAAGTGGCGAGCCCGCGCACGCAACGGCGCCGGCTCGGAGGATGGCTGCCGAGCGAGGAAGCGCATCTCGCGCGCTACCGGACCGCGCTGGCCGCGAAAGCGCGCGAACGTGCGCGCACCGCGCCACGCACGCGCGCCGTCGCGGAACTCGCGGCGCTGATCGAAGGCGATCCGGTGCTGCGCATGGATATGACGCGGGCCATCATGCAGGCACAGCAAGCGGGCTACGTGCTCGGCTATGCAACGATCGACGAGCTGATGACGGTCGTCGATTACCTGATGACGTACGCGCCGCCGTTCAGCGAATCCAATCTGATTCATTGTCCTCTGAACGCGGTGCTCGACTGGCCGATGTGCATGCCGTCCGGCTATGCGCTGTTTCGCGACCCGGCGCTCAACGCGCAACTCAAACACGTGCTGAACTGCTGGTGCGGTTTTCTGAGCGGTCCGCATTCACGCGAACATTTGAATCCGTCGTCGCCCGACGGCTGGTTCAGTGCCGAGGCCGATCAACGGATCGGCCTCGCCCAATTCGTTTGCGATCCCGAGCAACCGTATTGGGGTTTTACGTCGTGGAACGATTTCTTCACCCGGCGCTTTCGTCCCGGCATGCGGCCGGTCGAGGAGCCGGACAACGACAGGCTGATCGTCAGCGCGTGCGAGGCGACGCCGTACAACGTGCAGCACGGTGTGCAGCTGCGCGACACGTTCTGGATCAAGTCGCAGCCGTATTCGCTCGAAGACATGCTGAGCTCGCGCGAACGCGAACTGGCGCGGCGCTTCGAGGGCGGCTCGGTGTATCAGGCGTTTCTGAGCGCGTTCAACTATCACCGCTGGCATGCGCCGGTCAGTGGCGTGATCTCGCGCGCGTACGCGGCGGACGGCAGCTACTATTCGACCGCCGATAGCGAAGGCGAAGACCCGAGCGGGCTCAACGATTCGCAGGGCTACATCACGGCGCTCGCGGCGCGCGCGGTGATCGTGATCGAATGCGACGATCCGGCGGTGGGGCAGGTGGCGTGCGTGCTCGTCGGCATGGCGGACGTGTCGTCGTGCATCATCGAGGCGTTGCCGGGGCAACGCGTCCGAAAGGGCGATGAGTTGGGGTTTTTCCAGTACGGCGGATCGACCTGCTGCCTGGTGTTCGAGCCGGGCGTGATCGAGCGCTTCGTCGTCGAGCCGCCGTTCGGCGACAAGCAGCCGCCGATCAAGGTCAACGCGGCCGTTGCAAGGGTCGGGTCGCGCAACGCATCGCCGTCGCAAAGCAACGGCTAGACGCGCTGCGCGCCGCCGGGCGGCGGATTCAACTGCGCAGCCGCGCGAAAATGCTCAGCAGGTCTTCGAGAACCACCGGCTTTTTCAGGTGCGCGTCGAAGCCCGCATCTTCGGCCGCGCTGACGTCCGCCTGCTGGCCGAAGCCGCTAACCGCGATACAGATCACGGACTTCATCGCCGGCATGCTGCGCAGCTTGCCGATGAACTCCATACCGTCCATGCCCGGCATGCCGATGTCGGACAGGATGATATCGGGCGCGTTACCGTTGATGATCGTCAGCGCTTCCTCGCCGCTCGTCGCGGTGCGCACTTCGGCGCCCTCGCTTTCCAGCAGCAGCTTGAAGGTTTCGACGGTCGCGGCGTCGTCGTCGACCATCAGGACGCGCGTGCCTTTCAGCGGCTCGCCGGTGATTTCGATCCCCGCGCTCGTGCGGGTGGCGAGCCGGTGGGTAGGCAGCGTCACCGTGAAGGTTGCACCGCGGCCGATGCCTTCCGACTCCGCGCGCACCGCGCCGCCGTGCAGGTTGACCAGATCGCGCACCAACGCAAGGCCGATGCCGAGGCCCCCGCGGCGCGAGGCCGGATCGCGGCTCTGCTGGAACATCTCGAAGATATGCGGCAGCAGCGAGGCCTCGATGCCGGTGCCGGTATCGCTGACGCGCAGCACGGCCTCTGCGTGGTCATTGACCTGCAACGACACCTGGATCGAGCCGCGCTGCGTGAACTTCAGCGCATTACTGATCAGATTCCACACGATCTGCTCGATACGCGTCAGATCCGCATGAATGATCACGGGCGCATCGGTCACTTCGACGCTCAATGTGATGCCGCGCTGCGCGGCATCGTCCTGCACCGCGCTGCATACGCGCTGCACGATCTCGCGCATGTCGACCACGGTGCGCACGACCGACAGCTTGCCGGTGCGCACGCGCGAAATATCGAGCAGGTCGTCGATGATTTGCGCCTGGCCGATCACGGTGCGGCGGATCGTATCGGTCGCGCGCGACACGTTCAGGTTCTGGCGCGTTTCGGGCGCGCGCGCGATCAGTTCGGCGCTCGCTGATATCAGGTTCAGCGGATGCTTGAGCTCGTGCGAGACGACCGCCAGGAATTCGTCGCGGCGCCGCTGCGCTTCGCGCTCGCTCGCCGCGCGCAGCGTTTCGACGTGGGTGCCGCGTCCCGAGGTCGGATCGCTGGCGAACTCGCCGAGATCGCGCGTGATCTTCGCAAAGCCGCTAAGACCCGGCTCGTCGAGACGGGACAGCACACCGCTCGCGAAAAAGCGCGTGCCGTCCTTGCGCAGATGCCAGCTCTCCTCTTCGGCGCGGCCGTTCAGACGCGCTTCGGCGAACTCGCGTTGCGCAACGTTCGCGGCGCGGTCTTCGTCGGTGTACAGGATGTCGGCGGACTGGCCGATCATTTCGGCTTCGGAATAGCCGAAAATCCGTTCCGCGCCCGCGTTCCAGCTATTGATCACGCCGTTTTCGTCGAACGTGATGATCGCGTAGTCCTTGGTGCCCTCGGCGACGAGGCGCATGCGCCGTTCGCCTTCGCGCAGCCGGTCTTCCGCCTGACGCCGGCCGGTGATGTCGATGAACGACAGCACCGCGCCGTCGATGCGGTCTTCTGTCGTGCGGTAGGGCACGAAGCGCGCGAGATACCACCGCCCGTCATTGCTCTTCAGCTCGCGCTCGATCAGGCGCAGCGATTCGAATGCTTCGGCCGCGTCGTCGGCGAGCTTGTCGTATTCGAGGCGGTGGGTGATGTCGAGCAGCGAGCGCCCGATGTCCGACGGAATGATGCTGAACACGTCGGTGGCGCGCGGCGTATAGCGCTTGATGCAAATGTTGCGGTCGACGAAGATCGTGCCGATGTCGTTCGCGGCGATCAGGTTATGCAGGTCGTCGTTGATCTTGCCGGTTTCCTCGACCTTCGACTTCAGCTCCGCGTTGACCGTAGTCAGCTCTTCGTTGATCGATTGCAGCTCTTCCTTGCTGGTTTCCAGCTCCTCGGTCGCCGAGCGCAGTTCCTCGTTGATCGCCTGCAATTCCTCGTTCGACGCCTTCAGCTCCTCGGTCGAGGTCTCCGACTGCTCGATGGTGGACTGCAGCTGCTCCTTCGTGCGTTGCAGCTCGCGTTCGAGCTGGCTGATGATCGGGTCTTTCTGCACGTCGGCCGACGCCGTTTCGGCGTTGGCCATGCTGTCTTCGACCTCGTCGAACAGCACCAGCACGAAGTCCGCGTTCGCTTCCGGGTCGTGCACCGGCCGCGCGGTCATGTTGACGAAGTAAGAACGGCCATCGCGCTCGATGTGCACGCGGCGCGCTTCGACGCTGCGGTTCGTGTGCAAGGCCTGATAGATCGCGGTACGCAGTTCGAGCCGCAGTTCCGGACGCACGGCGGCCACGATGTTATGCGACGGCTCGCCGCCCGAATATTGCAGAAAACGCCCGGCGCGGTCGGACAGATGAACGATTTCGGATTCGCGGCTCACCAGCACGCTGGGCGGCGCATATTGCTCGACGAGCCGTTGATGCAGATCACCGAATGAAAAGCGCCGGCGCCCGGGCGGCTGCACGGTGGTGACGAGGGGGCGCGAGCTCATCGTGCCCGAAATCGCGATGGGCATCGGCGTGTCGCCGCGCACGGCCATGTTCGCGCGGTAGATGCGGTTGCGCTTGTCGACCACGGTGAACATCGAGCTCACGCTGTCGGCCGACTCCGAGCTGCCGAGAAACAGCACGCCGCCGGGCCGCAGCGCGAAGTGGAACATCTTCAGAATTTCGATCTGCGCTTCGCGGTCCAGATAGATCAGCAGATTGCGGCAGCAGATCATATCGAGCCGCGAGAACGGCGGGTCGCTGAGCACGTTATGGTGCGCGAACAGCATGTGTTCGCGCAGCTCTTTCTTGATCCGGAAGTGCGCGGCGTCTTTGGTGAAGAACTGGCGGATGCGCGCCGGCGTCAGGTCGGCCGAGACCGAATCCGGGTACAGGCCCACGCGCGCGAACGCAATGGCGCGCTCGTCGATATCGGTTGCGAATACCTGGAACGACACGCCCTCGGGCGACTTAAGCGAGCGCTCCTGCAGCAGCATTGCCAACGAATACGCTTCCTCGCCGGTCGCGCAGCCCACCGACCAGACGCGGATGCGGTCCTGTTCGCCGCGGTTTTCGAAGAGCGGCGGCAACACCTCGCGCTCGAGCACGTCGAACGCTTCCTTGTCGCGGAAGAAATTGGTGACGCTGATCAGCATGTCCTGCAGCAGCGCCTGCGTTTCTTCAGGGTGCAGATGCAGATAATCGCGATACGCCTGCAAATCCGTAATGCCGTTGACCTGCAGCCGGCGTTCGATACGGCGCAGAACCGTAGCCCGTTTGTAATGCCGGAAGTCGTGCGCGGTGCGGGTGCGCAGGATCACCATGATCTCGCGCAGCGCGCGCTCGGCCGACTCGTTGACCGTATCTTCCTCGGGCTCGTCCGGCTGCACGGCCGGCAGGTGGATTTCCCGCGCGGTGGACCACAGATCGAGCAGGCGCTGCGGCATCTCCGCCGCGGTCATCACGAAGTCGGCCATGCCGGTCGCGATCGCGCTGCGCGGCATGCTGTCGTATTCGGCTTCGGAAGGGTCCTGCACGAGCGTGATGCCGCCCATTTCCTTGATGCGCGACAGGCCGACCGAGCCGTCCGAGCCCGCACCCGACATCACGATGCCGATCGCGCGTTCGCGGTGCGCCTCGGCGAGCGTGCGGAAGAACAGATCGATGCTCGCGCGGCGTCCTTCTTCGGACTGCTTCTGCGTGACGCGCAGGTAGCCGTCCACCATGATCATTTCGAACGAGGGGGCGACCAGATAAACGTGGTCCGATTCGATTTGCGTGGGGCCCGTGACCTGCTGCACCGGCATGCTGGTGACCTTCTGCAGCAGCGAGGCCAGATTGCTTTCGTGGTCCGGCGACAGGTGAACGACCACGACGAAGGCCATCGACGTATGCGCGGGCAGTGCCTCGAAGAATTCCGTCAGCGCGTTAAGCCCCCCCGCCGATGCGCCGATACCGACGATCGGGTAGAGTGCCTGGCTAGGCAGAGTTTGCCCTCGCTTCTTTGACATGGCTGCGTGTCCCTTCTTGGAAAAGGATAGTGTTCAGCGGTGGATTTTTATAGGGCAACGAGCCCATTTCTTGCTCGGCCCGGATCGCTATTATCCCGCATTGCACTCATTTTTCCAGCAGCATCGACTGCAAGAGTTCGGCCGCGTGGCCCGCGCGCCGGGCGTTGTCCTCCTCGCGTTGTTGTGCGGCGGTGTCTCCTATCGCCGCGAAGTGTGCGCCGAGCTCACGGCTGAACATTTCGCGCTCGCGCAGCGCCCGCAGCGCATTGCGCAGCGACATCTCAGCATCGGTCATGCGGCCGTCGTCGAGCGATGCGGCCGAGTATGCATGGCCGGTATGGCAGCGGTAACGCAGCACGCGCGAAGCGGTGATGCGCCACAGCGTGCCGTTGCATTCGGGGCATGTAAAAGTCGACGGCGCCGCCAGTCCCTCGATCGCGTCGAACGGCGCGGTGCCGGACAGCCACGCGCGCTGTTCGAGGACGACGCGGTCGGAGGCCTCGCGTTGCGCCGGGCCGAGATTTACCGGCGGATTGGCAATGCCGCCGGTCAGTTTTACCAAACATGGGCCCAGTTGCTGAAGCGGCAGCACGTGGTCGGCGAAGGGCGTTGCGTGACGTGGCATCTCGCTCGCGAACGCGTCGTCGGGGTCCTGCACGACCGTCGTGCCGCCGCACGCCTGGATCGCTTCGAGGCCCGCGGCGCCATCGTCGAGCAGGCCGGTCAGGATCACGCCGATCGCGCGTGGTCCCATCTGCGCGGCCGCGCTGCGAAACAGCGGGTCGATCGCGGGGCGCGCGAAGTTTTCTTTCGCGCCATGCAGCAGCCGCAGCTGGCCGTCCTCCACCACGAGGTGCCGATCGGGCGGCGCCACGTAAATTCTGCCGGGCGCGTAATGTTCGCCATCCTGCGCGTGCTTGGCCGATAGCGGGCCGGCCTGGTTCAGAAGCGTGGGCAGCATGCTGCCGTGCGCGCCGATGTGCAGCACGACGGCGATGCTGGCGGGCATATCGACGGGAAGCTGCGACGCAAGCGCACGCAGCGCGTCGACCCCTCCCGAGGACGTGCCGATTACGATGAAATCACGGTGGGTCAAGTGGACTCCGGGACGTGGAAGCAGGACTCGAAAGCGGGCCTTTCGTGTCAGTCAACTTAATGAGCAAGCGATATGCCGTCCGGGCATTTTTATTGCGCCGTCGCCGGTGAAAACGTCCTTTGCGTCGACCCCGGTCTTCAGCCTCCGCCACAAATCAGCCACGCGGGACGAAAGCGCCGCGAACCACGCACAGGCATATGATGAACATCTAGGACAGGCGTGCCGGACATGGCCGGCACGATACGACGTTCCTGCGCAAGCTCACACTCATGGCGACTCCGATTCAAGCTTCCGCGCCAGCGGAAAGCTGCCACGTCGTTGGCATTGGCGCATCCGCCGGCGGCATCGAGGCGATGCATTGCCTGCTTCAGGCTTTGCCCGCCGAACCTGCGCTTGCGCTCGTCGTCGTGCAACACCAGCTGCCGGGTGGATCGAACGAGCTCGTGAATCTGGTCAGCAAGTGGACGTTGCTGCCGGTCCGTGCCGCGAACAACGGCGAGCGTCCCGAGCCGAACCACGTGTACGTCGCGGGTTCCGACGACGTACTGACTCTCGAAGGCGGCCTCTTTCGCACGCGGCCGGTCGACGGCGGCAGCCGCCGCCCCGGCATCGACACCATCGACGCATTCCTTGAAAGCCTCGCGCAAGATCGCGGCTCCCATGCGCTCGCCGCGATCCTGTGCGGCACCGGCACCGATGGCGCGGCCGGCGCGATCTGCGTGAAGCGTGCCGGCGGCGTGGTGCTCGTGCAGGACCCGGTCACCACGATGAACGACAGCATGCCGAGAGCGGTGATTTCGCGCGGCGCCGCCGACTATATCCTGCCGGTCGGCGAGATCGCGAAACAGCTGCTGCGCTGCGCGTCACCCGCCTATGTGCGGCCGGCCAATGAAGTCGCGTGGACCGGCGAGATTACGCGAACGCTCGATGAGATCGTCGGGATGATCCGCAAGCAGGCGGGCTTCGATCTGGGTGGTTACAAGGCGACCCCGCTGCTATGGCGCATCCAGCAGCGCATGGATCTACGGCGCGCCGAATCGTTCGGCGACTACGAGTCGCTGTTGCGCGACGACCCGGCCGAGCTCGAAGCGCTGATCCGCGGCATTCCGATTCACGTGACCGAGTTCTTCCGCGATGCGCCCGCCTGGGACGTGCTGCGGCATGAGGTCATCGAGCCGATGCTGAGCGAGCGCCGCGCGGGCGATGTCGTGCGGGCCTGGACACCAGCCTGCGCGACCGGCGAAGAAGCGTATTCGGTCGCGATGCTTCTGCAAGAGCATGCTGAAAACACCGGCCGTCCGTTCGATTTCCAGGTGTTCGCGACCGATGCGTCGCCGGAAATCGTCGCGCGAGCGAGCCGCGGCGCGTTTTCGGGCGACGCGCTGAAGAACGTCTCCACGGCACGTCAACAGAAGTTCTTCTATTCCACCGACGGCAACTGGCGCGTCAAACGCCACCTGCGCGAAAAGATGGTATTCGCGCCGCAGGACCTGCTGCT
Organism: Burkholderia sp. JPY481; assembly: GCF_038900515.1. NCBI lineage: Bacteria > Pseudomonadati > Pseudomonadota > Betaproteobacteria > Burkholderiales > Burkholderiaceae > Burkholderia > Burkholderia sp. JPY481. The sequence continues at coordinate 33,581 of NZ_JAYMRT010000006.1, forward strand.
CGATCCGCCGTTCAAGAACCTCGATCTGGTCACTTGTCGCAACCTGCTGATTTATCTCGACCCCGAAGCGGTCAAGCGCGTCGTGTTCCTGCTGCACAGTTCGCTGAAGGTGGGCGGCTATCTGTTTCTCGGCAAGGGCGAGCCGCTGTTGTCGCGGCAAGGCGGCTTCAACGTCGTGTCGAGCCGCTGGCATATTTACCGCAAGACAGGCCCGGCGAGCGACGTCGAGGTCCGCTTCCCGTTGCGTGTCGCGACAAGCTTGCGCGCGAGCGCCGTGCCATTCATCGGTCATTCGAGCGCGCATTCGCAGCGGGATTTCCCGTCGGTGCTGATCGACGACGAATTCCGCGTGCTGCGTGTGTATGGCGATACGGAAAAATTCCTGCGCGTCCCAGCCGGCCAGCCAACCGACAATCTGCTCGAACTGACGCAGCGCGAACTGGCGTCGAGCCTGAAGGCGGCCGCGAAGATGGCGCTCGAAGACGGTCAGCCGACGATCGTCAACGGCCTGCGTGACGAAGGGAACATCACGCACGCGTTCCAGATCCGGCTGACACCGATTCGAGGCGCACAAAACGGCGCCGCGCCGCGGCTGCTCGCAGCGTTCATTTCCCGCGCGCGCGAGATTCGGCCCGGTGCGACCGAACCCGTTGCGCTGCCGAGCCACGCTGCGGATGTCGCGGCTTCCAGCGAGTGGAGCGAAGCGATCCGCATCTCGCGCGAGGAACTGGAGGCGTCGCGCGAAGAGTTGCAGGTGCTCAACGAGGAACTGAAAGCCGCGAACGAGCAGCTCAATCTCGTCAACGACGATCTGAACCAGGCCAATGCGCGGCTCACCGGCAAGATTGCGGAACTGGAGATGCAAAGCGGCGTGCTGAGCGCCGGCGCAGTGATGGCGATGTTTCTCGACGAGACGCTGCGCGTGCGCTGGTTCACGCCTTCGATCTGCGAGATATTTCCGCTGAAAACGGGCGACGTCGGTCGCGGCATCGCCGATATTTCGCCGAAGGTCGACGACGTGAATTTCCTGCGCGACGTGCTCGCGGTGATGCAGAGCGGGACACCGCGCGAAGCCGAGGTGCGCAATGCCTGCGGCGGATGGTTCCTGCGGCGCATTCGCCCGTTTCTGTCGCAGACCGGCACGAGCGGCGTGGCCGTCACGGTAACCGACATCTCGGACCTGAAGCACGCGGAAAGAGTGCTGCGCGAAAGCGCGATGCACGATTTCATGGTGCGCTTCGCCAACGCGCTGCGCGGGCTGTCCGGATACCGCAATACCCGCTCGACGGCGATCCGGATGCTGCGTCAGCAGTTCGGCGCCGCGCGCGTCAACTACTCGGAAGCGCGTGGCCCCGACGAACTCGAAATCGTCGCGACCGACGCGCTCGCAGGCACGGCCGATATGCTGGGCCGCCGCTGCGCGATCAACGACGCCGGGCCTGCGCTCACCGCGGCGCTGTTCACCGGCCGCAGCGGCTGGAGCAACGACGTGATGGCCGATCCCGCCGCAAGCGCGGCCGAGCGGCGCGCGTGCCACGCGCTCGGCATCGGCGCGTGGGCCAACATGTCGTTCGTGCAGTCGGGCCGCGTGCTCGGCGCGCTGACGATGCACTTCGACACCGCGCACACGTGGGCGCCCGAGGAACTGATGTTTCTCGAACTGATGGCCGAGCGTACTTGGGCGGTGGTCGGACGTGCGCGCGCAGAGGAAGACCTGCGCGCGCGCAACGAGGAACTCGAGCGGTTCAACAAGGTGGCGATCGGCCGCGAACTGCGCATGATCGATCTGAAGAACGAGGTTAACGAATTGCGCCGGCAACTCGGCCAATCGCGTCGCTATGCGACGGAGTCCGACGATCATGACGATCGCACCGAGGCGCCCGAACGCACCTGAATCGCGATTACACCGGCGCGGGCTGACTGCCCGTCGCGCGCGGGTGGTCTCGGGTGTCGCGTGCGAGCAGCGCGTCGTAGATCGTCAGGTAGTCGTCGGTCATGCGCGCGGCCGTGAAGCGGCGCTCGAACGAGCGGCGGCACGCGTCGCGCTCGATGCTGTCGATGCGCGCAACCGCTTGCACCGCCGCGTCCACGTTATCGACGATCAGGCCGCTCACGCCGTCTTCGATCAACTCCGGCACCGCGCCGCGGCGAAACGCGATCACCGGCGTACCGCACGCCATCGCCTCGATCATCACCATGCCGAACGGCTCGTCCCATTCGATCGGCAGCAGCAACGCGCGTGCGTTCTCGATCAACCGCCGGCGCGCGAGGCCGCCGACTTCGCCGAGGTATTCGGTGAACGCTGTCGAGCGCCGCAACAGCGGATCGATGCGCTCGCGGAAATAGTCGCGCTCGCCGGAATGGATCTTCGCGGCGATCTTCAACGGCAAGCCGCTGCGCCGGGCAATTTCGATCGCGAGATCGGGACGTTTCTCCGGCATCATGCGGCCGAGAAATAGCAGATATGAACCGGCTATCGGTTGAAACGAGAACTCGTCGAGCGGCAAGCCGTGATGTACCGTGCCCTGCCAGTTCGCCCACGGCACCGGCCGGCGCTGACTCGCGGAAATCGACACCACCGGCACGCCGCCGAATTCGCGGAACAGAGGCCCATGATCGTGCAGCAGCAGACGGCCGTGCAGCGTCGTCAGCGTCCGGCACGGCAAGCGCTCGGCCCACGCGAAATGCAATGGCTCGCCGTGAAAATGAACGACGTCAAATTGATCCGCGTCGCGGATCACGCGCGCGAATTGCCTGACGTGATGCGTTTGCGTGTCCCACACGTTCGCGTCGCGCCAAAGACCGCGCGGACAGATCGGCACGAGCCGCGCGGCGCTCGTCGAATCGGCGCTCGCATAGAGCGTCACGTCGTGGCCGCGGGCGACCAGTTCTTCAGTCAGATACGACACGACGCGTTCGGTCGCGCCGTATGCGAACGGGGGCACGCTTTCGTAAAGCGGAGCGATCTGGGCGATTCTCATCGGGCGTTGAAAAGAGGATAGGGAGGTTGGCTCGCAACACGCCGCGCCGGACCACCAGCAGCAATCGCCGTACCGCCGCGCGACTGGTGATGCGGTATGGCGTTTGCTCGATGCGGGCACTTGACCGATCAAAGGAGCCGCCATGAACGACCGCGCAACGCAATCCGCTTCTAAGGACACGAAACCCACCGCTGCACGCGAAACCGCCAGCACCCCCAACGCGCTCGCGCTGCTCGAAGCCGATCACCGCGCCGTCGAAAAGCTGTTCGATGCGTTCGGCAAATCGCGCGGTGACGAGCGCGACGCGCTCGAAGCCAAAGCCGCGCTGGCGCAGCGTGCATGCGAAGAGCTGACGATGCATACGATCATCGAGGAAGAGCTGTTGTATCCGGCCGCGCAGCAAGCACTGCCCGACGACGACAAGCTCGATGTCGATGAAGCCTATGTCGAGCATTTTCTGGTGAAGACGCTAATCGCGAAGTTCACGACGCTGAAGCCGGGCGACAAAGGCTTCGACGCGACGTTCAAGGTCATGGCCGAACTGGTGCGGCATCACGTCGAGGAAGAGGAAGGCGAGCTCTTTCCGGCCTTGCGTCGCACCTGCTGCGATCTCGCGGCGCTCGGTAAGAAGATCGCGGCGCGCAAGGAAGCGCTGCAAGCGAGGCTGGATCAGGCGGGCAGTCGTGCAGTTGGCGACAAGACCTGATTGGAGCCTTTAAGCGTCGCTGCGACAGTCGTGTTCACAAGTCGACGCTTACGGACGAACGCACCCGTTTGCATGTCCATTAACATCGATTTCAGGAGGGCATAACTGGATCGCCTGATGCAGGCAGGGAGAGCCATGTCAAGGAGAAAGCTGAAACTCACGCAGTATCCGGCGGCAGGAGTCGCCTCGCGCGACGACTTTTCGATCTACGTCACCGCTCGACGCAGCGCCGATGGACGATTCTATGCCGATCTGCTGGTGAGCCGTAAAGTGGATGGCCGCCGTCTTTTCCCGTTCGATGGCGCCCCCGAAGTCGGTCCGTTCAACAGCATCGAGGAAGCGCGGCTCGCCGCCGAGGAGTACGGCGCGCGGATCGTCGCGGCCGACCTTGCCTGTCCCGAGGCGTGAGCGCGCGGCCCGGGTAGCGCGCGGCGCTCCGCCGCGCTGACGACGGCATCCCCATCAAACGCATGTCCCGGTTTACGACCGGCACACGGTGGAGTTGTGCGCCCGCCGCTCTCCTGCGCTGGTGCCATCGATCCAACGCGCCGCGCGGAACAACCCTTGCTCGCTTGTCGCTCGCCGTCATTCGGACCCGGCGCGCGTGGCGCCGTGCCGCGGCATCGCTCACGTTCACGGAGAGACACATATGGACAAGGAACTCGAAGCCCGCATCCGCACGCGGGCGTACCAGATCTGGGAAAACGATCCGTCGCCGGAAGGGCGCGCCGACGACCATTGGGAGGAAGCGCGCCGGCAGATCGAGGCGGAAGGCGCTGGCGCGCCGCAGGAGCCGACCGATCAGTCCGCCGATCGCGATCGGGGCTCGCGCATCGCGCCGGAAGAGCAACTGCAGGAAACGCCGGGCGACGACATCGAAGCGCCGAAGCGCGCCAAACGCCCGCGCGCCGGATAAGCGGGCGCCGCGCTCTACGCCGACACCGACGATCGCGCCGGCGCCACCGGCAGCGCGCGTTTGTGGCGCGTCGCCATGTAAAAGCGGCGAATCGTCGTCAATACTTCGTCGCTGACCGGCTTGCCTTCGAGGAAGTCGTCGATGTCCTGGTAGCTGATGCCGTAGCTGTCCTCGTCCGGTTTCTGCGGCGTCAGCGATTCGAGGTCCGCGGTCGGCACCTTGTCGACGAGCCGCTCCGATGCGCCGAGCGCATGCGCGAGTGCGCGCACGCGGCGCTTCGTCAGACCTGCCAGCGGCAGGATATCGGCGCCGCCGTCGCCGAACTTCGTGAAGAAGCCCATCAGCGATTCGGCCGCGTGGTCGGTGCCGATCACCACGCCGACCCGCGCGCCCGCAATCGCGTATTGCGCGACCATACGTTGCCGCGCCTTGATGTTGCCGAGCACGAAGTCTTCATGAAAGTCGTCGACGTACTGCACGTTGCCTCGCTTGAGCGAAGACAGCATCGCGTCGGCGGCCTCCTTGATGTTGACCGTCAGCGTTTCGTCGGGGCGGATGAACGCGAGGGCGGCCGCGGCGTCTTCTTCGTCGCGTTGGCTGCCGTACGGTAGACGCACCGCGACGAAGTGTGCTTCGTAGCCGGTGGCACGCAGACGTTCGACGGCAAGCTGCGCGAGGCGTCCGGCAGTCGACGAATCGACGCCGCCGCTGATGCCAAGCACATAGGTATGCAAGCCTTGCGACGCCAGGTAGTCACTCAGGAACGCAACACGCCGCTCGCGCTCGCGGGCCACGTCGAAATCGCGCTCGACGCCGAGTTCGTCGATCACTGCCTGCTGCCACGCGCCGGTGTCGAAGGAAGGGTGCAGATTCATCGTTCGGTCTCTCTTCAGTGGTCCCGCTCGATGCGCGGAAGTTGATCGAAGTAATGCTCGACGCGCGACAACGCATACAGCGCGGCGGACGAACGCACGTCGTTGCGGTCGCCCGAAAAGCGCCGCGTCTCGGCGAACGTGACGAACCGATCGCCGGGCCGTCGGAACGACCATGCGAAGCATTGCGTGCCTGGTGGCGGGCCGTCAGCGGAGCTGCCATGCGCGCCGCCATCGGCAAGCCCCGTGTTCGATACCGCGATGTCGGCGCAGCAGCCTTCCTGACTTAGCGCACCTTCGGCCATTTCGCGCGCGACCGCTTCGCTGGTGAGCCCGTATTGCTTCATCGTGCTTTCCCGCACGCCGAGAAAGCCTGCTTTGCCTGATGGCGAGTAGCTGACGAAGCCGACGTCGAGACACGCGCCGCTACCCGGCACGCTGGCTAGATAAGACGCGATCTGGCCGCCGGTGCAGGATTCGGCGGTGGCGAGCTTCAGACCTCGCGAGCTGAGGAAAGACACGACTTGCATGGGAATGTTCATAATTTGAGCCTTTGTTGTGCGACGGATTCGGACCGGCGTTTCGTTGGTGCAAAAGCTCAGCAAGGATCGGTCCGCGCGCGCTTCACGTTTCGCGCATCGCCATCGGTTCAAGCCGGCGGTATGCTCATTGCTGAAGCGTGGAAGAGCAGCGGACCCGCGCGTGGCCCCGCCGCGATGCGGGGGGGCGCGCAGCGCTGCGCATTCGCGAGGAGGCGGCGATGGGCGATTTCGACGAAGCGCGCGCATGGATGGTCGAGCGGCAAATCGTGCAACGCGGCGTGCGCGACGACTTCGTGATCGAGGCGATGCGGCGCGTGCCACGCGAAGCGTTCGTGCCGTCCGATCTGCGCGAATTCGCGTATGACGATACGCCGCTGCCGATCGGCGGCGAACAGTCGATCTCGCAGCCGTACATCGTCGCGAAGATGCTTGCGGCCGCCGAATTGCAGCCCGGCGACCGTGTGCTCGACATCGGTACGGGCTCCGGCTATGCGGCCGCGATCGCCGCGGAGATCGCGGGCCGGGTGGATTCCATCGAGCGCGACGCGAGCCTCGCCGAGCGCGCGCGCGAGCGCTTGCAGCGGCTCGGCTACGAGAACGTCGAAGTGCATGTCGGCGACGGCACCGCGGGTCTTGCCGCGCATGCGCCGTATAACGCGATCATCGCGGCGGCAGGCGGGCCGCGTGTGCCGCAGGCGCTGCGCGTGCAGCTCGCGGTCGGCGGACGGCTCGTGATGCCGGTCGGCAGCAGTCCGAGCCGTCAGCGGCTCGTGAAGATCGTGCGGCGTGACGAACACGATTACGACGAACATGCGTTCGCGGACGTGCGCTTCGTGCCGCTCGTCGGCGACGACGGCTGGCCGGCGCCAGGCGGCGTGGCGCATGCGGATTCGCGGCCCACGCCTACGCCGCTCGAACCTGAGCCGGTCGCGCCTGAGCGGGCCACGCCTAAGCCGGCCGCACCTCAGCCGGTCGCGCCTAAGCCGGCCGCGCCTAAGCCGGCCGCGCCTAAGCCGGCCGCGCTCGAACTCGCGCTTCGCGACGCGGCCGAACCGTTACCCGACATCGATTCCGCGGAATTCGCGGCGTTTTTCGACCGCTTCGCCGGGCGACGCGTCGTGCTGCTCGGCGAGGCCAGTCACGGCACGTCGGAGTTCTATCGCGCGCGGGCGGCGATCACGCGACACCTCGTCGAGCGGCACGGCTTTTCGATGATCGCGGTCGAGGCCGACTGGCCCGATGCCGCGATCATCGACCGGCATGTGCGCGACAGGCCGATGCCCGGCGAACGGTCTCGACCGTTTCGCCGCTTTCCGACCTGGATGTGGCGCAACACCGATTTCATGAGCTTCGTCGCGTGGCTGCGCTCGCACAATGCCCTGCATCGCGACAGCGAGACGCGCTTTTACGGGCTGGATATTTACAGCCTGTCGGAATCGATCGACGCGGTGCTGCGCTATCTGGACAGCGTCGACCCGGCCGCGGCGCGCATCGCGCGCGAGCGTTATGGGTGCCTCAGTCCGTGGCAGAAAGATCCCACCGTGTACGGGCGCGCCGCATTGAGCGGCGGCTACGCGCAGTGCGAAGAGCACGTGATCGCCCAGCTCGGCGATCTGCTGAAAAGCCGGCTCGACTATGCGCGGGAAGACGGCGAACGCTTCCTCGACGCGGCGCAGAACGCGCGGCTCGTGGCGGTCGCCGAACACTACTATCGCGCGATGTATTACGGCGGACCGCAAAGCTGGAATTTGCGCGACACGCATATGTTCGACACGCTGCGGCATGCGCTCGACAGTCGCGGCCCGCAGGCGCGTGTGGTCGTGTGGGCGCACAACTCGCATATCGGCGACGCGAGCCCCACGCAGATGGGCCGCGTGCAGGACGAGATCAATCTGGGCCAGCTGTGCCGCGCGCAGTTCGGCGACGCGGCGGCGCTGATCGGCTTCGGCACGCACAGCGGCACGGTCGCCGCGGCCAGCGACTGGGGAGGACCGATGGAAGTGAAGAACGTGCGGCCATCGCTCGATGGCAGCGTCGAATTCAGCATGCACGTCACGGGCCTCGCGCGCTTTCTGCTCGACCTGCGGCCCGGCGTGCACGACGCGCTGTGCGAACGGCTGCGCGCGCCGCTGCTGGAGCGCTTCATCGGCGTCATTTATCGTCCGGAGACCGAGCGGTATAGCCACTACGCGGAAGCGTCGCTGGCCGGGCAGTTCGATGCGTTCGTGTGGTTCGATCGCACCAGCGCGGTGACCGCGCTGCCCGTTTCCGCCGATGAAAAATGCCACGCGTCGGAGACGTTTCCATTCGGTGTGTGAGCGAGGAACGCGGCTTGCAACGGTTCGGACAGTGCATATCCAGACTGTCAGAACCGGGGGAGCCGCTCATGGAGAAGGTCATTCAGCGCTTTGCCGTCGCCGCGATGTTCAGTGTTGCGAGTGACTTCGTCTGCGCGCAAGCGATCGAGTGGGCCGGGACTCAGCCGGCCGTCGCCGCGCGAGCGTTGCTATTCGCGCAGGCCGGCAAAGACGCGGGCACCGAAGGCGGGGCGGGCGCGGCAGCCCAGTCGGGCACGCCACCCGGCGAATTGAGCCGCGACCAGACGAACCGCGAGCAGGCGGGGCGCGCGAACCAGGCGGCGGCTCAGCACGGCCAGCGCAGTCAGCAGGGCGCGAGCGCGCCCCACGGTGCCAGCAGCGCGCGCTAGCGGCGACGCGGCCCGGCTGCCGCCGTCGCCGCCCGTGCTCGCGATTCCGCCATGAGAGACGAACCGGTCTGGTTCCTGCTGATCGGCGCACTGCTCACGTTCATGGCGGTTGCGCGCGGGCCGATCCGCCGCTTGCCGCTGACCGGCGCAATGATCTATCTGCTGGTCGGCGCGGCGGTCGGGCCGGCCGTGTTCGGGCTCGTCGGTGTCGATTTACTCCGCAATACCGTGCTGCTCGCGACGCTCGCCGAAGTCGGGCTCGTCGTGTCGCTGTTCTCGATCGGCATGCATCTGCGCGTGCGGCTGCGCAATCCGTTGTGGTGGTTGCCGCTGCGGCTCGGCGGGCCCGCGATGATCGTCACCGTTGCCTTGATGTTCGGCTTTACCGCTTTGCTGACCGGACGCGCGGACGGCGCGGCGTTGTTCCTCGCGGCAGCGCTCGCACCGACCGACCCGGTGCTCGCCAACGAACTGCGCGTGACGCAGGCCGGCGACGACGAACCCGTGCGCTTCGCTTTGTCGGGTGAGGGCGGCCTCAACGACGGCGCCGCCTATCCGTTTGCGGTGCTGGGTCTGACGCTTGCCGGCGCGAGCCTGTTCGGCTCCGGCAGCGGCGTGCATTTCGCCGGCTCGGTGCTGTGGGGGATCGTCAGCGCGCTCGTGGTCGGCTGCGTATTCGCGATCGTGTTCGCGCGCGCGATCTTCTTTCTGCGCACCCGCTACGGCGAAGCGATCGGTCTCGACGGCTTTCTCGCGCTAGGGCTGATGGCGACGTCATACGGCGCGGCGCTGCTGGTGCACGCGTATGCGTTCGTCGCGGTATTCGTGGCGGGCGTCGCCGTGCGTCACGAGGAATTGCGCTCGACCGGCGACAAGAATCCGTCCGAAGTGCTCGACGAGGTGCAGCACGGCGAACAGGCCGATGTCGCGAAAGATCCGGAAAAGGCGCATGCGATCCTCGCCGAATCGATGATGGGCTTCACGCGCGAAATGGAGCGGCTCGCGGAGTTGTCGCTGATGCTGATCATCGGCTGCGTCGTGTCCGCGCATTGGCGCGAGATGCTCGACGTGCGCGCCGTGTTGCCCGCGGTGTTTCTGTTTTTCGTCGCGCGGCCGCTGTCCGTCGTCGTCGCGATGATCGGTGCGCGCATCGACAGCAGCCAGCGGTATCTGATGGCATGGATGGGCATCCGCGGAGTCGGCGCGTTTTACTACCTGATGTTCGGCCTCGAATATGCGCGCGGCGCGATGACGCCGCTGCTGCCCGCGGTGCTCGATGCGATCGTGTTGTCGGTGCTGTTGCATGGCTCGACCGCCAACTATCTGCTGCGGCGGTATTTCGACCGGCGTCGCTGAACGAAGCGACGGGCGCGATGGCGTGCGCTAGTTGCCGCGCGCCGCTCCTTGTATCGCAATGTATCTGCGCGGACCACGGATACGTGCGCACACCAAACCCGCTGATCCAGACACACGCGCGATACGTCGGAGCGTTCAAATACGTCCAACGCAAGTTCGAGCCCGGATTTGCAGATCTCAACAACACTGGATCAACAGGAGTAAGCCACCATGACCCGCATCGAAAACGTGCTGTACACCGGTAAAACCCACACGACCGGCGGCCGCGAAGGCGCCGCGCGCAGCTCGGACGGCCGTCTCGACATCAAGCTGTCATCGCCCGGCACCGCGGGCGTTGGAACGAACCCCGAGCAGTTGCTGGCCGCCGGCTGGTCGGCGTGTTACATCGGCGCGCTCGGTTTGGCGGCGCGCGCGCTGCACCTTTCGTTGCCTGCCGATACGAGCGTCGATACGGAAATCGATCTCGGCACCACCGATGGCGCCTATTTCCTTCAGGCGCGTCTGTTCGTCAGTATTCCCGGTGTCGAGCGTGACGTGGCGCGCGCGTTGATCGAGCGCGCGCATCAGACCTGCCCGTATTCGAAGGCGTTGCGCGGTAACGTGGATGTGCAGACTACGCTCGTTTGAGAGTTAGTCGGGGTGGTTCGTGGCGGGGCGGTGCCCGTCCGGCTCCCCACGCGATGTCGGCCCGGAGCCGACCGCTACGCGGCAGGCGCCACGGACGCCCCGGCGATTCCATGCCGCGCGAGCGATTCCGCCACGAAGCCCGACGCCTTCACCTCCTCGACAAACGACCGCAGCGCCTGAGCCGCCGCTTCGCCGCGGCTCTTCGGAACACCCATCGCCTGCCGGATCACCATGAAGCGCTCGTCGAGCAGCCGCAGCCCGGCCGTTTGCTTCGCATCGGCTTCGAGTTGCTGCTTCACGCCTGCCGCCACTTCCAGTTGCTGCTCGATAAATGTCGGCACGACACTCGGCGAGCTCGGCGCGCGCACGATCTGCGCGGCTTTCAACTCGCGCGTGAGGAACAGATCGTACGCACTGCCTTTGCCGACGACGACCCGGTTGTGCGCCTGATCCACATCCTGATTCGACCGCACCGGCGAGTCGTCGCGCACCAGATAGAAGCCTTCGATCAGTACATACGGCGCCGTGAATTCAATCGTTGCGCCGCGCGATGGATCGATCGCGAAGAAGCCGAAATCCGCGCGTTCCTCGCTGACGGCCTGCACCGATTTGGCGGCCGTATCGAACACCACCAGTTCCAGTTCGACGCCAAGTTTCGCGGCGAACGCGCGCGCGAGATCGATCGAAACGCCGAACGGCTCGCCGGACTGGGCATCGCGATTGGCGAGGATCGGATTGCCGAGATTGATCGACGCGCGCAGCTTGCCCGTGGGCGAGAAGGCGGCGACGACGGTGGGATCGATAGTCATAGAGGTTCTCGTGGCGACCGCGTTCAGGGCGAAGGGCGGTCTCAGGGTTCAAGGATTTCGCTGCTGCGGGACAGCGCGTCGAGCGTCTGCAGCAGATGCTCGCGCATCGCTTCCGACGCTTCTTCGTTGCGCTCCCGCTCCGACAGTTCGAGCAGATGCAAATGGTGCTTCGCGTGTTCGACGTAGCGCTCGCGATGCTGCATCGAGCGATACGACAGCAAGCGGCGCAGGCGGTTCACCCGCCGGATCGTGTTGATGAAAAAGCTGTTGGCCGAAGCCTCGGCGAGCGACTCGTGAAAGCGCACGCCGCGATCGTGCAACTGGTCGGCGGTATCCGTTTCGATGCCGCCCGCGAGCAGATGCATCTCGACCTCACGACACCGCTCCAGCACCTTGCGCTCGAGCCGGCAGCCGGGCTCCAGCGATGCCGCCGGTTCGAGCGCGAGCCGCAGCCGGTACGACTTTAGCAGGCCGTCGCGCGTGGTCAACCTTGGCGAGAACTGCCAGCCATAACCCGGTTTGCGTTCAGCCCATCCTTCCCGCGCGATGCGGCCGAGCACAGCGGTCAGTTGCGCGCTCGTCAGTCCGTAGCGGGTGCGGATCAGCTGCTCGGAGAATTCATCGGGCAGTTCGCTTTTCAGGCGGTCGTCGGCGATCTGGAAATAGGCACGCGTGACGACGCCGGCCTCGGCAAGATGCAGTTCGTCGACCACGTCCGCAAGAGATTCGGAGAGCGGCTTCGCGACGAAGAAGCCGCGATTCTTTTCCCGCGTCAAGATGCCTTTGTCGTGTAGCTACGGCAGCGCTTCGTTCACGGGGGAACGTGAGACGCGCAGACGGTCGGCGAGCATCTGTGCGGGCAGGTGCGCGCCGGCGTCGAGTCCCGTTCCAGACCGCGCACTTCCCCGGCTCGTTCTATCCGCGCGCGATGCAGCTCGGCAAGATGTCCGCCGAGTCGCGCTTTCCGGACAGTACGCTCGCCGAACTGCGCGCGCGGCCATTCGGATGAAGCAGCCGAACGGTGTGTGAGCCTTGAATCACTCAATAGGGACAATTCCCCGTCCGCCAGACGGTAGTCCATCGCGGCCATCTCTTGCGGTTGGTTTTAGATGGCGTACGATTGACCTCACGTTAGCAAAGCGCGTATCAATTAGTAGGTCGAGGCGAGAAGTCGCGGTGCGCCGTCTACCCATTGCTAACAGCAATATTTGCAAGAGGTGGCTACATGAAAAGCGCACACAACGTTATCGACGCTTCTCGGCTCGTTGCAGCTTTGATCCTCGCCTGCGCGGCGGGCTCGGGCGCACAAGCGCAAAGTTCGAACGCGGCACCGGCTGCGGCATCTGCCCCGGGTCTTGCAGTAGCCGCTCAGGCGTCGTCAAACGCACTGGACCCATTCCCTCATGGCCCGCACCCGCATGGCGTCGGACCGAAAGTGCCGCCAGCCGCCGCCCTCGACGGATCGGACGTAGACAAACAGAACGGCGGAGACAAGATCAATCCGAATAATTTCCGCGACGATCGCGGGCCGGCGGTGGATACGCCGTACCAGGCTCCCGAAGCAGCGACTGCCGCTACATTGAGCCGGACACCAGGGGCCGTCGCCGCGCCAACCTTTACGACGACCGACTGGCCGACGTATGGTATGAACAGGCAGCGGACTGGGTATAACTCAGTCGAGACGGTGCTCACCCAGACCAACGTGAGGACGATGGTAAAGCACTGGGACTCAAAAGTCCTGGACGGTGCCATCCTGACTCAGCCGGTACTGGCTGCCGGGGTGATGATCAACGGGGTGCCAACCGATATCGTCTATGTTGCGACAGAGGGGAACAGTACATATGCACTGAATGCCGCGACAGGGAATATCATTTGGAAAAGCGCCCAAATCCCTCAAGCTATCTTGACGTCGGCCTGCCAGGGGCTGTTCCAAGGCAAGATCGGGGTGCAGGGCACGCCCGTCATCGACCATGCCAACAACCGGATTTTCGTTGTGAGCGGGCGAGGCTACCTGCATGCGTACAACCTGCAGACCGGCGTGGATCTCCCGGGCTTCAACCTGCTACTTCTCGACCCAAACAACGCTACTCCAATAACGATGGTCTATGGCGGCTTGACGCTCAGTCCCGATGGTTCGTCGATATACGTGGCGACAGCCGGTGACCCCTGCGATACGGAGCCGTACCATGGACAGGTCGTCCGCGCGTCCACCACCAACCCAGCTGCGATTCTGCAACGCTGGTATCCAACCGGCGCAACCGGGCCAGATGGGGGCGGTGTATGGGGTATGGGCGGCGTATCGATTCCGCCGGATGGGACGGTCGTCTATGCACTCACGGGCAACGCATTCGCCCAGCCGGAAAATGCCGCGTTCGCGGAGCACGTCGTGAAGCTCACGCCGACCCTGGCGGTAGCGGCGTCGAACTCGCCGCTTTCTCCGCCCCTCACGGACGTCGACTTCGGCGCTACAGCATTGCTCTTTCAGCGTCCCACCTGCCCGACGATGCTCGCGGCCTACAACAAGTCCGGCAACCTGTTCATTTATAACCGAGCCACTATTCAGCAGCAGGGTCCCATTGAAAAGTTGACGATTTCCCAAACTTCAGCCGACGGCAGCAACATAGGCCTTCCTGCATTCGACCCGGTGCTGAATCGGCTTTACGTCGTGTCCCCTGGCGGTTCGGGGAGCAACAACTTATACCAACACGGGGTGATTGCACTGTCGATCGACAGCAACTGTACTGTGAACCCCAAACCCGTGTGGACGGCGCAAGTCGGCTTGAACCAAGTCGCGTTCAACCCGGCTATCCCGCCCGTCGCCGCAAATGGTGTGGTGTATTACGCGGACGGTTTGGGCAACCACTTTTATGCATTGGATGCCGCGGACGGGACCATACTCTTCCACGACCAATACACGCCAGCTCAAAACGGCGAGGGCAACTTCGCGTCGCCGATGGTCGTGAACGGGCAAGTCTTCGTCGCTGGTGGCGACCACGTGGTTCATGCCTATGGCCTCTGACTGCTAAACCCGTTAGCGAAACGTAACTTTTTCGCAAGCATAGCCACTCTGCTCTGATTGCGCGCAGTGATTCGCAGTATCGCGCCGCTGCGCGCGTCCTGCTGACCCGTCGCAATTCGATGACGTCGAGGCGTTCCCGGCGCGCGCGCCGCATCGCGCCGTCGCGGTGACGCGCGCGAGTCGACGTTGCTCTCGCACGCAAATACAAGGCTCCCCGGGCTTCTAAACGTAGCGCGAGTTGGGCATCATGATGGCCATGCCGCCCACCGCCATCCCTGTCGCGGAATTGCCGATCGAGCCTGATGCGCTACAGGCGTTGGCGCTCGAACAGAGCGCTTTGCGCGCTGTGTGCGCAAGATCGTGGCCGGTCGGCAGTTGTTTGCCTCAATACTTAAAGTAACCGTTCGCCGCCGAGAAGTGGGGCGACGCGCTATGGAATGCGACTTCATTTCATCGTTGCTTGTACTATGATGAACCGGCGTGTCCCCGTCTTGTCTCTTTAGTAGCCGCGATCGGTGCTGCACCCTGAGGCGCGGTTATTAGCATCGGCACTCTTGGTGTTCGTAAATTCGTGATGTAGACGACGCCGAATTCAGTGTGTCCCGATGCTCGCCTGTATGTTCCTTAGACAATGTGCTCGTCGGCACCTACGAAGGAGTAGCATGACTGCATCCCGTTCTAACGCGGCGTCGAGGCGAGTCGCCATTCTGGTCCTGCTCTGTCGCGACTACGCGGCGCTCGAACTAACCCTCGCCAGTCACATGGCGTACCGGCCAACAGGCGTCGAGTTCATCCTGCTTCAGAACTGTCGGGGCGGCTATGACGCGGAACGCACGCTTGCCGTCGCGCGGCGCTACGCAAGGCTTTTTCCGGGCGTCGTTCGGGTCGTCGACGACATTCCGCCTGGTCCACCTTATCGCACGATCAAAAAACTACTCTCGCAGCCGGCGTTCGCCGAAATCGACCTGATCTGCAAGGTGGACGACGACGCGTTCCCTATCGCCGGCGGGTGGCTCGACAAGATGCTGGCCACGTACGACGCGGCGGAAAAGGAAAGCGGCAACGAGCTTGCCTACGTCACTCCCCTCATCAACAACAACAACTGGGGCTTCCCTGAGGTGATGCGCGTGATGAACCTGGAGCGCGAGTACTTCACGAACCAGGCGCATCCGCATTTCGTCGGGGCCGACGGGGACAAGCGCTTTCCGCTGCGAATCATCCCTGCGGAGCAGATCGAGATCGGCACCAATGGCACGATATGGGGCTATCCGCACATCGCGCGCTGGCTACATGAACGGACCACGCTGCAACCTGATGCTTTCATCGCTGCGACTCAGGACCTCGAACCTTGCGAAGTGCCGGCAGCATTGCGCTATTCGATCGGCTGCATTCTTTTTCGCAAGCGGTTATGGGACATGATCGACGACGGTGGGCAGGACGACGAGCACATGATGCATGTCTACTGTGAGCGGCACCGGCTGAGAATCGTCTGTGCGCGCAGCGTGCCGTTCGTTCACATCGCGTACTTTACCCAGCGTGAGGAGAACCGCGACATCGTCGATGCCGCTCGCGCGCTTTACGACGGGAGGCTTGGCCATCCCTTCCCGATTTCACTCTACGCGGACCGTGAACGCGATATCGAAGCGCGGTTGCGCTGGCTCGAAGACCACCCGCCGCAGGCCACCAAGGGGACGCTTAAAGCGTCGAAGCGTGTCAGTCGCGCGATCTATCGGCGAGTGCGCACGCTGTGGAAAAACGGTCGCCGAGCATGGTCTGTCGTGACTGGCAAGCGCAATGCGACGAGCGGCCGGAGCTCTCCGTCACCATGACGTCTTCTATTGCGACCGTACCAAGCCGTCGCCCAGGACACCGGCGAGCAGACCGTTTGCGGCGTGAAAAGCAGACTCGTCGGCTGTTGTGAGAACGTCAGGATCGCCGCGGCGACGCTCTCACACCGGTTTGTAGATATCTATTGGCATACTTGGCCTGTCCACTATCGAAGTGGGGAATGCGCCAATACCTCACCAATTTGTGCCGGTTCCTGACATTGGTGCAGCGAAGCATATACAAATTCATAGAGTACTTCGTTTCCTGGCCGCACCGGTCGGCCTTTCCTGTGATTGCGCCGCAACGGCACAAACCCGTTCTACCTTAATCAATTGTCTGCTTATTTCAGTTCCTGCCGATTCTGGTGGACCCAGACGACCGGCATTTCAGGTGGGCCCGGTTTGCTCCCACAAGGTTTTTCGCGAAACAAGGGCGATGACAGCAGCCCCGATCGCTCCGGTGGAATCGCCGCCGGAGGTTCTCGCGCAAACGGAATCGCATTCCCTGGAAGCTCGTCAGAAACATCGACAGCAAAGGTGGCGTTTACTGATGAGCCGCGCGATCGCAAGAGCAGGCTGGCGAACTGGTTGCTTGATACCGGAACTCACCAGGGTCCGGCGCGGATGCGTCACTGTTGTACGACTCTGATGAAATTCGTGGCGCACCGTCAACGAGTCGTGCGGCTTACTGCCGGTAGCGGTGGCTTCCTCGGACGAAGAGTTTGGGAGCCGGTAGCAAGGCCCAACCGGCGTCGGCCTGATCAGGTATTCGCTTGCGCGGAGACCTTACTCGCACTCCGCCCACGGGATATAAAGGTATGTCTCCAAGCGATCCTTCATCGATGTATTGACAACGGCTAACTCATGACGAGTCCCCTCCGACACAACATCGTTGCGCTGTCAGTTCTGCAAGCAGCCAACATGCTGCTGCCGCTTGCAACATTTCCCTACCTGTTGCGTGTTCTGCGCCCGGAACACTTTGGTGCATACGTCTTCGCGCAAGCCTTAGTTGGTTATCTCGTGCTGCTGACGGACTATGGTTTTAACTGGTCAGCGACTGCTCACGTCGCACGGGTCCAAAAAGATCGGCACGCGGTATCGAAGATCTTTTGGGCGACACAAGGCGCAAAGGCGCTTATCGCTGTGGTCTGCCTCGCCATCCTGCTTGTAGCGGCTTTCTTCGTAGCAAGATTGCGCGAACTGCTGCCGGTTCTGCTAGCTACCTATCCGGTCGTTATCGGAACGGTCCTGTTTCCACAGTGGCTTTTCCAGGGCCTGGAGCAGATGACGTTTACTACGGTCTCCACGTTGAGCGCGCGGGTGCTACTGCTTCCGCTAACATTCTTCCTGGTGCACTCGCCGGCCGACACGTGGATCGCGTCGCTCATCAGTTCGATGAGCGTGATTGCTGCCGGAGTCGTCGCATCGATCCTGATCGCAAAAAACCGACTGATCATCCCCTTGATGCCGAGCATGGCGGACGTCATCGAAGCGCTTCGTGAAGGCTGGCACATGTTCATTTCCACGGCAGCGATCAGTCTGTACACCACCACTAATAGCGTGTTGCTTGGATTTATTGCGGGAGACGTCGCTGTTGGCTACTTTGGCGTAGCCGACAAGATTCGGAATGTCGCCCAGGCGCCGCTCGTACCGTTCGCCAACGCAATTTACCCGCGCGTGACGGCGCTCTTTTCCGAAGACTCCGAAAAGGCGTTTGGGCTGGTGCGCAAGATGCTCTACCTGGGGGGCTCGGCCATGTTGCTCGCTTCGGTCGCGCTCTGGGCCGGCGCCGATTTGATCATTCGCATCGCCGTGGGCCCTGGGTACGAACCAGCGGTCATCGTTCTTAAGTGGATGGCCCTCCTGCCGCTGCTCATCTGTCTAAACAATGTACTGGGCGTTCAGGTGATGCTGCCGCTCGGCATGAAGAAGAGAGTCAGCGAGATACTGGTCGTCTGCGGCTTGATCAACCTTGCCCTGCTCGTGCCTCTTGCATCGGCTTATGGCGCTCAGGGCGCGGCAATGTCAGTGCTTGCCACCGAATTTCTGGTTACGGCCTTAATGGCTCTCCACCTGATCAAATGCAAGATTCCAGCTTTTTATACGAGGATGCGCAGAGATGAATTATGACTTCCTTATCGTAGGCGCCGGCTTTGCGGGCGCGGTCTGTGCCGAACGTCTGGCGGCAAGCGGCAAGCGTGTGCTTGTCGTAGACAAGAGAAATCATATTGGCGGCAATGCATATGACCGCGAGGATGAGAACGGTGTGCTGATCCATCCGTATGGTCCGCACATCTTTCATACGAACAGTAAGCGGATATTCGAGTACCTGTCGGGTTTTACTGATTGGCGCTTCTACGAGCATCGCGTAAAGGCTTATGTAGACGGGGATCTGTATCCGATACCGATCAATCGCACGACGATCAACAAGCTATATGGCCTCGATCTGAGCGAGCAGGACACGATAGCGTTCCTTGAGTCGGTACGTGAAGCGCGAGAGGTCAATACGACCAGCGAGGACGTGGTGCTGAGCAGCGTTGGCCCGGATCTGTGCGACAAGTTTTTCCGTGGCTATACGCGCAAGCAATGGGGACTCGATCTGTCTGAATTGTCTGCGGGTGTCGCTGCGCGAATACCAACGCGTTCGAACGACGACGACCGGTACTTCACCGATACTTATCAATTTATGCCGGCGCACGGCTACACCGCGATGTTCGAAAAGATGCTTGACAGTCCAAATATCGACGTGCGTCTGTCGACCGACTATGACGTGGTGAAAGCGAATATCGAATGTGGACACCTTGTGTACACTGGACCGATCGACGCGTATTTCGGGTATCGGTTTGGCAAGCTTCCGTACCGCAGCCTCCACTTTCAACACCAGCATCTGAACGACGTGGAGCGTTTTCAGACGACGGGTACCATCAACTATCCGAACGATCACGAATATACGAGGATTACTGAGTTCAAGCACCTCACCGGGCAACAGCATCAGGGGACTTCGATTGTAAAGGAGTATCCGCGAGCCGAAGGCGAGCCGTACTACCCGATTCCGCGCAAGGAAAACGAGGCATTGTTCATGCGTTACAGCGCGCTCGCGGAGACAGTTACCGATGTGACTTTTGTGGGCAGGCTGGCGCAGTATCGCTATTACAACATGGACCAGGTCGTTGGTGCGGCGCTCAAAGCAGTAGAGGGACTCGTCGAAGGAGCAGTAGTAAGAAAGCTCTGACTGGTGGCGACCGAGAGCTTGCCTGGATTGCCTGAAAGATTTGGAGCGTGTACTTGAACGTCTCTTCGTTTGCGTGCGCATCGGGCTCGCCGTAGTAACGGTTCTATGGTTCGCGCGGTCGGCGTCGGTCAAATGCAATTCTTCGCCGCTAACTCTTTCTAACTTGATCTTTGCTTGTACTAATGTACTCGTCCTACGAAGGAGTAGCATGACTGCATCCCGTTCTAACTCGGCGTCGAGGCGAGTCGCTATTCTGGTCCTGCTCTGTCGCGACTACGCAGCGCTCGAACTGACCCTCGCCAGTCACATGGCGTACCGGCCAACAGGCGTCGAGTTCATCCTGCTTCAGAACTGTCGGGGCGGCTATGACGCGGAACGCACGCTTGCCGTCGCGCGGCGCTACGCAAGGCTTTTTCCGGGCGTCGTTCGGGTCGTCGACGATATTCCGCCTGGTCCACCTTATCGCACGATCAAAAAACTACTCTCGCAGCCGGCGTTCGCCGAAATCGACCTGATCTGCAAGGTGGACGACGACGCGTTCCCGATCGCCGGCGGGTGGTTCGACAAGATGCTCGCCACGTACGACGAGGTGGAAAAGGAAAGCGGGGACGGGCTTGCCTACGTCACCCCGCTCATCAACAACAACAACTGGGGCTTCCCTGAAGTGATGCGTGCGATGAACCTGGAGCGCGAGTACTTTACGAACCAGGCGCATCCGCATTTCGTCGGTGCCGCCGGGGACGGTCGCTGTCCGATACGAATCATCCCTGCTGAGCAGATCGAGAAAGGCACCAATGGCACGATATGGGGCTATCCGCACATCGCGCGCTGGCTACATGAACGGACCACGCTTCAGCCTGATGCTTTCATCGCCGCCACTCGGGCGCTCGAACCTTGCGAAGTGCCCTCAGAATCGCGCTATTCGATCGGCTGCATTCTTTTTCGCAAGCGGTTATGGGACATGATCGACGACGGTGGGCAGGACGACGAGCACATGATGCATATGTACTGCGCGCGACAGCAGCTGCGAATCGTTTGTACGCGCAGCGTGCCGTTCGTTCACATCGCGTACTTTACCCAGCGTGAGGAGAACCGCGACATCGTCGATGCCGCTCGCGCGCTATACGACGCGAGGCTCGGCCATCCCTTTCCGATTTCACTCTACGCGGACCGTGAACGCGATATCGAAGCGCGGTTGCGCTGGCTCGAAGACCACCCGCCGCAGGCCACCAAGGGGACGCTTAAAGCGTCGAAGCGTGTCAGTCGCGCGATCTATCGGCGAGTGCGCACGCTATGGAAATGAGCAAGGGCGCGCGTCGCCGAGCGGAGTGTGTCGTTTCATGATTTCGCGCGGTTGGTGTCAGTCAAATGCAATTCTTCGCCAGTGACTGTCTTTACGTGCCGCGCAATCTGCATCTATGCATAGGGAAATTGAAAGATGAACAAGTACCTGGTCGTTCTGAGGTGTGGAGACAGTTCCTTGCATCCGCAATGGTTCAGCGGCGGACAGGCCCCAAACTTTGATTTGATCCTGAGTTACTACGGGAAGAACGAAGATTATGCAGACATCTATGCCAAAGCCATACATCGATTCAAAGGATCAAAATGGGAAGGTCTTAACGACTTCATGTTGCAAAATGCCCAATTGATTCTGCAATATCGTTACATCTGGCTCCCGGACGACGACATCCTGACGGATGTTCAAACCCTGAACGACTTCTTCGAGTATGTAGAACGAGAGAATTTCGCACTCGCGCAACCGTCTCTCGACGAGAGAAGCTATTTCGGTCACCAAACGACGTTGCAAAACAGCGAGTTTGAATTTCGCGAAACAAATTTCGTGGAGTTGATGATGCCATGTTTATCTTCGAATGCCTTGCAAGCGATAAAACACAGCTTCGGGATGAACAAATCAGGCTGGGGCCTCGATTTCTTGTGGCCCAAGTGGGTCGCTTCTTTTGGAAAGGTTGGCATTATTGATCGTTTTTCCGTGTTCCATACACGCCCGGTCGGCTCGGCTGGGAGCGGCATGGGAGACGATTCAACTACGAGCCCAAATTTTGAATTGAATCAGACGCTCGCGCAATACGGGATGCTGGGCACTCCGATAAAGGTCATTCGTGGCAAAAGAAGCGATGTAGGCAAATCATATGCGAGCGGACGACTGGGCAATCCAATGTTGTTCATTCATGCGGTAAAGGGCAGCAATCCGGTGCGACGGAAAGATATCGTCAGTTTTATGAGGCTGCTGAAAGAGTATCTGCCGTGGCTTCATCATATCAAGCGCACAACGTGGCCAATACATCGGGCTCCGGAAAGGCGCTCAAGCCGTTGAGAATGATAATGCGTGTGATTGATGCGGATACCGTTTCGCTGCCGTGGGCATAGACCGTTTTCGAAGCAGCAAACCTGTCGCGGGGGCATTGTCAACTTATCGAGACTCGTCGTAAAAGCGGCAGGAAGAGCATCCTCACAATGAGTTCAAGGCCGTCGGCAGTTGTGATGAACGTCAGGATCGACTTGTCGACGGCGGAGATTTTCGATAAATGATTAATTAGTCACACTCAACCATTGGCGACATTAGTCGGGCGAAAAGAGACATGCTCCATGGATCGCATTTAGTTCTGTATAAACTCTCGTATCGTGTAGTCCGTTGCAACCACCTTCTCGCGTACGGCACTGCCGAGTCTCCAATGGTATGCAGCAACGCGGCGATGCTCTCAACGAAGCAAATCGAGGAGGCTAAATTATGAGCGATGCAAAATTTGCAACGTTCTGGAATGGTCCGGAATTGTCTCCTTATGAAATCGCTTGTTTGAATACGTTCATTGCTAATGGCAGCGAAATCGCTGTGTATAGTTATAAACCCATCAGCAACTTGCCAAAAGGCGTGATCGAAAAGGACGCCCAGTCGATCCTTTCGGCCGACTCGCTGAGCGCTTTTCCCGTTAATGGCGTTCCTTCATTGGCGCATTTCACAGATTATTTCCGGTTAATAATGTTTACCAAAACGGATGAAATCTGGGCGGACACAGATATTCTTCTCCTGAGACGATTTGACCTGAACATTGCGGGCGACTTGGTCGGCCGGGGAGAGCCGGATCTGCTTTGCAACGCACTCCTGCGCCTCGACCCGGGGAATCCACGGCTGCATGATGTAATTCAGCGGGTAGAAGCGATGGAGAACACCGATATAAAATGGCGTGCTACTGGCTCCCATATTTTGACGGAGATCTATGGTGCAAAGGCCGGCTTGGCTGAAAAAGTGTTTTATCCGGTGCATGCCGATTCCTATTATAAGGTCTTTTTGCCCCACTATTTCGAAGAGTGCGCTGCGCTTTGCACCAATGCATATACGCTTAAATTTTGGAATAATCGTGTGGTTAAGCTTGGCGTGTTCAAACGGGTCTGTCCACCGAAGGGGTCATTCCTGCATCACGTGTTTGCCAGTACTGGATCCGATCAGCTTTTCGACGAGATCTATCCCGCGGATGTGATGCAGAGGTTGATCAGTAACGCCGAAGAGAGAGTCGGCCGCGATGAAGGCGTTCGCAAACTCATGCGAATAGCATTGGGGCGCGGGTTATCCAGCTAATTTGATGACACGTATTCACACACCGGATTTAATTGATAACTATTGGCATATTCGTCTCATTATCGCAAAAACGATTTCATTAAAAGTTCCTATCTGACATACTTGCCTGATCCACTGCCGCAGTGGTGGAATACGCCAATACCTCACCAATTTGTGCCGATTCCTACAAGATATTGGTGCAGCGATGCGTTTACAGCTAGTCTGTAGTGTACTTCGTTCCCGGTCGCATGCTGGTCGACTTGTCCTGTGATTGCGCCGCGACCATAGTCCCGTTTTACCCAATTTATTGTCTGCTTATTTCAGTTGCTGGCGATCTTGGTAGACCCAGACTGCCGGCACTTCAGGTCGGCCCGATTTGCTCCCACAACATGATTCGTGATTAGTTGATTTCGTCGCGAAGCCGGGATTTTGCGATATAGAACGGGTAGTTCACGCCTCGTTTACCTCCAGGAGCATTGTCTATGTCCGCACCGAGAATCAGCGTTCTGCTGCCTATCTACAAGGTCGAGGACTATATCGAGGACTGTCTCGACTCACTGCTGTCACAATCCAGCACCGATTTCGAAATCATCGCCGTCGACGACTGCAGCCCCGATCGCTCCGGTGAAATCGCCGCCCGGGTTCTCGCGCAACAGGATCGCATTTCGTGGAAGTTAATCAGAAACATCGACAACAAAGGGCTCGCTGAAACGCGAAAAATCGCAGCATCGGAAGCGCGGGGCGACTATGTGCTTTGCGTTGACAGCGACGACCACGTCCATCGCGATCTCATTTCCACCGTGCTGCGCGAAGCCGACCAGCACGACGCCGATGTCGTCATTTTCGCCGCCGAGCGCATCAGTCCCGATGGCGCCGTCAACGCTCGGATCGATTCCGGCGACGGCATTATCACTGGCGTGGAAGCCGTCCAGAAAATTCTCGAACTCAAGCTGCAAGCCTTTTGCTGGAACAAGCTTGTGCGCCGCTCCATTTTCGTTGCAGCCGAACATCCGTGCGGTCTCATCTTCGAAGACGTTTGCGTGTCGGTGCAAACGCTCGCCAACTCGAAAGTGGTGCGCCTCATCCCGGACAACCTCTATTCGTACATGATCCGTGAATCAGGAATTTCGAGACGCTTCAACCCGCAGGTCGTCGACCTTTTTGCCATCATGGACCGCGTGGAAAAAAATACCGCGTCCCTCCCGATTACCGACTACAAGCGCCTCTTCTTCCGGCTCAAATACAGCTGGGCATTCCGCGCGATCGCGTTTCAGACCGCAATCACCGCGCCGACTTACCGCCTCGCGAGCCCTATTCTGCAAAGCGTATCGGAGAAGCTGCGCGTGAAGCACCTGCTTGGCCTGTTTGCCGATCGGCATCTGAAGCTTTCCATCACTATGACCATGCTCAAGATCCATCCGTGGATCTTTTATTGCGTCGTAAGACGCTTCAACCGCCGCTGACACAGCAGAATGCGTCATCCGGCACATCATTTAGCGCCGAGCGCGTTGGAGGTACACGAGATCGCGTGACCGAATCGAACGCACTCTTGTTTCCCCAACAGGTACGCCGAGAGTACTGGAACTTGTAGTTAATTGTGTCGCTTGGCGCTTACGCATCGCCGACTACATACATATTCGTCAGGCTCTATCTATGGCTCTGCGTTCGACTACACGAAAGCTGCGCCGGCTAGCCAATATTTCACCGGAAAACTCAGGAGCAAATTGACAGATTTTGCAAGAATGACGCCTTAGCGACAATGGACGTTTCGGCTTGCGCTCAGCACGATTTCGAACGCATCTCGGAGACGCTCGAGAAGAAGATATCTGCAATAGAGCGGATCATGGTTGACGGCGACCAGGAGCTACGAGCGAATGGCGAACCCGAGGCACTTCCATATTTCCGGAGAGCACAGGAGAGCTGGAACCTCTATCGCGACAACGAGTGTTATGCGGAAGTGTATGAGGCTGGACAGGCATCGTTGCGATTCGTCGAGTTTTGGGACTGCATGACGAGAATTACCACGCATCGGCTCGATGAACTGACAAAGCCAATCAATCAGTAAGCGCGAGTGCCAATCACTCACTGGATCAACTCGGCTGCATCCCCGTCCAGACAAAAAAGGGCGGGGGACGCCACTGATGCGTCCCCCGCCCTTCGGTTGTGTCACCGACAACCGTTACATCAATCGCGCAACTTCACCGCCGTCATCCGCGGCATCAACAGGTGAATGATGCCCAGCGCAATCAGATACGCCGATGCGCCGACCGCAAAGAGTGCCCAATATTTCCCGGTGCGCTGCAAGGTCTCGCCGATCACGCCGGAGAAGAAGAACGAACCGACCATCCCCGCCACGCCGCCGATACCGACCACCGTGCCGACCACCCGCTTCGGAAACACGTCGCCGACCGTCGTGACCAGATTCGCTGACCAGCCCTGGTGCGCCGCTGCCGCGAGACCAACGGCGAGCACCGCCCACCACAGGCTCTGGAATGCCGACAACGTTGCGATCGGCACCACGCACAATGCACAGATGAGCATCGTGAGCTTGCGTGCGAAATTCGGCCGGTTGGTGCGCGCCATCAGATGCGACGACAGCCAGCCACCCGCCACGCTGCCGACCGACGACATCGTATAGATTGCGATCAGCGGCAGGCCCATGTGGGCGATATCGATATGGCGCGACTCATTGAGCCACTTGGGCAGCCAGAACAGATAGAACCACCACACCGGATCGGTCAGCAGCTTGCCGAAGACGAACGCCCACGTTTCGCGGTACTTGAGCACCGACAACCAGCTGACTTTCTGCTCGACGACTTCCTCGCGATCCGCATTGATGTAGGCGAGTTCTTCCTTCGACACCGACGGATGCTCCGAAGGCTGCCGATAAACCAGCCACCACACCGCCAGCCAGACGAAACCGGTCGCGCCGCCCGCGATGAACGTCGCGCGCCAGCCCCACATCACCGCGGCGATCGGCACGAAGGCCGGCGCCACGATGCCGCCGATCGTCGCGCCCATGTTCCAGAAGCCCGTCGCAAGCGCGCGTTCCTTCTTCGGAAACCACGTGGCGGTAGTGCGGATCGCGACCGGGAAATTGGCCGCTTCGCCGAAGCCGAGCAAACCGCGTACAGCCGCGAAACCCGGCACGGTCGATGCCACCGCGTGCAGCATCGCCGCGAGACTCCACAGCGCCATCGCGCTGCCGTAGACCTTCTTCGTGCTGACGCGATCGGCGATGCGGCCGAAGATCGCGAGACCCACCGCATAGGCGACCGTAAACACCATCACGGTCTGCGCATACTGCACCTGGTTCCAACCGATATCTTTTTGCAGCAGCGGCGCGAGCAGCCCAAGCATCTGACGATCCATGTAG
This sequence comes from Burkholderia sp. JPY481, assembly GCF_038900515.1. Classification (NCBI taxonomy): domain Bacteria; kingdom Pseudomonadati; phylum Pseudomonadota; class Betaproteobacteria; order Burkholderiales; family Burkholderiaceae; genus Burkholderia; species Burkholderia sp. JPY481. The sequence goes on from NZ_JAYMRT010000006.1 coordinate 60,124, forward strand.
TTGATCGTCGTCGCCGCGAAGATCATCGCGCAGATGGTCCATCGGTATCGTCCGACGGCCGTCCGTGCGGCAGCCGTCGTTGCTTCTAGTGTTTTCATCGTGTCTCCTGAAGGTTCCTGAAAATGGTGTCTATGCGGTTGTTCGATACGGTCAATGCGCTGAGGCGGGCAATCCTTCGCGCGGGCTCATGCGCGAGAAGAACACGACCCCGGCGGCAATCACCGACATCACCGCGAGTCCGGTGAGGCCGCCCTCGATCGAGCCGGTTTTCTGTTCGAGGAAGCCGAAGGCGGCCGGCGCGACGAAGCCGCCGAGGTTGCCGATCGAGTTGATCAGCGCCAGCACCGCGGCGGAAATCCGCGCGTCGAGATAGCCCTGCGGGATCACCCAGAACAGCGACGAGGCCGCCTTGAAGCCGATCGCGGCAAAGCAGATCGCGACGAATGAGAACACCGGGCCGCCCTGGCCGGCCGCATACATGCCGAGCGCGGCGATCAGCAGCACGCACGCCACCCACGCCTGCTGGAACTTGAAGCGCGCCGCGAGCATCGCGAACAGATACATCGCCGCGATCGAGATCAGCCACGGGATCGAGTTGAACAGGCCGACCTGGAAGTCGTTGAAATGGCCCATCTTGTGGATGATGCTGGGCAGCCAGAAAGTCGCGCCGTAGATGGTCAGCGACACCGCGAAGTAGATCAGGCAGAAGATCAGTATTTGCGGATCGCGCAGCAGGGTTCCGAGCGACGGCTTGACCGGGTGCGCGGCGGCGCGCTGGCGTTGCTCTTCGTCGATCGCATCCAGCACTGCGTCCTGCTCGGCGCGGGTGAGCCACGCGGCGTCGCGCGGCTTCGAGTCGAGCCACAGCAGGATGAAGCCCGCGAGCACGACCGAGAACATGCCTTCGATGATGAACATCCACTGCCAGCCGCGCAACCCCGCGCCTTCGATCAGCATCAGCCCGCCGGAGATCGGCCCGGACAGTACCGACGCGAGCGCCGAGCCGCTCAGGAAGATCGCCATTGCCTTGCCGCGCTCGTTGCTCGGCAGCCATTGCGTGAAGTAGTAGATGACGCCGGGAAAGAAGCCCGCTTCGGCTGCGCCGAGCAGCAGCCGCATCGCGTAGAACGACGTCTCGCCGCGCACGAATGCCATGCCGGCCGCGGCCAGTCCCCAGGTCAGCATGATACGCGCGAGCCACAGCTTCGCGCCGTAGCGCTGCAGCAGGATGTTCGACGGCACTTCGAAAATCGCGTAGCTGATGAAGAAGAGCCCCGCACCGAGCCCATAGGCCGCCGCGCCGATGCCCAGATCGGCGCTCAGATGCTGGCGCACGAAGCCGATGTTCACGCGGTCGATGTAATTGACGATGAACATCACGACGAACAGCGGCAGCACGCGCCATTTGATCTTGTGCACCGCGCTCGCCAGCGCGCCGGCGAGCGCGGGCCGCGCCGTGTCGGCAATCGGGCTACTCATGGGGTTGTCTCCTTCGATGGCGACGCGCATTGCGCGTCGCGAGCCTCGTAGGCGCGGATTGGAAGCGAGAATTAAAAGCGCGGATTCTTGCCGGTGAAGCCCGGTTCGTACTTGCGCATCTGCGAGAGGTCATCGCGATTGCGCACGCCGCACGACAGATACTGCGCATGCAGTTCGGCGAGCCGCTCGCGGTCGAGCTCGACGCCGAGGCCCGGCGTGGTGGGCACGCGCACCGAGCCGTTGTCGAACGTCACACGGCCGCCCTTGATGACTTCTTCCTCCTGCCACGGGTAGTGCGTGTCGCACGCATAGGTCAGGTTCGGGATGCTGGCCGCGACGTGCGTCATCGCCATCAGGCTGATGCCGAGGTGCGAGTTCGAGTGCATCGACATGCCCAGATCCCACAGCTTGCACATGCGTGCAAGCGTCTGCGTCGCGCGCAGGCCGCCCCAGTAGTGGTGATCCGACAGCAGGACCTTGACCGAACCCATCTCGGCGCCGCGGCGGAAATCTCCCATCGTCGTGATGACCATGTTGGTCGCGAGCGGCAGGCGCGTGTGCTTCGCCAGTTCGGCCATGCCTTCGAGGCTCGGGCACGGGTCTTCGTAGTACTCGAGCAGTTCGTCGAGTTCAGGGGCGGCGGCGATGCTCGTTTCGAGCGTCCAGTTCGCGTTCGGGTCAAGGCGCAGCGGCACGCCGGGGAACGCCTGATGCAGCGCGCGCATGCACGCGATTTCGTGTGCCGGCTCGAACACGCCGCCCTTCAGCTTGATGCTCTGGAAGCCATAAAGCTCGATCATCCGGCGCGCCTGCGCGACGATCTGCTCCGGGCTCAGGCCTTCGCCCCAGGCATCGGGCGCATAGGGCTTGTCGATGTGCTCGGCGTACTTGAAGAACAGATAGGCGCTGTACGGCACGGCGTCGCGCACCTTGCCGCCAAGCAGATCGACGATCGGCGCACCGACGATTTGCCCTTGCAGGTCGAGCATCGCGACTTCGAGCGTGCTGATGACTTTGGGCGCGTTCTTCGCCGCGTGCGAGCCAGGCGCGAGTTCGAATTCGACCGCGCCCCGGGTCGCCTTGATCGTGCCCCGCACGCGTTCTTCCATGCGGTTGAGGTCGAACGGCGACAAGCCGATCACCAGTGACTTCGCCTGTTCGAGCACACGCAGCATCGGTTCGTCGCCGTAAGTTTCGGAGATGCCGACGCGGCCGTCGCTCGTCTCCAGTTCGACGATTGCGCGCAGCGCCCAGGGTTCGTGGATTCCGGCGGCGTTGAGCAGGGGGCCGTCGCGGAAGGCGATCGGGGTGATGCGCACCTGCGTGATGGTGATGTCGCGAGTCATGATGGCAATCGGCATAAGTGGAGTTTGATGGGCCGAATCGTAAAGCACTAATATATTAGTGCGTTAGTGGGGTAAACTCTCATGCCGACTTCGTCGCGAATCGCGCTCGCAAGGCCGCTGGAAGCGGCAGGCGTCGGCTATAGTACTAGTGCCTCAGCGGACCCCCGTCGGTCCGCCTGCTTCCAAGCTTCAATTTTTTGCCATGAAAAACCACGCTCACTCGGCGACGGTCACCCGGCTCGACCGCTCCCGCCACGCCGCGCCGCAAGTCTTCGAACGACTGCGCGAAATGATCCTTTCGCTCGAATTGACGCCGGGCACGGTGCTGTCGCGCACCGAGCTCGCGAACCGCTACGGGCTCAGCCAGACGCCGGTGCGCGACGCGCTGATGAAGCTCGGCGAGGAAGGTCTCGTCGATATCTATCCGCAGCACGCGACGGTCGTGAGCCAGATCAAGGTGACGTCCGCGCTGCAGGCGCATTTCCTTCGCCGCTCGATCGAACTCGAAGTGGTGCGCACGCTCGCGGAGCAGCGCAACGCCACGCTGATCGCGGAACTGCGCGTCACGATCGCGCGGCAAACGGAATTGCTCGACCTGAAGAACTACGAGCAGTTCTCGCTGCTCGATCAGGCGTTTCATCGGCAGATGTACGAGGCGGCGGGCGTGCCGCAGCTATGGGATCTGGTGCGCAGGCTGAGCGGCCATATCGACCGGCTGCGGCGCCTGAATCTGCCGGTGGAGGGCAAGACGATGGCGGTCGTGCGCGATCATACGGAGATCGTCGATGCGATCGACAAGGGCGATGTCGAGGCCGCGCAGGCGGCGTTGCGCAAACATCTGTCGGGGACGCTGAGCCAGATCGATCAGATTCGCACGAGTCATCCGAATTTTTTGGCGGACGAGTGAGGGCTCGCTGAATCGCTGGCTATGGCTGGATCACGGTCATTCTGAATGGACCGCCGTTCGCGGCCGCGTGGGACACCGCTTCGTTGGCATGATCGAGCGGGAATGTCTTGACGTCGAAATGACGGAGATCGAGCAATCCCGAGCGAATCAGGCCCGTCATCAGCGTCACCGCTTCCGTCGGATACATCCATTTGCCGCGCACGGTGATGTCGTTGCGCATGAGCCACGGATACGGCAGCTCGAGACCGGCGCCGCCCAGCATGCCCACGCCACCCATCAAGATGACGCGGCCGTACGGCCGCACGGCCATCATCGCGGCGCGCACGGCCGTGACCGGCGCCGAGGGCGGCAGCAGATCGATGACACAATCGATCGGACAAGGAGCCGCCTGCTGCATCCGTTCGCGATCCGCCTGTTCATCGCCTGAAAGTCTGACTGGGCGCACGCGCTCGCCGAAGCGCTGTGTCAGATCGTCGAGTGCTTGCTCATTGCGTCCCGGCGCGACCACACAGCGCGCTCCCATCGCAAGGGCGACAGCTACACATGCGCTGCCGAAGTTGCCCGTAGCACCGCTCACGAGCAGTGTTTCGCCAGCCCGCAGCGCGGCCGCAAGCAGGCCGCCATAAGGCACGAGCATCACGTTGAGCGCACACCATCGCGCCGCCTCGCCACGCTCGATGTCGGCGATACGAACCGCGTTCTCGGTCGGCACGCGCACCTGTTCGGCGAACGGGCCGTCGTGAAAGTACCGCTGCAGTTGCAAGCCGCCGTCTCCGCGAGAACTCCAGCCCTGCAGCGTTATATCGGGCATCAACGCGTCGTCGCGCGAGCGCACGGTGGGATCGCAGAACACCCAGTCGCCCACCTTCAGATGAGTCGCATCGGGACCGCTCGCTCTTACACGACCGATCGCGCCGCAGCCGGGCACGATGGGCAACTCGAGCGGATAGCGGCGCTGACCATTGAACACCTCATTCGCGTACGACAACACCGGCGCGGCGGCGACATCCACGATCACCTCGCCCGTGCCGATTTCCGGATCTGGCATCTGCGTAATCGCGAGGGGCCGGTCAAGTGAATTCAGGATTGCAGCTTTCATCGTCGTTCTCCGTCAAGGATGGTCTGACGAGCCCATTCTGGCGAACCTAGAATAGGCAACAAGGCCTGGTACTATCCCAGGATTCATCGATACCTCCTTGCAAGGACGAACATGCCGGCATCGAGACGGAGTGAATTTGGCGATTTTCTGCGTTCGCGCCGGGAGAAGCTGAGCCCGGCATCGGCGCGGCTCGGCAGCGGCCGGCGCCGTCGTACGCCGGGGTTGCGGCGCGAAGAAGTTGCCGAACTGGCGGGCATCGGTGTGGACTGGTATGTGCGGCTGGAGCAGGGGCGAACGGTCAGCCCGTCCGATGCCACTCTCGACGCGCTTGCTCGCGCGCTGCGGCTTGGCAAAGCGGAAGCCGCGCATCTGCGGGCGCTCGCGCGCAGCAACGATCGGCGGACGCTTGCTGCCGAGAAAGTGCCGCCGGCAATCGCGCGCATCGTTTCAGACCTGGGTCTGCCGGCATACGTGACCGGCAGGCGGTGGGACATCCTGGCGTGGAACCGGGCGGCCGCCGATCTGCTCGGCTTCGATCGCCTGAACGAGGCGGACCGCAATATCCTCGTTTTCATGTTCATCGAACCGGAAGCTCGGCGGCTATTCGGACCCGCGTGGGAAGACGAAGCGCGCCGCATGATCGCGCTCTTTCGCGCAACGCACGATCTGTTTGCCACCGATCCATCGTTCGTCCAGCTAGTGGAGCGCCTGCGTTCGTCGAGTGCGGAGTTCGCCGGCTGGTGGATCGCGCATGACGTCCGTGGCGGCGCATCTGGCGAGAAGGTGCTCGCGCATCCTCAGCGTGGAAACCAACGTTACCAATACGCTACGTTTCAGGCGAACGACGACCCGTCGCTGAAACTCTCGATCTACACCCCCGTTTGAGCTCCGCCCAGCTGGCAAAGCCATCGCGACGGTCCTAGGACCTTGGTCCGATTGACGCGGCATCCACGCGTGGCACCCTTGTACAAAGCCGGAATAATCATCGTCAACCTGACAGGGAGGCTGCCATGTTTTCATGGAGCCGGCAGTTCGCGCTCGCGGTCATGGCCGTGTCCGCGATGGCTTGCGCGGGAAGCGCCTGGGCAACCGAACAGGCTCAGCAACGTCGTGCTGGACGCGACGTGCGCCAGGAGACACGCCAGGGTGCCCGTCATACGAAGCAGGAGTGCAGAGCCGCGGATCAGAAGAGCAATTCGCAGTGCCGGCAGGACAAGCGGCAAACCAAGCAGGGCGGCCGTCAGGCGGCCAGGAATATCAAGTATTGAGCGTTTGCGTTCGCGTGCGCCGGCTGGGCACTGAACCAGCGACAGCATGGGAAGGCAGACACCACGTCCACCAGATCGAGCGGGGGAGCCGATGCGAGCCTGGCGATATGTAGCGCTTTGCACTTTGCCGTTCATGATCGTTGGCTGCAACACGCCTCCGATCGCACCGGGCAAGCCGGTCGATATCCCGACTGCCCTCGAGCAGGTTCTCCAGGGCCTGTGCAATTTCCGCAAAGATCAGGCCGGCCGCAAGCAGGGCCTGGGCGCCGCAATCGACTCGATCACCGTGGAGCTCGACCTGACCATCGACGGGGCGAGAAATCCGCCAGTGGCGGTCGCGCCGGATATCCAGTTCATTCCGACCGTTAGCTACGGTCAGATCATGACGGCAAACCGGGGCAGCAGACTCGTGCTGACGCTGAAAAACACTGGCAGCGGCACCCATGGCGGCGATTGCGATGTGACTGCGCCAGCCAAGTAGAGATCAGACAGCAGGGGCACTTCCCGCGCGTTGACCCGCGCAAGTGCCCCCGAGCATTGCACTTCAATCTTGTGCGATTTTTTCCCACGCGCCTGACTGAGCCGAGCGGAACACGGCATCGATCACCCGCATATTCGCGCGCGCATCTTCCAGCGCAATAGCTTGCGGGCCTCCGCTCAGGATCGCTTCCGCGAACGTGGTGGCGGCTACGCCGTACTGATCGCACACCGGAAGTTCCAGCCAGCGATCAGTCGCGACACCGTCGCTATTGTGCTCACTGATTAGCAGCCGCGTCGGTCGATCGTTTGGTGCATTGAATGGAATTTCGACTTCGATTCGCCCCTTGGTACCGTGAAATTGCATCCGCTGGTACGGATAGGTTTGAGTCGAGTAAAAGAAACTCGCCTGCACGCCATCGAAGTCCATCAGCACGGAGCCGAGCCGGTCTACCTTGAAGGCAGGATCCTGCTCGACCAGCGCTACTACGCGCCGTGGCTCACGCCCGATCGTGAAGCGCGACGTCGTGATCGGATAGCAACCAATATCGAGCAGCCCGCCGCCGCCTAGCTCGCTCTTGTTGCGGATATTCTCTTCGTTGGTGTTGTAATAGGTGAAGCCGCCGGTCACTGCCCGCAATTCGCCGATTGCGCCTTCGTCGATCAAGGTCCGCACCTTCAACCATTGCGGGTGCGTGCGAACCATGAAGGCTTCCTGGATGTATCGGCCGCTCTTGTCGCGCGCTGCGATCAGTCGTTCGACCTGTTGCGCGTCCAGGCTGATCGGCTTCTCACACAGCACGTGCTTGCCCGCCTCGACCGCTTTGATCGTCCATTCCACGTGGAGATGATTGGGCAATGGAATATAGACCGCGTCGATTTCCGGGTCCGCGAGCAGCGCCTCGTAACCGTCGTATGCGACAGCCAGGCCATATTTGGCCGCGGCTTCCCGCGCCTTCTCCAGAGAGCGCGACGCGATGCCTTTCACCCGGCACTTCGGCGCGTTGTGCATGGGCACGACCACCTTGTCGTTGATCTTTGCGGCGCCCAAAATTCCCCAGACTATTTGATCCTTTGCCATGACATCCCTTTTTCCGATTGCGTATCCGATGAGTCGAGCAGGCTGAGCATTCGCGTGAGTCGGCAAGTCGCGTGAGTCCGCGAACGACCAGGAGCATGCGATCGTATCAGTTTAGCCGTGGCTCGTCGTTGTTAGACCTCGCTCCGCTTGAGCAGATAGTCGAGGCCGCCCACCCGATACCATCGATATCCGAACGGCTCGAGCAGCACCGTGTGACAGCCGTCATCGTCAGCGCGGCTGTGGTCGTCGGACAGAAGATTGATCAGCGAATCGCGGCCAGGTTCGTTGGAGCTCAGGCGGAATTCGACGGTACACGCTTCGGCGCGGAAGTTATGCAGAAACAGCACGGAGTTGTTGCGCCACTGATAACCGAGCGCGAGCACGTCGTTTCGCGAGGTGGGCAGCACTTCGAAGTCCCCCCAGCTGACTTCCGGCACTTCGCGGCGCATGCGAATCATCCGCTCGGTCCAGTTGAGAAACGAATCGGGATCGCGCCGCTGCTGCGCCACGTTGACCCGCTCGAAGCCATAAGCCCCGCCGGAGATCGTCGGGACAGGCGGCTTTGAATGACTGGTGAAGCCGCCTTGCGGCTCGCCCGACCATTGCATCGGCGTGCGCGCGCATTGGCGTTCGGGCCGGCGCAGATCGTCGCCCATGCCGATTTCATCGCCGTACCGGAACACGGGCGTGCCCGGCAAACTCAGCATCAGGCTGTAGGCGAGTTCAAGGCGGCGTCTGTCGCCCGACAGCATCGGCGCAAGTCTGCGGCGGATGCCGCGCCCATACAGCTGCATGTCAGGGTCCGGGGCGAACGCGGCGAACACTGCCTCGCGCTGAGCGGGCGTGAGCCGGCCCAGATCGAGTTCGTCGTGATTGCGCAGAAACACCCCCCATTGCGCGGTCGGCGGCCGTGGCTTCGTCGCAAGCAGCGCGTCCTTCAACGGCTTCGTGTTGCCCGTCGCGAGCGTGTAGAAGGTGTTTTGATTGACGCGGAAGTTGAACATCATCGGCAAGCGCTCGCCCTCGTCGCCGAAGTACTGGAGATCCGATTTGGGCAGCACGTTGGCTTCGGCCAGAATGATCGCGTCGCCTTCGCGCCACTGCAGAAACTCGCGAAACGTCCGCAACATGTCGTATTGCTCGGCAGGGCAGCGCACCTTCGGACCCTTCGTCGCGATCACGAAGGGCACCGCGTCCATGCGGAATCCGGACACGCCAAGCTGAATCCAGAAGCCCATGATCTTCAGCAACTCCGCCTGCACATGCGGATTGGAGGTATTCAGGTCCGGCTGAAAATCGTAAAAGCGATGGAAGTACCAGCGTCTTGCCCGCTTGTCGAAACTCCAGGTCGACTTCTGCACGCCCGGAAACGCCACGCCGCGTTGCGCATCGGGCGGTTTGTCGTCCGACCAGACATACCAGTCGCGATATTTCGAGGCAGGATCGCTGCGTGCTTCCAGGAACCATGGATGCTGGTCGGACGTGTGATTGACGACGAGATCGATGATCACCCGCAAGCCCCGCTGGGCGCACGCATGCGTGAACTCGGCGAAATCGCCGAGCGTGCCGTACTTCGGATCGACGTTGTAATAGTCGCAAATGTCGTAACCGTTATCGCGTCCTGGCGATGGGTGGAAGGGCATCAGCCAGATCGTCGTCATGCCGAGCCCTTGCAGGTAATCGAGTCTGCGCATCAGGCCCTGGAAGTCGCCGACGCCGTCGCCATTCGCGTCCATGAAGGTGCCTACCGAGAGGCAATAAATGATCGTGTTCTTGTACCAGAGGTCATTTAGCATAGGTTCCGCGCGTGGCGCCTAAACGATCGATCGTGAAGAGGAATTGCAATGTCGGAGCTGGCGTGGTGGCAACGCGGTGTGATCTATCAGATCTATCCGCGCTCGTTTCAGGACAGCAACGGCGATGGCATCGGCGATCTGTCCGGCATCAGCGCGCGCCTTGAGTATGTCGCGGCGCTAGGCGTCGATGCGGTGTGGATCTCCCCGATCTACCCGTCGCCGATGGCCGACTTTGGCTATGACGTCGCGGACTCCAGCAACATCGATCCGATGTTCGGCACTCTGGACGGGTTCAAGCAATTGATGGGCCACGCGCATCGGCTCGGGCTCAAGGTGCTGCTCGATTTCGTGCCGAATCATTCGTCGAACCGGCATCCGTGGTTCGAAGAAAGCCGCTCGTCGCGAGACAATCCGAAACGGGACTGGTATCTGTGGCGCGATCCGTCGCCCGATGGCGGGCCGCCGAACAACTGGTTGAGCCGCATGGGCGGCTCGGCGTGGGAGTGGGAGGAGCTGACGGGGCAGTACTACTATCACGCGTTTCTGCGCGAGCAGCCTGACCTGAACTGGCGCAACCCCGAAGTGCGCCGCGCGATGGATCAGGTGCTGCGTTTCTGGCTCGATCTCGGCGTGGACGGCTTCCGCGTGGACGTGCTGTGGCTGTTGATCAAGGACGCGCAGTTTCGCGACAATCCCCCCAATCCAGGCTATCTGCCCGGCGAGCCGGACCATCATCGACTGTTGCAAACTTACACCGAGGATCAGCCGGAAGTACATGAACTCGTGCGCTCTATGCGAGCCACGCTGGACGAGTACGGCGAGCGCGTGCTGATCGGCGAAATCTATCTGACTGTCCCGCAACTGGTGAAGTATTACGGCGTGAACGGCGAAGGAGCGCATATGCCGTTCAATTTTCAGTTGCTCAGCGCGAGATGGAATGCGGAAAACATCGCCCGCATGATCCGCGATTACGACGTTGCGTTGCCCGAATACGCGTGGCCGAACTGGGTGCTGGGAAACCACGACAATCCGCGCATTGCGTCGCGCGTCGGCGCGGCACAGGCACGGGTAGCAGCTGTGCTGTTGTTGACGCTACGAGGCACGCCGACGCTCTACTACGGCGATGAAATCGGCATGATGGACGGCTATATCGCGTCCGATGAGATTCAGGACCCGGCGGAGTTGCGGCAACCGGGCATTTGCCAGGGACGCGATCCCGAGCGCACGCCTATGCAATGGGATGGCTCGCTGCCGAATGCGGGCTTCACGGACGGCAGACCGTGGTTGCCGATTGCGACCGCGACGAGCGTGCGCGAACAGGACGGCGACATGTCGAGCATGTTGTCGCTGTATCGGCGTTTGCTGAGCCTGCGCCGCAGCAGCGCCGCGCTCGTGCGGGGCGCGATAGAGAATGTCGTTGCCGACGGCGACGTGCTGACCTACGAGCGGCGCTACGGCAATCAATGTCTGTTCATCGCGCTGAACATGGGCGCCGAAGCTTCCACCGTGCAATCGCGCGCGGGCATGGTGCTGCTATCGACGGTAACCACGCGCATCGGTGACGCCTTCGTCCAGGGCGCCAATTTGCTTGCCGCCAGCGAGGCGGTCATCGTGATCGTCGACTCTCCATCGTGAACGGTAGCTGACTCACCGGTTCAAAGCGCCACCTGAATGCCCAGTTCAACGACGTCTTCCGCTCGAAGCCCATAGTATTCCGCGCTGGGCGTGGAATGAAACGCCATCTGTCCGAACAGCGCCTCGCGCCAGCGCGTCATGCTGCCGTGCGAACGTCCCTTGATGACTTCATCGCGCGGCAGGAAAAACGTGGTGTGCCTGGGATCGTAGTGCCAGCCATCGAACCGGCCCGCCAGCGATTCGAGCAGCCGCGGCAGGTTAGGGCGCTCGACGAATCCATGATGCGCAATGATCTCGAAGCATCCGTGGCCGAGGTCTCGCACGTCGATGCGCGTTTCGTCATCGATACGCGGCGCTGACTCCGATATGTTGGCGAAGAAAATCGTCGTCTCGTGCAGCACGCGATTGTGGCGGATGTTGCTCCTGAATGTCGCCGGTGTCTTGCCCGATGCGTTGCCCGGATAAACCGCCGTGCCTGGCTCGCGCGCCGGAGGTACGGGACCGGCTAGCGCGTCGCGCAGGAATGCGTCGAGCGCATCGGCTTCGTTCGCATGGGTTGCGGCAATCTCGCGACCGCGATTCCATGTCGACATCAGCACGAAAAGAATCAGCCCGACGGCGACAGGAAACCAGCCGCCGGAAGCGATTTTCGGCACGTTCGCGGACACCAGCGTCACGTCGACGACGAGCAACGGCGCGCTCACGAGCGCCACGCCGTAGACGGGCCAATGCCAGACGTTGCGCGACACGCTGATCATCTGGATCGTGGTGATCAGCATCGTCAGTGCGACCGCGATGCCGTACGCCGAAGTCAGGTTCGACGAGCTTCGAAACGCCAGCACGAGAAACACCACCGCCACGAACAGGATCAGGTTGACGGCGGGCGCATAGACCTGTCCGCGCTGCTCCGTCGATGTTTCGACGACCCGCAGGCGCGGCAGAAAGCCCAATTCGATCGCCTGACTCGTCATTGAAAATGCGCCTGAAATCACCGCTTGCGAAGCGATGATCGTCGCGAGCATCGCGATGATGACGCTTGGCACGAGCGCCCACGACGGCGCGGCGTGGAAGAACGGCTGCTGAAAAGAGCCGGGCACGAACAGCAAGGTCGCTGCCTGCCCGAAGTAGCCGATGATGATCGACGGAAACACGATGGCGAAGAGCGCAATGCGGATCGCGCGGCGTCCGAAGTGACCGATGTCGGCATACAAGGCTTCCGCTCCGGTCAGCGCGAGAATCACGGCGGCGAGAATCGCGAACGCCATGCGGGGATGGCCGATCATCAGCGATATGGCCCATCGCGGCGATAGCGCATGCAACACGACGGGATGTTGCGCGATCCGATACAACCCCACAGCGGCAAGAGACAGAAACCACACGGCCATCACGGGACCGAATGCGCGCCCGACCACCGAGCTGCCGCGTCGCTGAAACGAAAAGAGCGCGATCAGGATGGCTGCTGCGATTGGCACGACCCATGGATCGAACGAGGGACTGATCTCGCTCAGTCCCTCGACGGCCGACAGCACGGATACGGCCGGCGTTACCATCGAATCGCCATAGAACATCGCGGCGCCAAAGAGTCCCGCCAGCAGAAGCGCACGCGGCACCCGCCGCCCTTCGTCCTCATAGCCCGATCGGACCAGCGCCGTCAGTGCGATGATGCCGCCTTCGCCTTCATTGTCGGCGCGCATCACGTACCACGCGTACTTGAGCATGACGACGATGACGACGGCCCATACGATCATCGACAGCGTACCCATGATGACCTGCACGTCGATCGAACCGGTTTCGATGGCGGCTTGACGCAATGCATAGATGGGACTCGTGCCGATGTCGCCGAATACGACACCCAATGCGCCAAGCACGAGCGTGCCGCCGCTGCGCTGGCGGCGAGACGACGAATCGTCGCTTTGCTCCCTGTTTTGCTCAGGCATTTTTTTACGCGAAGGTTGTGCGATGCCGTACAAGCAATTTGTGGGCCGAAGTGCGATCCGTCGGTCGCGCCAGACCGTCGAAGCCGATCACGCGGTGGTCAGAGGCGCGGCGCTGTCAGTCTCGTCCATCGATGAAACGGCGCTACGGATGCGCCTGGCGATTCGCGCGTCGAGCGGGGTGTAGACGAGCATGCTCAGATCTGGCCGGCCATCGACGGCGAACAGTGAATATTCCATTTCGATGGTCCCGAACGCAGGATGCAGCAGGCGCTTAACGTGCTGGCCTTCGCTGTGGCCGAATACCTGGTTTTCGCGCCACATGCGCTCGAAGTCGGGGCTCTCGCGACACAGATCGTCGACCAGATCGCCGACCTCGGAGGCGAGCCCCGCGCGTGCCACGTCCGCGCGGAACGTCCCCACGACGGAGCGGGCGACGCTCTCCCAGTCATGCTGTTTTGCGCGGGCGTCGGGGTCGCCGAACAGGAAGCGCAGGATGTTGCGCTGGCCCGGCGGTAGCGCGCTGTAGTCGGTCAGCACGACCGCCGCCGCTCGATTCCACGCGACCACGTCCCACGTCGCCGTCTTGATGATCGACGGGCTGGCTTCGAGCGAATCGAGCACGCGCTGCAAGCGCGGATCCACTGCGTCGGTGGAGCGGTAGCGCACTTCCGGGGGGCGCCCGAGACCCAGCATGAACAGATGTTCGCGCTCCGTGTTGGTCAGCATCAGCGCCGCGCAGATGCGCTCCAGCACCGCGGCGGACGGCGCGCCGCCGCGGCCCTGCTCGAGCCAGGTGTACCAGGTCGAACTGATATTCGCGCGCTGCGCCACTTCTTCCCGGCGTAATCCGGGCGTACGCCGGCGGCCCGAGAAGCCGAAGCTGGCCGGATCGAGCCGCGTGCGGCGGCTGCGCAGAAAGTCTCCGAGGGATTGGGCGGTGTTCACTGGACGATTAACCTGTTAGTCGCTTTACCGGGATAAGCTCACTACTTCAATAGCATAGCGAATGATCGCATAGTGCGTCCGTGGCTATTCTGGAGACTTGACCATGCGAATCTTTCTGACAGGCGCAACCGGGTTTATCGGCTCGGCTTTGGTGCCCGAACTTATCGAAGCCGGGCATCAGGTGATCGGCATGACCCGCTCCGATCAGGGCGCGCAGGCGCTCGTCGCAGCGGGCGCGGAGGTGCACCGCGGCACGCTCGAAGACACCGACAGCCTGCGCAGCGGCGCTGCGAAGTCCGACGCCGTCATACACCTTGCTTTCGATCACGACTTCTCGCACTTCGTGGAGAACTGCGAGAAGGACAAGCGTGCGATCGCAGCGCTTGGCGCGGCGCTGGCGGGCTCGGATCGGCCGCTTCTGATCACATCAGGCACGGGCGTCGGCAGCCGGGATAACGGGCAGCCGGCCGCCGAGGACGTGTTCAACACCAGCCACCCGAACCCGCGCATCGGCTCCGAGCTCGCCGGCAATGCGCTGCTGGAGGACGGCGTCAACGTGTCGGTGATGCGCTTGCCGCAAGTGCACAACCCATACAGGCAGGGCCTCATCACGCCGCTCATCCAGATCGCTCGGGACAAAGGCGTGTGCGCATATGTGGAGGAAGGACGTAATCGCTGGCCGGCGGGGCATCTGTCGGATGTCGTGCGGCTGTACCGGCTTGCGATCGAGAAGGGCGAACGCGGTGCGCGCTATCACGCGGTCGGCGAAGAGGGTGTTAGTGCACGAGAGATCGCCGAGGCGCTGGGGCGCGGCCTGAAGTTGCCGGTCGTCTCGATCGCACGCGGCGAAGCGCAGGCTTACTTCGGATGGATGGCGATGTTCGCCGCGCTCGATATGCCGGCATCGAGCGCGCAGACGCAGGCGCGTTTGGGCTGGCGACCGACCGGTCCCACGCTACTGTCGGATCTGAACGAAGCGCGCTACGTTCCATCATAGGTGCTTCAATATGCCGCTTGCGAGCCTGCGCAGTTCGTCGAACTGCGTGACGAGTTGGAGGCAGAGCACAAAGGCCAGCGCTGCCGCGGGCCCCGGGTGGAGGTCGATCCATCGCAGCACCGGCGTCGCGTAGCGCGGGCGTATCGCATCGCGCGTCATGATCAAGGTGATCGTGATCCCCACCGCGGCGCCCACCAGCAAATCGGTGGGGTAGTGAAAGCCGAGATAGGCGCGCGGAAGGCAAATGAACAGCGCGGTATAGAGAAGCGCCAGCACGCCGATGCCCCGCCACACGAGGAAAATGCCGGTAGCGACCGCCATCCATAGCATCGCGTGATCGCTCGGGAAGGAACTCCAGTTGGTCAGCACGGCGTTTTTGATATCGCCGCTGGCAAAGCTCAGATGCAGTTCGGGGTTATAGACGGGGCGCACCCTGAACGGCAACCAGTGAGTCAGCAGTCTTCCGACGAAGAGCGCCGCGAGGCCGCTGACAACCGTCGCGAGAACCATTTCTCGCCGCCATTCGCGGCATTCGTCTTGCTGAAACCACATCCACCACAGCACGGGAACGAGTACGAGACCTTTGAAGGTGTACAGGTTGTCGATGGCTTGGATGGATAGCGTCGCGAAATGACTGAAATGTATGTTGGATAGATATGTTTCGATGGATAAATCGAAGCTATTCATTATTTTCTAAGGAAATTGAGCCGGTCGCGGGATGAAGGTCAGCATAATTCATCGCGCGCACGGCATTTTTTGGCGCTTACTTTCACTGACAATTTTTACTGCACGATTTCATCGCTAACTTTCAGTGACCCGGCGACCCGTGCCAGCGCCAAGCGCAGCGATGACCTATAGTCGGAGCTTTCAAGGAGGCCATCATGAAGCTGGTCGACTGGAACATTCAGTGGGGTTGCGGCGTCGACGGCCGCGTCGACCTCGGCCGGATCGTGCGGGAAGCACGCGCATTATGCGACTTCGACGTGCTGTGTCTGCAGGAAGTCACGCGCGGCTTCAACGAAGCACCGGCGGCAGGTGGACTGAAAGGCGCGCCATCGTCCGATCAGTTTGCCGAACTTGCCGCTCTTCTGCCGGAGATGACCGTGCTCGATGCGATCGGCTCCGATCTTCCGTCGCTGGGCGCGAGCCGTCATCGGCGGCAGTTCGGTAATGCCATCGTGACCCGCTTACCGGTTCGTCAAGTGCTGCGCCATTCGCTGCCGTGGCCTGCCGATCCCGCCAAGCCGTCGATGCTGCGCGTCGCGCTCGAAGCGGTGCTCGAAGCCGACGTCGGTCCGCTTCGTGTCATCAGCACGCACCTCGAGTTCTATTCGGAGAAACAGCGGCTCGCGCAAGTCGCAAGACTGCGCGAGTTGCATCAGGAAGCGTGCAATCACGCGCACTTTCCCGCGCGGGGTGAAAAGCCGGACAGCCCGTTTGCCGATACGGCGCGCCCGGTCAGCGCGGTTGTCTGCGGTGACTTCAACAGCGCATTCGAAGACAGCGCCTTTTGCCGGATGCTCGAACCGATCGCCGACGCGCCGAGCTTCGTCGATGCGTGGGCCCGCGCGCACCCTGGCGAGCCGCGTGCCGCGACGGTCGGCCTGTACGATCGCGAGCAATGGCCCGACGGACCTTTCGCGTGCGATTTCGTTTTCGTCACGCAAGACCTGGGCACACGCATTGCGTCGTGCGATGTCGATCCGCACAGCCGCTCGTCCGATCATCAGCCGATGTGGCTGGAGCTGCGTTGAAAGTTCTGCGGGAATGCTTAAGGGTCTGTTAAGCGTTGTTCTGCGAAGGTTGAGCCTATGTTCAAGCCACGAAAATAGTGAGCACCTCACATGAATAGCAGCCAATCGGAAATTCGCGCGCATGCAGTCAGCAAAGTCCCTCAGGTCACGCTGGGCTTCTGGATCATCAAAATCGCGGCCACGACACTTGGTGAAACGGGCGGCGATTGGGTGACTATGTCACTCAAATTGGGTTATCTGATCGGCACCGCAATTTTTGCAGTTATTTTTATTGCGCTGGTCGCAGGGCAGATCAGGGCAGAGCGGTTCAATGCCACGCTTTATTGGGCGACTATCGTCGCAACGACCACGCTCGGTACCACGCTGGCCGACTTCTTCGATCGATCCGTGGGAGTCGGCTATCCTGGCGGTGTCATGATCGTCTTCGCGCTTCTGCTTGCGAGCCTGGGCGTCTGGTACAAATCGGAAGGTACGGTGTCAGTGCAGAGCGTAACCACGTCCAGAGCCGAGTGGTTCTATTGGGTGACGATCCTCTTTTCGCAGACATTGGGTACGGCGTTGGGCGATTGGGTGGCGGGATCGGACGAAGGCGGATTGGGGCTCGGCTATGAGAACGGCGCTTTGATCTTCGGTGCGGGTCTGCTGATCGTCGGCGCGCTGTATTACTGGTCGCGGCTGTCGCGGACCGCCATCTTCTGGGCAGCGTTCATCCTGACGCGTCCGCTCGGCGCGACCTTGGGGGATCTGCTCGACAAACCCGTTTCTCAAGGTGGGCTCGAGATCAGCCGACTCTATGCGTCGGTGATTCTGGTTTCGTTCATGGCCCTGTGTGTGGTTTTGTTACCGCAGCGTCCTGCTGGGCGAGCGACGCGGTAGTAGGCATCCTTTCAATTGAGGCCGACATGAAAAATCCCTGGACCAGGAAGAACCCGTTCCTGAGCATGTGGCTAAGCGGCGCCAATACCGTCGCGAACTCGGCGCGGGTAAGAACGACGGCGGCGGCCAAACGCGCGGCCTCCGCGTTTTGGAGCGCCGCACTCACGCCACCGAAGCCGAAGAAAAGAAGAAAGGCACGGCGCTGAGTTGACTCGTCCGCGGTCGGACGAGTTTGCTGCCTGGCGTGAGGGATCGCACACAGGGTGTACCCAACCGGCAAAAAAGAAGGGAGCGCCATAGTCGGCGCTCCCTTCATTCATGGGTTACAGCATGCAGGCTTACTGGATCGGCGTCAGATAAGAACCCGACAGGAAGCGTTCCGAACTCGGAATCGTCGCCGTGTACGCCTGAATCGCGGCTGCAAGCTGCGGGCGAATCAGGTTGCGGTTGTAGTCGTAGATCGAATAGCCGTCACCTTCGCCATTGCTTGGATCGCCGTTACGCACGACATACCAGAACGCCTTCGCCACCGAACCGTTGTTCATCAGAGTCTTCAACTGATTAAACGCGGCCGTTTGTCCAGCATCCGTACCGTTGGTGCCATTGTTGGTCTCGGTCAGCCAGATCGGCTTCGCGCCGCTGCTGACGAGGTTCGACACGGTGGTCATGAATGCCTGCACCAGCATGTTGTACTCGGCGCTGCCGAAGTACGGGTGAACGTCGACGACGTCGATCGTGGTGTTCAACGGGCTGGAAGCACTCTTGGTGTTGTTGCCCATGGCATTGATGTAGTCGGTCGCCTGGATCAGCTGGCTACCTGCGGGCGGTTGCCAGCCGTTATTCGGATACGCCGAGTTGTAGAAGTACGAGATGCCCTGAGTGTGCAGAACCGTTTTGTAGCCCGACTGGCTCTTCGTGTTCAGGACCTGCTTGGCTTCCGAATAGAGCGTCTTGCTGCGATTCAGAATGTAGCCGGAAATACCATTCGCATCGCCGTAAGACGGGTCCGAAGCGGAGAACGACCAGTTGGTCTCATTGAACAGTTCGATGTCAGCCGTGAAGGGCAGAACGACGTCCATCAGCGAGCCGAGATACTTCGTGAACGCTGCGTCGCAGAAGTCGAGTCGCGGCGACGATCCGCTCGGCGGATTCTGGGTGGCCGAGCACTGGTATGCGCTAGACGGCGCGTACATGCCCACCTCGAAAAGAATCTTCATGCCGCGCGTCCGTGCGGCGTTCAGAAGCCCCTTCAGAAAGGCCACCTTATTGGGGTCCAGCGTGCTGCCGTCGGCCAGCGTCATGAAGTCCCACGAAACACCGAGGCGAACCGTACCGACGCCCAATCCGGCAATCAGATCCAGGTCTTTTGAGCATTCGTTGAGCGCGGTCTGATCTCCGCTCCAGAGATTGCAATTCACGTCCATTGCAAAGCGGTCGTTTCCGCTGCCGGTGGGCGGCGGTTGCAGCGTGGCAGTGGCGTTTGCGGTGGTGGCTGCGGTGGATGTGGTGGCTGCGGTGGATGTGGTGGCTGCCGTGGATGTGGTGGCTGTTGAGGTTGTCGCTGTGGTGTTGGTGTTGCCCCAATGTGCCCTGGAGAATGACTTCGAGAATGCTGGCATCGATTGCCCGCACAACAGGGCTAAAACGGTGAATAAGGAGCAGAGTCTGAATTTCATTGGATTAGCTATAGATTGCTACTGACGGAGAATGGACCGAGAACATTGGCGTTACGTTTGCCGATGACCATCAGCTCCTGAAGCGATGGCACACGTAACGCAAACACGTCGATACGTGAGTCAGCTGTCGCTGACGTCACGATTGCAAATGGTCTTGCGCGGGATATGAGGCTTTCGTATGGATCGTCGCGAAACGGCTCAATCGCCTTGTCCCGCCCGTTGCACCTGGGCGCGGTTATAAGGCTGACCGTTCGCCTGAACCGGCGGTGAACCGTTGTCGGTGGGCACTACGCCGTTGCTGTACGCATTCGTAGTCGCGTTCGCGACTGCGTTGGCAGAGACGGAGGAGTTGGCAGTCACGGACTGGGTGCTGCCATCATCGCTTGTTTCACCGCCGCAACCTGCAAGGCTCAGGATTCCTGCGGTAAGTGCAAGCACTGAAACAGTTTTTGCGATCTCAGGAACTTGACGAAATGATGGTTTTAGTCTTGGAGAGAGTCTGCTGAAAGATGACATCTGTCTATCAAGGCCGATAAACCTTGGCCGCTAAAACGAACAGCGTTCGCGTGATAAGGACGTCGCCACGAATAATTACGCAACAACACGAGTACAACTAATTAATGATCCGCTTTTGTCAAGGGCGCCCGTTGCCGGACTCGCGTGGTGCATTAATCGAATTTAATCCTCGGATTTAATACGATGCGCCGAAAACCACTTTAATCATTTAAATCGACGATTTGGCGATTCGTCGCAAATTGCGAAGTTCTACTGATAGAATCGACCTAGGTTTTCCCTGACTGATCCGACGAAACGAATGATACAGAAATGGAACGAAAATTGCCCTGAGGGTCGTAACCAAACGTAACAACGCGATGTGTGATATGGGAGCGGATCGCTAAGTGCCCCGCGTCCCCTCCCATGCTTATCCAGAGGCGTTCCCACGCTTTCCAGCTGAGTTCACAAAACGACAAAAGAACCGTTACAAAATTGTTACTTGGCGGCTAGGGACAGGGGTCGGGTACCTCTTTTGCGCCAACGTATAGTTCTTGGCCGATGACTGAAAACTAACTGAATTCATTAGTATGGTTTTCGAAAGAGAAGGTGACGGGCGATGGATTTTTTTTGAACTGTCCGGGCGCATTAAATAAATCGCAAAATGCGGATTTCGCGACGGTTCGGTTTTGAGCTTTGAAAATAAAGAGATCAACGCGAGCAAGGGGCGGAGACTTACACATCATCGCCAGCGAAACACCTGTTCACTTCCACCGCGCTTCATGATTCAGTGCGCAACTCGCGATTTGCAAGTCAAAAAAGAGCTTTGCTTGGACCTTCTCAGCGCCCAGTTTTTTGGAGGTTCATGGTTATGTGGTCGACCTCACAAAACGCGGCAAGTCGCGGGCCAGACGCTGTCATTTTCCGGAAGGTTCCCTGCTACGCTCACCATTGCCGTTGATTCGCCAGAGAGCGAACGTAGCCGTCGCGCGACGTCTGCGAATTTGCCGCGCGGGTAACACGCAATAAAGATGGCGACGAACAGTACTGAAGATAGTTACACGTTGCGGGAGATCACATTCATGTTTCATCAACACGCGCCGAGTCGCGCGGCGTTGCGTGCGTGCGCGCCGCTCGGAAACCCGAGTCGCCGTGCGCTGCTGCGTGGCGTATCGGCGGCGGCGTTAGCCGGCATTTCTTTTCCGCTATATGCGCAGCACGCAAGCGTGGGACTCGTCACGCCGCCTATTCGTCTCGACGACTACTGGGTGATCAATCAAAGCGGCCAGAAGCAGCTGCTGACCGACCTGTTGCATCGGAAAGTGACTGCGTTGCAGACGATTTACACAGGATGCAGTTCAGTTTGTCCTTTGCAGGGTGCGCTGTTCAGCACCGTTCAGCAACGGATATCGCAGTTGCAGCATCGCTATCCCGTTCAGTTGGTGTCGATCGGAATCGATCCGCTTTCCGACTCGCCGCCTGCGTTGCACGCATGGCTCAAGCGCTTCCAGGCCGGACCCGAATGGTGGGCGGCCACGCCGACGTTGCAGGACGTCGACCGGATGCGCACCGCGCTTTCGGGCAGCACCTTGCCACTCGGCAACATTGCCGATCACTCGACCCAAATCTACTGCTTCGACGCTAACGCAATGTTGCGCTGGCGAAGCGATGACCTGCCCCGCGCGGATCAAGTTTGCGAGGTACTGGGCGCATTAGGGCGTGTGTAACCTATTGGACTGAGAACATGTCACAAAAAAAATCGCTTAGGTTGAGGTCGCAGTTATTCGACAGGTGGGTGAAAGCATTGCTGCTAATTGCATTCTTGCCGGTGCTTTCAATCTTCTCCACGACTGCGCACGCGCAGACATCGAGCACGATCACCGTTAACGGGACCAGCTTGTGCGCCGATGTGAACGCCGAATCGACAACGCCTGGCGCCTCGGTCATCCAGTGGACCTGCAATGGGCAGAACAACGAGCTTTGGACATTGACCCAGAACAACGGGCTTTATCAGTTCGTCAACGTCAACAGTAATCTGTGCCTCGACATCTACGGTGTAAGCACGGACGCCGGCGCTGGAGCGGACCAGTGGACCTGCAATGGCCAGCCGAATCAAAGCTTTCAACTCATACCGCAAGGTGGCGGCTTTGCGATCGTCGCGTCGCAGAGCAACTTGTGTCTGGCGGTTGCGAGTCTCACGGCACAGGGCTCGCAGATCACGCAGCAGCCCTGCAGCGGCGCCCCGCTGCAGACGTGGCAGATCAGCGGCTTGACCGCGAAAACATTGCCGGCGAAGTGGACTACACCCTATAACCTGTCGATCGTGCCGGCTGCTGCGGCGAATCTTCCCGATGGAACGGTGGTAGTGTGGTCCGCTGACAAGAAGCTGGACTTTACGGCTGGCGAAGTCACCCCCGGCAACACGTACACCGCAATCTTCAACCCGACTACCGGCACCAGCAAACAGGTGTACGTGACGAATACCGGCCACGATATGTTCTGTCCGGGCATCGTCAATCTTCCGGATGGTCGTATTTACGTCACCGGTGGCTCGAGCAGTGACGAGACGAGCTTTTACACGCCTTCGACTGGAAAATGGTCGTCAGGTCCTTTAATGAAAATTGCGCGCGCCTATCAGGGCAGCGTAACGTTGAGCAATGGCAACGTATTCCAGGTGGGTGGTTCGTGGAACGGAGGCGAAGGCGGCAAGACCGGCGAAACCTGGTCACCGAGTACGGGTTGGCAGGTCAACAGCGCCATTCTCGCCGACTACATCCTCACGAATGACGCGGCTGGCATTTTCCGCTCCGACAATCATGCATGGCTGTTTGCGGTGGCAAATGGGCGAGTCTTCCACGCCGGTCCGAGCGTTGCGATGCATTGGTTCGATACCGCCGGCGGGGGCAACGTGACGCCTGCCGGCAACCGGGGCAGCGATACCGATGCGATGAACGGCAACGCCGTTATGTACGATATTGGCAAGATCCTGGCTGTTGGCGGTGCGACGAGCTACGAGTACGCCAACGCGACTGCGAACGCCACGCTAATCGACATCAGTAGCGGCACCGCGGTGACGCAAACGCTTACGCCGATGAATTACCGCCGCGCCTTTCACACCAGCGTGGTCTTGCCGAACGGTCAGGTGGTGGTCTTAGGTGGAGAGGCGTACCCGGTAACGTTTTCGGACGACACCGCCGTGCTGGCGCCAGAGTTGTGGGACCCTACCACCAAGACTTTCTCGCTGCTCCCGCCGCAAGCCGTGCCGCGTAACTATCACAGCATCGGACTGCTGTTGCCGGACGGTCGCGTACTGAGTGGCGGCGGCGGACTGTGCGGAAGTTGCTCGACAAATCACACGAACCTCGAAATACTCACCCCGCCGTACCTGCTGAACGCGGACGGCTCGGCGGCAACCCGACCGACCCTCACAGCCGCGCCGACCACCGCACAGCTCGGGACATCGATCGCGGTGACGGGCAGCAGTGGCATCACGGCCTTTGCGTTGATGCGCATGTCTTCGTCGACCCACGCGGTCAACAACGAGCAGCGGCGGGTACCCGTGAGTTTCACGGTAGGAACGGCGGGTGAATATCTGATCAATATTCCTTCCGATCCGGGTGTAGTCGTGCCTGGCTACTACATGCTGTTTGGCCTGAACGCGAAGGGCGTGCCGAGCGTTTCGCGCACGGTGCAGATTCAGTGATGGCGTTACTGTCACGGCGGACCGCGGCGCGTGTGGCGCTGATACTAGGGTTGGCGGGCATCACGCATGTTGCGCACGCCGCGCCGCTTTGCGAGCCAAAGGATCTCGGGTGCGCGATCTTTAATGGGCAGCATTCCGTCGCGGCGCAATTGCGCGACGACGATCATCTGCTGCCCGGCTCGACCACCCGTTGCGCGAACTGTCATTCGCAAACCGGCGCGGCCGACGCATTCGCGCCACCGTTGACCGCCGGCAGCCTGTTTCCTGCGAAGAGTCGAAGGGACGGTCCGGCGAGCAGTTACGATCAGGCAACGTTCTGCAGGGCGCTGAGGGAAGGCATCGACCCGGCCAACGTTTTGTTGCGCAAAGCCATGCCTCACTACCGGATATCGGATAGCGAGTGTGCGGCGCTCTGGCATTTCGTCACCAAGCCGTAGCACCTTTGCGTGCGGTCGCGCGACTCATATCCGACTATTCGCGGTTGAATCGAGTGTGACGTTGGGCCGAAAAGCGACAACGTGTGGCAGCGTACGGAGGTGCGGCAAGCCGTCAGATAGGCTGCGGTTGCGTCTGATATGAATAACTCGATGTCTGTCTGCCGGCGCAATCTATCCGATGCCGAAAAATTAGAAGTCTGCGCCAGGTCCGGCGGAAGCTGTGTAGACGATAAGACGATTTGATTCGAGCAGGCGGCGGGTCCGCATCGCCTGCATCTTGAATCCAGCTTCCACCGTTTTCGTACACCCGCCCTGGGGTTTCGATGAATCAGAACTCTCTCCTTACGAATGCTGCCGTGGTCCGCAATAACGATGTCAGTCTTTCACGTTATTTCGACGTACTGATGGCCAACCGCTGGCTGGTCGGTGGAATCGCCGGCAGCGTGCTCGCCCTGGGCGTGGCCTACGCGTTTATCGCGCCATCGGTGTACCAGGCCGATATTCTCGTGCAGGTGGACGGCAGCATCCCGACCAACAACTCAAAGAGTCCTCTGGGCGACGTCTCGAGCATGTTCGACGTCAAGACGGAGGCGACGGCCGAGATGGAAATCATCCAGTCGAGAATGGTGGTCGGCAAAGCCGTCGACGATCTGCACCTCGATATCAGCGCCAGGCCGAAGCGCTTTCCGTTGATCGGCGAGTGGCTGGGGCGGCAGGCCAAAGACCTTTCCTCGCCAGGTCTCTTTGGATTTGGCGGATATGCGTGGGGCAACGAATCGGTCAGGGTGTCCAGCTTCAACGTTCCGGAAGCATTCGAAGGCGAGAAGTTCGTGCTGACCGTTCTGGAGGACGGGCGCTACCGGCTGGAGCAGTCGGATCTGAGCGAGCCGATCGAGGGCCGCGTGGGCGCCACGCTCGACACGACACTGCCTGAAGGCGCGATCACGCTGCGGGTCGATGCGCTGAACGCCAGGCCGGGCACGCAATTCATTCTGGAGCGGCAGTCGCGCGAGAAGACGGTGGAAAACCTGCAGAACAGGCTGACCGTGTCGCAGAAGGGCAAGGACAGCGGCATCATCGGCGCGTCGCTGACGGGCTCCGAGCGGATGCTGACGGCCAGCACGCTTGCCGAAATCGGCAATGCGTATGTCGACCAGAATCTGAAGCGCAAGGCGGCGGAAGCCGAGAAGTCGCTCGAGTTCCTGAGCGCCCAGCTGCCGCAGCTCAAGAGCGACCTGGAGCGCGCCGAGGGGCGCTATAACGACATGCGCAACCGCATGGGCGTGTTCAATCTGAGTGAGCAGGGCAAGGCCTATCTGGATCAGAGCGTGGCCACGCAGCGCAGCCTGCTGGAACTGAAGCAGAAGCGTGCGGAAATGAGCGCGATCTACGCGCCGGGTCACCCGGCGATCCAGGCGCTCGATCAGCAGATCGGCATGCTGGGTAGCAGGATCGGCAGCCTGTCGCAGCAGGAACAGGCGTTGCCGGACCTGGAGCAGAATGCGGTACGCCTGACGCGTGACATGAACGTGAACAACGAGCTTTATGTTGGCATGTTGAACAACATGCAACAGCTGAAGCTGGTTCGCGCGGGCAAGGTGGGGACGGTGCGGCTGATCGATAACCCGGTGGTGCCCAAAGACCCGATCAAGCCGAACAAACTGCTGGTGATTATCTATGCGGCGTTGGGCGGCCTGATTCTGGGTGTGGGTGCAGCGTTCGCGCGTACGGCGCTCTATCGGGGCGTGACCGACGCGCAGGAGATCGAGGAGCAGACGGGCCTGAACGTGTATGCGACCGTGCCGCTGTCGCAGGCGAAAGTCGCGCGCATCGGCAAGGCGCCGAAGCTGCCCGCGGACGAGAAGTTCCTGCTGGCGAGCGAGTTTCCGCGCGATCCGTCGATTGAAAGCCTGCGCCGGCTCAGAACCGCGCTGCATTTTGCAATGCTTGAATCGGAATCGGGCGACAACCGCGTGCTGCTGACGGGGCCGACGGAACAGGTGGGCAAGTCGTTTCTCTCGGCGAATCTGGCGGCGGTCGTCGCGGCAGCCGGCAAGCGGGTGTTGCTGATCGACGCGGATCTGCGCAAAGGCCATCTGGAGCAGTACTTCGGCCTCGACTCGACGCCGGGCCTGGGGGACTATCTGTCGTCGGAGGTGACGTCCGACGCGGTGATCATGCGTGACGTGCGCCCGGGCCTCGACTTCGTTGCGCGCGGCGCGATCCCGGAGAACCCGGCGGAGCTGCTGGTAAGCGAGCGCATGCAGCAGTTCCTCGCGAAGACGAGCGACTACGACATCGTGCTGATCGACACACCGCCCGTGCTGGCCGTATCCGACGCGACCGCGCTCGCGGATAGCTGCGGCACCGTGTTGCTGGTGACGCGCTTCGAGACGACTTCCATCGCGCAGGTGCAGGAGGCGACCGCACAGCTCAAGCAGGCGAATGCGCGGGTGAAGGGTGTGATCTTCAACGGGATCGATACGGACGTCTATCGTTACAGTCTGGGCTCGCGCGCCGGCCTCTATCGCAATGCTTCCTATCTCGACGCATTGCCGGCCAGCGGAAAGACAAAGAAAAACTAAGCTTCGCGAAGCGAGGGCCACGGCCGGTTTCTTACCGCTCACTGAGTTCGCCGGCCACTAGACCTGCCTGTTGGCGCCTTCGAAAGCTGAGCAGACGGGCGCCGGCGTCCTCATCTATGGCTGCATCTTTCTGATCTTTACGTCGTGCCGGCCGCCATTGTCTCGACTCGGCTCGAAAGTTGATTCCTGCAGCCTGTTAAGCTGTTCGGGCTTCAGGTCTCACACGGGAAATTGGTCGTAAGTGTCACCATGCCAAATTCCTTTGTCGCCCACGTGTCTGCCATTTCGATGGCCGGTGATCTCCGCCTATCGCGATGCCGGCATCTTCGCGTTCTCCTACCGTGTCGACCACTTTTGTGCGTCATACTTTACTGAATCTGCGCGTTGGCCACGAGGCCATTGCCATTCTGGAGATTGGCGCCGAGAGAGGGGCTAAACCCATGCTATAGTGAGTTTCGCTATTTGATCGGTATTCATTCGCAAACAGGGCACTGTGCTTTTGTCAATCTCTGCCGGACTTTAGGTCGCCTTCATCGCACTGTCCGGTGCCGCTAGGGAACATCCCAGCCCATAGCTACGTCACCGATGACATCGTGCTGTTCAAATTCTTAATATCTCGATGTGATCGTAAGGGGAGTGGAAGATGATAACTTTCTTGACGCATGCCGCCTGCCTGCTGATCGGCGTAGCGATTGGGGTCTTTGCGTGTGCGCTTTGCGTTGCGCGCGCGAGAGGATCAAAGGAGGATGATTAGTCGCATTGTGATTTTTATGATTCGTCCGTCATTGAGGATGTCCGCTGCTTCCCCATTTCAAAACTATCAAGCACGTTGGAGCAGGGTAAAACCAACAAAAATGACGCAAACGCCGGAGTTGGCGTTCGCGTTCAACTGATCGATCGCAATAGGCGGTTTCACTTGACCGGCGCCAGGTAGGGGGCCGACAGGAATCGCTGCGCTCGCGGGATCGCCGCGGTGTAGGCTCGAATGGCGGCGGCAAGCTGTGGACAAATCAGGTTACGGTTGTAATCGTAGATTGAGTAGCCGTCGCCTTCTCCGTTGCTCGGATCGCCGTTACGCACGACATACCAGAACGCCTTCGCCACCGAACCGTTGTTCATCAAAACTTTCAACTGGTTGAATGCTGCGAGTTGCCCGGCGTCCGTGCGGCTCGTACCGTTGTTGGTTTCCGTAATCCATATCGGCTTGGAACCACTGGCAACCAGATTCGAAACGGTCGTGTTGAACGACTGCATCAGCATGTGGTAATCGGCGCTGCTGAAGTACGGGTGAACGTCGACGACATCGATCGTGGTATTCAACGGGCTGGCTGCGCTCTTCGAGTTGTTGCCCATTGCCTTGATGTAGTCGGTCGCCTGGATCAGCTCGTTGCCCGCCGGCGGTTGCCAGCCGTTATTCGGATACGTCGAGTTGTAGAAGTACGAGATCCCCTGAGTGTGCAGAACCGTTTTGTAGCCGGACTGCCTTTTCATGTTCAGAATCTGTTTGGCTTCCGAATAGAGCGTCTTGCTGCGATTCAGAATGTAGCCGGAGATACCGTGCGGATCACCGTAAGATGGGTCCGAGGCGGAGAACGACCAGTTGGTTTCATTGAACAGTTCAATGTCAGCCGTAAACGGCAGCGCGATGTCCATCAGCGAGCCGAAATACTTCGTGAACGCCGCGTCGCAGAAGTCGAGTCGCGCCGACGATGCGCTCGGCGGATTCTGGGTGGCCTGGCATTGGTATGCGCTAGACGGCGCGTACATGCCCACCAGGAAAAGAATCTTCATACCGCGCGTGCGCGCGGCGTTGAGAAGCGCCTTCAGAAAGGTCACCTTATTGGGGTCCAGCGTGCTGCCGTCGGCCAGCGTCATGAAGTCCCACGAAACACCGAGGCGAACCGTACCCACGCCCAAACCGGCAATCAGATCCAGGTCCTTTGAGCATTCGCTCAGTGCCATCTGATCCGCACTCCACAGATTGCAGTTCACGTCCATTGCAAAACGGTCGTTTCCGCTTCCGGTGGGCGGCGGCTGCAGCGCCGCAAGCCGATGAGCATTGGCGGTAGTGATGTCCGTCGTTTTGGCGTGACCGTCCTTCGCGAATGACGACATTGGCCGCCCACACAAAAGTGTCAAGGCGGCGAACAAGATAAGAGTTGATTTCATATCTTAACTATAAGGGCTGACACCCAGAATTTGTCCGAAAACGTGAAAGTTAAGTGTGAAGATGAACATCAATTGTTGAAGCCGACATTGGTCGCACGAATAGTCAAACACGCGCATCAGACATTGCGTCGACGTTTCAAGCACAGCATCAACGAAGTCATCGCGTCGAGGTCCACAATGATCGACCGTGTGCGGGAACGCACATCGGGTCTAGCGTAGAGCCGGGATACTTTTGTGGATCGGAAGCGCAGCGACGAGTGGTCGCGTAGGCTTTGACGCGATAGCCCGGAAAATAGGCTGTTCTTCATCAAATCTTCATTTTTAACCTTCATTGAACGCGCCAATAAGTGTCAACTTAGGTGCGAAAAGAGTCGTATCTCTTTAGACAATTGAAAATCGAAGGCTTTATAAAGCGAGGTTGATCTGTCTGATAAAAAGCATGTGTCTGATGTGATCGCTTTGTCATGATATTTATCAATGGTGAGCAGAGATAAGAACGATCAGTGGTGAAGTCATCAATTCGAATTCTGCGGATCTGATTGATAAAAGCGCAGTCGGTTGCGCCTGTTGAAGATGATGTGTCGCGAGCGAACTGTACGATGGCGTCTTTATGCGCTATTACTAACATTCGGTCCAGAATTGGGATGTTACGCTGCACGTGAAGTCATCAGTGAATCAATGAAATTAGCCACACTAAACGATTCGCTTCCACACCAAAACCGGTCTTGCAAGCGCAGGGTGCCTACGCCGGCACCTTCCCCACGAGTTCCCGAACTAAGGAGATAGCATGTTCGAATCCAACGCCGCCGCGGATCCGAAACTGGAAGAGGCGTGCCTTGAGGCGAATTCAAAAAA
Source organism: Burkholderia sp. JPY481 (assembly GCF_038900515.1). Lineage (NCBI taxonomy): Bacteria > Pseudomonadati > Pseudomonadota > Betaproteobacteria > Burkholderiales > Burkholderiaceae > Burkholderia > Burkholderia sp. JPY481. The sequence goes on from NZ_JAYMRT010000006.1 coordinate 89,638, forward strand.
GGTCGCCTCGGATGACTCGAATCCGCCGGGCGAGAACCTCCTGGGTGCAAGGTGGGATGACGCAGTGAAGAGAGCAATGGACGTTTGCGGAGCGTCAGTTCTGCTGATACTGCTCTCCCCGGTTCTACTGATCATTGCGCTGGTCGTCATGAGCGATCACGGAAACGCCGTATATGGTCATCCAAGAATTGGCCGGGGAGGACGTACTTTCAAGTGCCTTAAGTTCCGCTCCATGGTCAAGAACTCCGATGAGGTTCTTGCCAAACTGCTCGCAACAGATCCGCAGGCACGTGCGGAATGGGACCGAGATTTCAAGCTTAAAAACGACATTCGGGTGACGCCGGTTGGCCGCATTCTGCGCAAGACGAGCCTCGATGAGTTGCCGCAACTCTGGAACGTGCTGCGCGGCGATATGAGCCTGGTGGGCCCCCGCCCTATCGTGCAAAAGGAACTGGTGAGATATGGCCGTGATGTTCGTTACTATCTGGCGCTGAAGCCGGGAATGACGGGCCTATGGCAGGTGAGCGGCCGAAACGATGTGGACTATCCGACGCGAGTTTCGCTCGACGTTAGGTACGCAATGAACCGCTCACTGACATTCGATATGTCGATTCTTCTGAAAACCGTCAAAGTGGTGTTCGCAAAAGACGGCGCCTACTGAGCCGGGCTGAGGTTTTCCGCTATAGGAAATCGCATGTCGTCCCGATCGCCGTGACCGATCGGTGAGGTGATCCGCTATTGCTGAGCAATCCACGAGAAAAAGTTATGAGAGTGGTCCACGTAATTGAATCGACTGCCACAGGAACGCTTGCAGTTGTGAGCACGCTTGCAACGCGGCTCGCCAAGGAAGGTCACGAGGTTTATGTGATCTATTCGGAGCGCGAGGAGACGCCGAAAAACTTGCGCGCAATGTTTCACCCTGATGTCGTCCTGCAGCATCTGCAGATGAAAGGACCATCATTGGCGCACATCATGTCTGTGTTGCGCCAGCAGTTGATCCGACTGAACCCGGATATCATCCATATGCATTCGTCGTTCGCGGGCTTCCTGGGACGAATGTCGACCTTGTTTGCATTGCCATCAACGGCGTTTTTGTATAGCCCGCATTGCATCTCGTTTGTACGGCGGGACATTGGCAGGTTGAAGCGATACTGTTTCGCCGCCTTGGAGTGGCTTGCATGTTTGAAGAGTTGCACATATGTCGGCTGCTCTGAGAGCGAATGCACGGCAATCCGCCGCTATCTTCGGCGAGATGCAGTACTGGTCGAGAATGCGATCGATCGGGCGGTCGGTGTCCATAGCGACACTCGTCTGAGAAGCGCTGAAAAAGACGGGTCGACGAAACGACGGCGAATCATTGCGACTGTGGGCGGCATTCGTGTGCAAAAAAATCCGCATCTGTTCGCGGAGATTGCACGATCGTTTGATCGGGACGACACTGAGTTCGTCTGGATCGGCGACGGTGACGCAGATCTTCGGAGGACGCTCGAGGACGCTGGTGTGCGTGTGACCGGTTGGCTTACCCGTGCTGACGTGATCCAGGCTGTCGTGCAAGCGGATATCTATTTGTCGACAGCGTCCTGGGAGGGGATGCCCATCTCCTTGATTGAGGCAATGACGCTCGGCACACCCGTTGTGGCGTCAGATTGTCCTGGCAATATGGATACCATTCGGCACAATTCGACAGGCGTCCTTTATCGGACGGCTGCGCAAGCGACATCGCTGATCCAGAAGATGCTAACCGACGAGAAATTCCGTGAAGGTTTGTCGCGCCGGGCGCAGGAGGAGGCGCGTAACCGATTCAGCGAAGATCGCTTCTTCAACAACGTCCAACTGCTTTATTCGACCCAACTGCGAAGCATTCGCGAGGGCCGTCCGGTGCTGAGCGAGTAAAAAAGCGCCCGTGGGCGCTGATAATCGAAATGATTTGTGCGAGTTTCGCGCGAACCATTTTAATTTTTAGATTCTCGCCAGATAACGTTCCACGCCCGAGGCGGCGATTATATTCGTCCACCGCAAATGCAGCAGTGTAGACGGATCGTTTTTCGGCACCATATCGCCATCGAAATTGGAGATGCTAGAGAATACGTCTGGGCCCGTTATTTTGCATTGAATTCCAAACTTGGCGGCGGCGTTCAGATTCGACGGCGAGTCATTGCAGATGATTCTCTTGCCGAGTGCGGCATACTCCAAAAGCTTGGTCGGCGTCTGCACGTCGTATGGACGCTTGTAAGGGATGGTTGAGATAGCGATCTCGCAATTGCGAACCACCGCGAGGGCATCGCGTTGCGGAAGACGACCGGTGAACAGGATGCCGGGCGATTGAAGATATGCGTCGGATATTTCCTTTTCAACAGGCCCAATCAGAACGAGGGTATCCGACACGCGCTTGGCGCCCAGGAAGTCCCTGATGAAGCCGTCAAAGCCGCGTTCTCGCGTTATCTCGCCCAGATAGCAATACGTGCCCGCCGGAAGCGTCTGGTTGCGGTCAGCATCCGCGGTGAAAATCCAGTCTGGCACGCCCATTGGCAGAAAAATAGTATCCACTCCGTCGCGGAAACCCATCACTGCGCTCATCGAATCGTTTTGAAAGATTCGAAGATTGGGCCGCGGTTGCAACGTTTTCTTGATAGTGTCCTTTAGCGCACTATTGCGTCCGACCGATAGCGAACGATAGTCGTGGATCACATATTTTGCGGGGGGAATCCTGGGGTAGAAGCCCATGATGCACCAGAGAATGTATTCCTCCGGGTTCTTGACTTTTTTGTAATCATCCAGCGTTCCTGACGTTACCTTACAGCCATTTCCAATAAAGTACTTCGTGTAGGCGTCTATCTCCGGATAGTTCGCCTTGCCGGGGTGAAGAATGAATATCTGCATGTCATTGTCACCGTTCAAGTGTGGTCTCTGCGGCGGCCGGCTCTGCGCTACCACGAGACAGGTCGGCGCGCGATCGTTGCAATGTCGTACGCCAATGAATTGGTCAAGCGTTGGCTAGCTTGATATCCTTCGGCAGAAACGCCGCGACGTTGGATTGCTCTATTACCCGGTCCCAAATGAGATCTGCAAAGTCCGTCCGGCGATTTACTGTCGCGCCGCGCGCGGTGTCCTCATCGATTCCATCAAAGATGTTCGCCGTCGTGATCACGCTGTGGATGCCCATCTCTTCACAGCATCTGATATTGGACGGCGAGTCGTTGCAGACGATTTTCTTGCCGAGCGCGGCATACTCGAGCAGCTTGGTCGGCGTTTGATAGCAATGCGGCCGGTGATAGGGGAAATAGCACACCGCAACTTCGGATTCGGCCACGTGCTTCAGCGCCTCACGCTGCGGCAACGGCCCAGTGAAAATGATATTTTTCGCATTCGAGAATCTTTCGTAGATGCGCGGGTCCGGTTTTCCCACGAGGAGGAGGGAGGTGTCGCGCTTCTGGAACTTGTTTATAAACGCTTCCAGCACGCGATCGAAGCCTCGCTCGACGCTCATTTCACCGATATAACAGAAATCAGCCTTTTTTTCTGTCTGGCCATCATCCTGTACCTCGAAGATCCAGTTCGGCACGCCCATAGGCAGGATGACACTGGGGACACCGTGGCCGAAACCCATGATCTCCTGTTGGCGTTTGTTTTGAAAGATCCGCAGATTCGGCTGGCAATTGAGGTACCGCTTGGCGACGTCTTTTATCGCCGGCCAGCCCCCAACGGACAGAGAACGGTAGTCGTGGATGACGAAGTCGGATTCAAACCGATTTGGATAAAAACCCATGATTTCCCACAACACGAAATCCGCCTTGTTTTCGAGCGCACGGTACTCGCTTATTGTTCCAACCACCACATCCACGCCGCGGGATTTGAAATAGTTTTGATAGGCCGTAATTTCCGGATAATTGGCGTTACCGGGAGATGTGATGAAGATTTTACGCATGCCGCCTTCCTTTTTAACCATAGAGATAAGGAACAGTAAGAACGTACGACTAGTGCTCCGGCGGCTTACTTCCGCCTTTAATTGGCAGGTGAGCGAACGTTGACCGCTTGTCTTGCTCGAAGCCGGGACCGCCCGCGATAGCAGTTTTATTCGCAAATAACCTATCGTGGTGATTCGCTGCCTGGCCGAATGCCGCGCGGTGCTCAAATTTCCTACGCCACAGCGCGGTCTGTCTCGTCGTCGCTCGGGCGACATTGCCTCGCCTCGACCCAATTCGGTCCGTGCGCGGTGGTCGGCGGCGCTGCGCTATTTACGCCTGATTCAATACACGGGGTCTGCTGAAGATGCGCTGAGCGAAGCGCCGGACGCGTCCCAGTCGTAGATAGCGCGGTGCCAACGTCAGGCCTGTAAGCTGCGCGGCGAACCACGCTACGGAAGAGTGATCGTCAATGTCGAACGCCTTGAGCCGGAACGGATCGCTTCCTTCGTCGTTCCAGCCGACGTCGGTCGTGCGTGCGCTCTTGTAGCCGGCGGCCTTCAGCAGTTCGACTTCGCGCGGGCCAAAAATGCCATAGGGATACGCGAAATGCTCGCATGGCTTACCGACGATCCGTTCTACCTCCAATTTTGAAAGCGCGAGCTCTTCAAAGCATTCTTCATCTTCACAGAAGGTCAGTGTAGGGTGATAGCGCGTGTGCGACTGGAAGTCGACATAAGGGCGCATCTCTTCTATATGGGCGGCGCTGAGACCACTAATCGTCGCCGATGCGTCAAGCAAGTCCTGATGAAAGCCTCGCGCGTCCAGTTCAGCCAGGCGCTCCCGGTTTTTCATGCGGATGAGCCGCTTCACACCTGCATCCTTCGCGACAGGATGTAGGAACCAGTGAGTACGATCTTGCGCCACGATGCTGCTGCAAATGTAAATGGTCGGGTACACACCGTACTTAATGAATACGGGCAGCAACTTCGCATTGCCAATATGGCCGTCATCAAACGTGACGGCTACGCGCGGGCGACCACTACCACGCGAATTTGCCTGCGACAAGGGCACGAACTCAACCTTGTTTTTCAGGTACTCGAAATGAGCCTCGAGCGTGGCGGGTGATGGATCGTGATAGAGCAGAATCGCGGTGCGATCCCGCCAAAGCAAGGCGCGAATCGCGGCGGGGGTTCCACTGAAAAGGAGCGCGCGTGTGAAAATCTCACGCATCAATTGTTTCATATGCATCCCAAGCTAACGGCATTGAATGGGATTCTGACGTTGCAGCCACGAAAGCGATGTGCGTTAGCGTACAGAGATAATGACGGCCTTCAGGTATTCTGGGATACTCGTTAGTGCGCCGTATGCGCTATTTTTCCAGAGCTGGATCTACTGCGGGGAAACAGGGGTTCAGCGGAGAATTAGGCAGTCTTTATGTTTATACGGTAAGACGATTATTCTGAAGTTGGTGGCGCGCAAAGCGGAGGAACATCGCAAAATTGCGTTGCACACCGAACTGACGCACGCAGCGTCAGCATTCAAAATGTTGCCGTCCCGTGACAGAAACCGAGAATTGGCAACGCCGTATCGCCTGCATCTTGAATCCAGCTTCCATCCTTTTCGTACACCCGCCCTGGGGTTTCGATGAATCAGAACTCTCTCCTTACGAATGCTGCCGTGGTGCGCAATAACGATGTCAGTCTTTCACGTTATTTCGACGTACTGATGGCCAACCGCTGGCTGGTCGGTGGAATCGCCGGCAGCGTGCTCGCCCTGGGCGTGGCGTACGCGTTTATCGCGCCATCGGTGTACCAGGCCGATATTCTCGTGCAGGTGGAAGACAGCATCCCGACCAACAATTCAAAGAGTCCTCTGGGCGACGTCTCGAGCATGTTCGACGTCAAGACAGAGGCGACGGCCGAGATGGAAATCATCCAGTCGAGAATGGTGGTCGGCAAAGCCGTCGACGATCTGCACCTCGATATCAGCGCCAGGCCGAAGCGCTTTCCGTTGATCGGCGAGTGGCTGGGGCGGCAGGCCAAAAGCCTTTCCTCGCCAGGTCTCTTTGGATTTGGCGGATATGCGTGGGGCAATGAATCGGTCAGGGTGTCCAGCTTCAACGTTCCGGAAGCATTCGAAGGCGAGAAGTTCGTGCTGACCGTTCTGGAGGACGGGCGCTACCGGCTGGAGCAGTCGGATCTGAGCGAGCCGATCGAGGGCCGCGTGGGCGCCACGCTCGACACGACACTGCCTGAAGGCGCGATCACGCTGCGGGTCGATGCGCTGAACGCCAGGCCGGGCACGCAATTCATTCTGGAGCGGCAGTCGCGCGAGAAGACGGTGGAAAACCTGCAGAACAGGCTGACCGTGTCGCAGAAGGGCAAGGACAGCGGCATCATCGGCGCGTCGCTGACGGGCTCCGAGCGGATGCTGACGGCCAGCACGCTTGCCGAAATCGGCAAAGCGTATGTCGACCAGAATCTGAAGCGCAAGGCGGCGGAAGCCGAGAAGTCGCTCGAGTTCCTGAGCGCCCAGCTGCCGCAGCTCAAGAGCGACCTGGAGCGCGCCGAGGGGCGCTATAACGACATGCGCAACCGCATGGGCGTGTTCAATCTGAGTGAGCAGGGCAAGGCCTATCTGGATCAGAGCGTGGCCACGCAGCGCAGCCTGCTGGAACTGAAGCAGAAGCGCGCGGAAATGAGCGCGATCTACGCGCCGGGTCACCCGGCGATCCAGGCGCTCGATCAGCAGATCGGCATGCTGGGCAGCAGGATCGGCAGCCTGTCGCAGCAGGAACAGGCGTTGCCGGACCTGGAGCAGAATGCGGTACGCCTGACGCGTGACATGAACGTGAACAACGAGCTTTATGTTGGCATGTTGAACAACATGCAACAGCTGAAGCTGGTTCGCGCGGGCAAGGTGGGGACGGTGCGGCTGATCGATAACCCGGTGGTGCCCAAAGACCCGATCAAGCCGAACAAACTGCTGGTGATTATCTATGCGGCGTTGGGCGGCCTGATTCTGGGTGTGGGTGCAGCGTTCGCGCGTACGGCGCTCTATCGGGGCGTGACCGACGCGCAGGAGATCGAGGAGCAGACGGGCCTGAACGTGTATGCGACCGTGCCGCTGTCGCAGGCGAAAGTCGCGCGCATCGGCAAGGCGCCGAAGCTGCCCGCGGACGAGAAGTTCCTGCTGGCGAGCGAGTTTCCGCGCGATCCGTCGATTGAAAGCCTGCGCCGGCTCAGAACCGCGCTGCATTTTGCAATGCTCGAATCGGAGTCGGGCGACAACCGCGTGCTGCTGACGGGGCCGACCGAACAGGTGGGCAAGTCGTTTCTCTCGGCGAATCTGGCGGCGGTCGTCGCGGCAGCAGGCAAGCGGGTGTTGCTGATCGACGCGGATCTGCGCAAAGGCCATCTGGAGCAGTACTTCGGCCTCGACTCGACGCCGGGCCTGGGGGACTATCTGTCGTCGGAGGTGACGTCCGACGCGGTGATCATGCGTGACGTGCGCCCGGGCCTCGACTTCGTTGCGCGCGGCGCGATCCCGGAGAACCCGGCGGAGCTGCTGGTAAGCGAGCGCATGCAGCAGTTCCTCGCGAAGACGAGCGACTACGACATCGTGCTGATCGACACACCGCCCGTGCTGGCCGTATCCGACGCGACCGCGCTCGCGGATAGCTGCGGCACCGTGTTGCTGGTGACGCGCTTCGAGACGACTTCCATCGCGCAGGTGCAGGAGGCGACCAAACAACTCAAGCAGGCGAATGCCCGGGTGAAGGGTGTGATCTTCAACGGGATCGATACGGACGTCTATCGTTACAGTCTGGGCTCGCGAGCCGGCCTCTATCGCAATGCTTCCTATCTCGACGCATTGCCGGCCAGCGGAAAGACGCAGAAAGGCTAGCTTTCAGACGACCACCATCGTCGTGTAGAGCGAAGAAAAAATTCACCCGGACTTCGACGTAGATAAATTGTGAATATCAAACATTCGATCGTAAGTGTCGCTGGAGTGGTGCTGAGTCAGGCGCTCAATTTCGTTTCGATTCTATTGATCGGGAAGTTTTGCGGACCGACGGCTCTGGGGTACTTCAGCCAACTCATGGCAGGTGGTCTTTTTATCGGGTCGGTGATCGGCTTGCGTCTGGAGGTCGCATGCATGGCGGCGGACAAGGCGCAAGCCGTGCGCGCAATGACGAGTTCCAGCGCGGTCGCCATCATGATCGGCGTGGCACTGGTGGTGGCCACCGCAGCCGCCGGTCACACGGAATACATACCGGTTATCGGTTTGGCACTTGGCGTGTTCCTGCAACAGGCATTGTGCGGAGCGCTCACCACCGAACGAAAGTACACGCAGATCGCGACGATCCGATTCTTTCCCAATGCCGCGTTCGCCGTCTACTTTGTCGGCATGGTGATGTTTTCCAAAGGCGAGGTGAGCGGCACCACCGTATTCAACATCTATAGCTGGATTTTTCTGGGCTCGTCCGTTGTGCCGGCCGCGATCTGCCTTTATTCGGGCCGCCAGATGATCCCAGTGTCCTTCCTTAAGTTCTCCACGCTTCAGATCCAGTATGCAAAATTCGGTATTCCGACCACTACGCTGAATTCATTCGTGATCTATGCGTCCGCGATCCTGATGCCGATGATCTTCGATCATCGTGACGCCGGCATCTTTGCGCTGGCGTATCGCGTGGGTTACTTCCCTGCATCTCTTTTGTCGCAAAGTCTGGGCGCCGTCTTCCGCCGCGATCTGATCGATTATTTCGACGGCCACAGAAAAGACGGAGTGAATCCGTCGAAGCAGTTCTTTACTATGCTGACGTTGATCAGCATTTCTCTGGTGGCGGCGTGCTATGCAGGCCTTAGCCTCATTATCCACGTGAAGATGGGCGACGAATGGGAACCGTCGATGTCGGTGTACCTGATCTTTATTCCCTATTTCATCACGATGGCGATCTATGGCTCGATGGCTCAGGTATTCATTGTTGCGAACCGGTTGAAGATCGACATGGTGATTCAAATGGTCAACGCCGTATCGATTTTCCTGATCTTTGCGACGGCTCATTTCCTCGGCGTCGGTTTCATCCAATCGCTTGTTCTGCTCAGTGTCTGTGGAACGCTTGTGGCAAGCGTGGGTACTTACCAGGCGCTCAAGATCGGCAAGGGACCGGACGCCTATCTGAATCGACAACCTAGCTTTGAAGCGCCGTGACAGGCGAGTCGCTCAATCGTTCAGGGAAAGAGAATGCGCATTGTAAAACTCCCCGGCATCATCGGCAGGAATGCGAGTCCAGGCGTCTCGACGGCGGTCTGGTTCATTCTATTCATTGCGCTGTATGCGATCTCCGCGTTTCACGATAGCACCTTGCCGGCGCGGTTTCTTTTTGACGAACTGGTGATCTTCGACCGGATGAAGACCGTCACGGCTTTCAAGGCGTTTGGAGACTCATTCGACAATCTCGCGTGGTTTTTCAACTTTTTCGGCCTCCAGAGTTTCTCTATTTCGTTGGTGGGCTTTCTCGCGTCGACTATCGGCATGTTTTTCGCCATCTGGAGGTCTGGTGTCACTTCGCTGAAGCCGACCGAGTTCTTTCTGGTCGCCTTCTGGCTCGTCAATCAGACTGTCTACATCGGCGTTCCGTCAAAAGAAGTGGTTATTTCGATTCTGGTTCTGTTGTTGCTGTTTTACAACTCATCGCGCGCGATATTGGCTTTGTTTGTAGTCCTGGCGACGCTGGTGGCCGTGTACTTCAGGTCGTACTGGGCTATTACACTGGTCGCGACCGTGTTTCTTTATTTGGCGCCAAACGGCTTCAGAAAGCCGATTTCATTGATCCTTTTCGCACTTGCTATGTTTGTGATTGTGGCGTTCGTGTTCCAGAAGGCCTATGGCGAATCACTGGATTTCGCGAGGCAGAATGCCAATGAGTGGCGGGATCCTGAGGAAGTGGGGTCGATGATCGTGCAGTTCATTCCGGGCAGCAGTATGTTCGTCGGCGTGGCAAACGTGGCCATCACACTGGCGACGTTCGTTTTGCCGGTGCGGTTGATCACGTCGGGTTCTCCGCTGCAAATGCTGGGCGGCATTGGCGTGTTTTTTACCTTTGCGGCCGTGTTCTTGCGATATCGCTCCGCCGCGACACTATTTCCGGTGGGCCGATTCGAGACGCTGTGTTTTTGTTTTCTGGTTAGTTTCCTGTCAACGCAAGCTATCTTCGAGCCGGACTACGGATCATTCCTGCGACATCTTTCGCCGGTGTCGCCGTTGATCATGCTTCTCGTCCTGCGGCTCTCATTGGAAGGACACTTGACTGTATCGGCTGAGAGTGCCGCGCTAGTGAACGACGACATCCATCACCGGTCCGCATTGTCGAGGCATCGCAGCGCCTCCTGATTCGCTATGACGGGCCGCGTACAGCGTGGCCACGGAAGGCCAGCGCGCTCGATTACTAACCTCCGCGGATTCCGGCGGAACGCTCGCCGGACTCGTCGACTTCGATAAGTTCCCAGAGAGAAACCCTTCCTCCCGTGGGGCTTCATCGACCCACACCTGTTAGAGCGGTGCATCCCACGCGGGGCGGCACTTCTGTGGCGCCGTCACCACCGCAAGCGATTCGAATCCCACCGTAAAGCTTTCAAAAGGCAAAAGCCTTTGCTACCATCGCGCCTCATGAATGCGAATCAATCGCATTTGCAACCGACAGAGGCGCTTGCTCGCTGGTAGACATGAAAAATCAAAAAACCACACGTCCAACAAGGCTCACACTCCATCGTCACATGCAGATTGCGGTTTGGCTGGCCTTTGCCGGCGCCGCGCAATCCGCTTTCGCGCAAAGCGCCTCCAGCGGGGAAGAAGCCGCGACGCCGGCCAGTAGCCCAGCTGCCACGGCGACGGCCGCTAGCGGCGGCGATCAGGCGCTACCGGCCGTCAACGTCAGCGCGGCCGCCCAGACGGATTCGCCGATGCACTTGCGCACGCCCGTGTCGGTCGGTGCGCTGGGTACGCGCTCGCAGCTCGACACGCCGTTCTCGACCACGGTCGTGACCGGCGAGGAACTCGCCGACCGTCAGGCGAACAAGCTCGGCGACGTGTTCGCGGTCGACGCATCGGTCACCGACAGCACCAATGCGTACAGCGCGTGGGCCACGTACATCTCGATTCGCGGCCTGCCGATCGATTGGCAGAACGGCTTTCGCATCAACGGCAATCCGTTCATCTCGTACGGCATCACGATGCCTTATGAAAACCTCGAACGCGTCGAACTGCTGAAGGGCCTTGGCGGTTTCATGTACGGCTTCGTGCAGCCGGGCGGGGTCGTCAACTACGTGACGAAGAAGCCGGCGGATCAGCCGGTGACGAGCGTGTCGGCCGGCTACCGGATGGACAGCGTGTTCAGCCAGCACGTCGATCTCAGCCGGCGCTTTGGTCCGGACGACATGTTCGGCGCGCGCGTCAACTACACGCACGAGGCCGGCAAGACCTACAACGCGGGTGACATCAATCGCAATTCGCTGGCGGTGTCGCTCGACGGCCGCCTCACGCGCGACGTCGACGTCTACTTCGACGCGATCTATCAGCAAAGCCGCTCGAGCGGCCAGACCCCCGCGATCTACACGGGCAGCCTTACGGGCACGAGCCTGCCCGCGCCGGTCAGCGGCGGCACCAACCTGCTCGGCGGCACCGATCAGCATCTGAACACCAACCTGCAGTTGTACACGGCGGGCGTCAGGTATCAGATCACGCCGAACTGGTCGTTCAACACGTCGGCGAGCTACAGCAAGTCGTCGCGCGACCGCAACGAAAGCACGCTGACGCTGCTGAACCAGGCGGGCGACTACACCGACAGCCGCTGGAACGGCGACGAAGGCCACCAGGACATCTACTGGCAGGGCGTATTCGAAGGCACGGTGAAGACCGGCCTCTTCACGCATCAACTGGCGCTCGGCGCGTCGTGGCAGTACCAGACGAACGACTACAGCGCCGTTTCGAATTACTTCACGCTGGGCAACGGCAACCTGTATCAGCCAAACCCGTGGCGCTTTTATTCGGGCGCCGGGCTCGACAAATATCGTGCGAACGAGATCACGCAGAAGGCGCTGTTCGCGAGCGACACGATCCAGCTGACGGATCGCTGGTCGCTGCTCGCGGGCCTGCGCTACACGAACTTCGATCAGCAGTCGTACCACATCAACGGTTCGCTGTCGTCTTCGTACGGGCAGAACGGCGTGCTGACGCCGACCGTCGCGCTGATGTACAAACTGGAGCCGCACACCACGCTCTACGCGAGCTACGTGGAGTCGCTCGAGCAGGGCGCGATGGTGGCCGACATCTACGCGAACGCCGGCGCGCTGCTGCGTCCACTGCGCTCGCGTCAGTACGAGGTCGGCATCAAGAGCGAGCATGAGCGCTGGGCGGCGACGGCCGCGCTGTTCCGCATCGAACGCGGAGCCGCGTACGCGAACAGCCAGAATGTCTACGTGCAGGACGGCAACTCAATCTACCAGGGTCTCGAAGCGGGCAGCAGTGTGCGCCTCGGCCGCAATTGGCAGGTGACCGGCAACCTGATGCTGCTCGACACCTGGTACGCGAAGGGACAGGCCTTCAACGGCAACCGGGTGGCCGGAGCGCCGCTGTTCGTCGCCGCCGGCCGCGTGACCTACGACGTGCCCGCCGTGCCGGGCCTGCAGCTCGGCGCGGACGCGAAGTTCACCAGCAGCACGAAGGTGCGTCCAGCAGGCGACCTGCAGACGAGCGGCTACATGATCGTGAACGTCGGAGCGAACTATTTGACGCGAATCGGTGGGCACGACGTGACGCTGCGTGCGGCGATCGACAACATCACCAATCGCCGCTACTGGATGTTCCAGTACACGGACTACATCGCCCCGGGCGATCCGCGCATGGTCAGCGTGAACGCGAAGATCGATTTCTGATCCTGACCAACGTCAACGGGCTCACTGCGCGCCGGCGCGCATGGCCCGGTATTCCCGCTGCACGATGTCCATCAGTTCCGCCACCGAAGTCAGCGCGCTCTGTTGCTCGTAGGTCACGCGGCCTCGCTGCATCAACATGATGCGATCCGCGATATCGAGCGTCTGCGCATAGTTGTGCATGATCATGATGATCGACAGGCCGCCTTTTTCCTTCAGGCGCATCAGCAGGTCGATGATGAGCCCCGCCTCGCGCGCGCCCATCGCGGCGAGCGGCTCGTCGAGCAACAGGATCTTCGCGTTCGAATGCACCGCGCGCGCCACGGCGATCGCCTGGCGCTGGCCGCCCGACAGACGCTCCACGGGCAAATCCACCGAAGGCACGTGCACGCCGATATCGTCGAGACATTGCGCCGCGCGCTCGCGCATCTGGTTGTGATCGAGCAGCCTGAACGGTCCGCGCCGCACGATTTCGCGGTTCAGGAACATGTTGTGGTAAATGCTCAGCGAATTCGCGAGCGCGAGATCCTGATACACGCATTCGATGCCGAGCGCGCGCGCATGATCGACCGAGCGCAACAGCGTCTCCTCGCCGTCGATGTGGAGCGTGCCGCTCGTCTGCTGATGAAAGCCAGTGAGAATTTTCACGAGCGTGGACTTGCCCGCGCCGTTGTCGCCGAGGATGCCGAGGATCTCGCCCTTGCCGAGCGTGAGCGAGACGCCGTCGAGCGCCGTCACCGCGCCGAAGCGTTTGACGAGATTGTCGCCGCGCAGCGCGAGCGGCGTATTCGCCGCGCCGAGCGCAGCCGAGGTGGCATTCACCCCTGCAGAGGAGGTTTGCGATTGGTCCATCAGCGTCCACCCTTGCGGCGAATGCGCCCGACGTGGATGTTGAAGATCATCGCCGCCAGAATCGCGGCGCCAAGAATGATGTTGAACGTAAACGCGTTGATGCCGATCAGCGTAAAGCCGTCGTTGAGAATGCCGAGCACCGCTGCGCCGATGAGGCCGCCCACGATGGTGCCCGAGCCGCCCGTCAGCGGCGTGCCGCCGATCACGGCCGCGGCCACGGCAAGGAACATAATCTGGTTGCCGCCCGCCTGCGGGTCGATCGAGGTAATGCGAAAGGCTTCTAGCATGCCGGTGAAGCCCGCCAGCACCGCGGCGAGAATGAAGTTGCCGAGGCGCAGCCGCTTCACATGAATGCCGGCCTCGCTCGCGCCGAGCGGATTCGCACCCGCGGCCTGCGTGTGCAGGCCCCAGCGTGTATGCCGCAACAGCACGTGCATCGCGAACGCGATCACGAGGGTCCAGATGATCTCGCTGTAGCCCCACGCACCCATGACCGCGGCGAACGCGGGCGAACCCGGCGTGGGGGCGGGCGTGCCGCGCGAGATCGTGAGCGTGATGCCGTTGATCAGAAAGAGCGTACCGAGCGTCGTGACGAAAGAGGGCAGTCGCAGCCACACGGTCACCGCCCCATTCGCGAAGCCGACCATTCCCGCCGCCACGAGCCCCGCGATTACGGCGAGCCACATCGGCGCGCCCGCGTCATTCGCGAACACCATCATGAATGGCGCGAACGCGAACACCATGCCCGCCGACAGATCGATGTCGCCGCCGATCATCAGCATGATTTCGCCGAACGCGATGATCGCTACTGGCGCGATGAATTGCGACAGGTTGACGAGGCTCGCGTTGGTGAGCAGGAAATCGTGGTTCGCGAATTCGAAGTAGGCGGCCAGCAGCACGGCCACGAGCAGGATGCGCAGCTCTGCCGCCCATTGAGACGCGAATGAAACGCCCGCGCGCCGGGGCGCGCGGACTGCTTCGGTGTTGCTGGTTTCGTTCACTGTATTCATCAGGACTTGATTGCGCCGGACCGCGGGACGATTTGCTGCTTATCGGTCTTGCCTTCGAAGCGCGTCGAGGTATTGAGGTACGGCTCGACGTTCTCCTTGGTCACGAACTTCAGGCCGGTATTGATTTCGGCCGGCCCGACGAGGCCGCCCGAGCTGAGGAACACGAACGCCTGCATCACCGTATAGAAACCTTGAACGTACGGCTGCTGGTCGATGGTGAAGTCGAGGTAGCCTTCGTGGATCAGCTGGATCGTGGTCGGCAGCAAGTCGAAGCCGCCGCCGTGCACGCCCTTCGCGGGGAGGTTCGATTCCTTCATCACCTGCGCAACGCCCTGCGTGCTGCCCGCATCCACGGCGAACATGCCCTTCAGGTCCTGGTGTCCCAGATAGAACGCCTTGATCTTCGACAACTCCTCGTTGACGGTCGCGCCCGTGGCCACGGTCTGAATGTCGATCTTCTTGCCGGACTTCTTGATCGCGTCGCTCGCACCGTCCATACGCGGCTGGATGTTGAGCTGCCCCGGCGTCGCAATGAACAGCGCGACCATGCCGCTGTCGATAAGGCTCACGATGCGCTCGCCCATCTGGTAGCCGGACAGATACAGGTCCTGGCCGATATACGCGAGGCGCGGATTCTTCTTGCCGCGCGGCGCGTCGGCGTTATAGGCGAACACCGGAATGCCGGCGTCGAGCGCAGCCTGGATGGGCTTGTCGAAAGCGCTCGGATCGACGATCGGCACCGCGATGGCGTCGGCCTTCGCGGCGATCGCCGAATTCACGGCGCGGACCATTTCGCCGGCGTCGGAGGTGGCCGAGCCGGTCCACTGATAATCCATGTTGAGCAGCGAGCAGGCATCCTGAATGCCGTATTGCGTCGGCACGAAGAAGGGGTTGGTGGTGACGTGATTGACGAACACGATCTTCCACTTCTTGTGCGACGGAAACGCCGACTCCGCCGCTTGCGCGCTGCCGATCAGCCCGTCCGCGCCGCCTAGCGCTCCCATCAGCGAGAGCGCCGCGCCGAGTCCGGCGCCCTGCATCAGCCCGCGCCGCGTCGGATTGAAAGAGTTGTTGTCTTGTTGCTGGTTGTCATCCCGTTGCTGTGCCATCTCATCCTCCGATTCTTGTCTTCGTTGGTCGATGCGATCGACGTTGCGTCGATCGTGTGCAGATGCTGGAAGGCACCGGGAGTGCGCTGGGCAGCGCGAGACTTTGGCGTGGCGACGTGCAACCCCGATTCGAGGCGCTCGATACGCGCCGTGCGGTACCGCAAAAATGTTAGTGCAGTGCGGTTGCACCGCCTAATCCATGTATACCCGCACCATTCCGAAGAGTGGGACGGCGGGGTCGCGAACGTGTGGTTAGGGGCGCCCGACTGGGTGAAATGGATGGTCTGCGCCGCTGTCGGCGGACCGGCGAACGCACGGCGTGGCACCGGCTGACGCGCTGCAGCAGACAGCATGCGGCCGCGGCTTCGCGAGGCGCGGCGCTCAAAGCGCCCCGCCCGCCAACACCGTCGCCACATGCGCGCGCAGCGTCGGCAGCACTTCGCCTTCGAACCACGGATTGCGCTTGAACCACGCGACATTGCGCGGCGACGGATGCGGCAGCGGCATCAGATGCGGTCCAAACTGGGCCCACCTGACGAGCGTATCGGTCGAGGTCGGGCCAAACGCGTCGCCGAGACCGAAGCGCTGCGCGTATTGTCCGATCAGCAGCGTCAATTTCACCGACCGCATCCGCGCGAGCAATTCGCGATGCCAGCGGCTCGCGCACTCGGGACGCGGCGGCAGATCGCCGCTCGCGCCGCGGCCCGGAAAACAGAAGCCCATCGGCACGATGGCGAATTTCGAAGCGTCGTAGAAGGTCGTGTCGTCGACGCCGAGCCATGTGCGCAGGCGCGCGCCGCTCGCGTCGCTCCACGGCACCCCGGACGCATGCACGCGCGCGCCCGGCGCTTGCCCGATGACCAGAATCCGTGCGCTGGCGGACGCCGCGAGCACGGGTCGGGGCGCGTGCGGCAGCATGGGTGCGCACAGCGTGCAGGCGCGGATATCGTGAAGCAGCGTGTCGAGCGAGGTGTCGTGTTTCGGCTTACGTTTGGTGGTAACGGCCATAAAGCGATGCGGGGTGACTGGCGTGCAGTCGTGTGGTGAGTCGGCTCAGTTCTGGGTCTGAGCCTGATAGATCAGCGTGCCGTCGGCCTGGGGCTCGGCGCCAGGCGTCATCGTGGCGGCGTTCGTGTGATGCGCGTCCATGATGTGCAGCACGGTTTCATCGTGCATCAGCAGATAGTCCGTAATGATACGCCGGTGGCAACGCCACCAGACCGCTTCCGAACACATGATCGCGCAGCGCTGCCGATGACCGAGCGTCCGCAGTTGCTTCAGTCCCTCGCGGAACGCGTCGCTCATTGCATAGTCGGCATAGTTGCGAAAGGCCGGATGCGTCCAGTACGCATTCGGCGACGGCGCGTCATCCTTGTGCCTGCTGCGGCGTCCGCCGAGCGCCGCGAGATGCACGTAGTCGATATGTTCCGCCGCGAGCGAGGCGGGCAGCGTGTCGCGATTGAACTGCGGGTTGGTCCGCGAGCGCGGGATGCTGCGCACGTCGACGAGCAAGGCGATCTGTTCGCCTTTCAGTAAGTCGACGAATTCCTGCAGCGGACGCGTCGAGTGGCCGATCGTGTAAAAAGGGCGTTTCGTTTTCATGCGTGTCTCGCCGACGCTGATAGCGGCGACGATTCCTACACGTCTACAACCTTTGGCGCAGTAAGGTCAACTGCGTCCCGATTCAGGCGCCGCACGTGCCATGCCTGAGAAGCCGGGTAGCCATCATCCCGGCATCCGGTACAACCTTGCTCCCGCGAGTCAGAGTTGCAACAATGCACCCGCGACGGCAACAGCGCGGCACACCGTCGCCCGCGTATTTTCTTTCGACCCGCTTGCACCATGACCGACGGCCTGCCCAATCCCCAACGCGCGTTTGCGTACCTCGCGATCGCCATCGCGATGACGATGTCGGTGCTCGACACATCCATCGTCAACGTCGCGCTGCCCACCATCAGCAACGACCTGGCGGTATCGCCCGCGAATGCGATCTGGGTCGTCAACGCGTATCAGCTGGCGATCACGGTGTCCTTGCTGCCGCTCGCGGTGCTCGGCGACAGCCTCGGCTACAAGCGCGTCTACTGCTGCGGACTCGTGCTCTTCACGCTGGCGTCGTTCGCCTGCGCTAATGCGCACACGCTGCTGGTGCTGGCGGTCGCCCGCGTGTTCCAGGGCTTCGGTGCGGGCGGCATCATGAGCGTGAGTATCGCGCTGGTGCGCTTCGTTTTTCCGAAGGCGCGGCTGGGCGTCGGCGTCGGTTTATCGTCGCTGGTGGTGGCCGTTTCGTCGGCGGCGGGTCCGAGCATCGCGTCGGCGATTCTGTCGGTCGCGCACTGGCAGTGGCTGTTCCTCGTCAACGTGCCGCTCGGCGTCCTGGCGCTGTCGATCGGCGCGCGCACCTTGCCGGTGACACCGACCTCGGGCGCTCGCCTGAGCGGCCTGAGCGTCCTGCTCAACGCGCTCACCTTCGGCCTGCTGATCTCGGGTCTCGCGGCTTTCAACCAGCCGGGCGCGACGCAGCGCGGCGCCGTGATGGTTGCGCTCGCACTGGTGGCCGGCGTGCTGTTCGTGCGGCGCGAAAGCCGCCTCGCGAAGCCGATGCTGCCCATCGACCTGCTGCGCATGCCGGTGTTTTCATTGTCGATGGCGACGTCCATCTGCTCGTTCGCGGCACAGACGATGGCGTACATCGTGCTGCCGTTCTATTTCGAGCAGACGCTGAAGCTCTCGGAAACCCAAACCGGCTTTCTGATGACACCGTGGCCGCTCGTGACCGCATTGATCGCGCCGGTCGCGGGCCGGCTGTCCGACCGGTGGGCGCCGGGACGCATCAGCAGCGTCGGGCTCGTCGTGTTCGGCTGCGGACTCGCGATGCTCTGCCAGCTCGGCGACACGGCGACGCGTTTCGACATCGTGTGGCGGCTCGCGGTATGCGGCCTCGGCTTCGGCATCTTCCAGTCGCCGAACAATCGCGTGATCATCGGCAGTGCGCCGCGGCATCGCAGCGGCGGCGCATCCGGCCTGCAAGCGATGGGTCGTCTGCTCGGCCAGTCGAGCGGCGCGGTGGTGGTGTCGATCGTGTTCGGGCTCGTGCATGGCCGGCACCTGACGCTGATTGCCGGCATTGGCGCGGCGCTCGCGTTGGTCGCGGCCTGCGTGAGTTCGATGCGGCGCATGACGGAGTACAGCGACGCGCCGCAGGAACAACAGGCTCCGCCGACGCGGCCGGTCTCCGAGCGTTGATGCAGGTGCGGCGTCGTTGCGCCACCGGTGCGCCTACGCGAGATTCGAAGGCGCCGCTTTCAGCACGTCGACGTGCTTCGGAATCAGGCCGAGATCGAGGAACGTATCGGCGATCTGTTGCTGCTCGCCGAGAATCGCGCGGGTAATCGGCTGCGTGCCGAACTGCTGACGCTGCACCGCCGCGTCCACGACCTGCTTCGGCAGACCCCATAGCTGCGCGAGTTCGCTCGCGAGCTGATCCTTGTTTTGCCTGCCCCACTGATCGACCTTGTCGAGTTCTTCGATCACGATGCGGATCACGTCGGGATTGTTCGCCGCATAACTCTGCGACGAGAAGTAGAACGCCCGATTGCCGACTACGCCGCTCGCATCGGCGATCACGCGAGCGCCGAGCGAATGCTCCGCCGCGGCGAAAAACGGATCCCAGATGACCCACGCGTCGATCGACGCGCGCTCGAACGCCGCGCGTGCATCGGCGGGCGCGAGGAACACGAGCTTTACGTCGCCGTATTGCAGGCCATGCTGACGCAGCAGCTTGACGAGAAAGTAGTGGACGTTGCTGCCTTTGTTAAGCGCGATCCGTTTGCCCTTCAGGTCCGCGACCGAGCGGATCGTCGATTGCGGCGGCACCAGCACCGCTTCCGACTGCGGCCGCTTGTCGGTCGCCGCCACATAGGCCAACGGTGCGCCGGCGGCCTGCGCGAAGATCGGCGGTGCTTCGCCGACGTCGCCGAAATCGATCGAGCCGACGTTCAGTGCTTCCAGTTGCACGGGGCCCGCCGCGAACTCGGTCCATGTCACCGATACGTTCAGCGGCGCGAGCCGCTTCTCGAGCGTACCCCGGCCCTTCAGCAGATTCAGATAACCCTTCTGGTTGCCGACGCGCAGCGTGCGCGCGTTGCCTTGCGCGAACGAAAGCGGCGCTGCCGCGGCCGCCGCGGCGCCGAGCGAAAGTTTCAGGAAGGTGCGGCGGTCGTGGGGCGTTCTGATAATGGACATGACGGGCGATACGATCAGGAGGGCAATGAAGAGGACTGAATGCGCGGCGGCCGAAGCGCCGCCGCTCGAGTCGTGCGTGATCCGCGTGTCGGGTCAGTGTTGCGGCGCGCCGTCCCATGCCGGCAGCGTGGCGCCGTGATAGACGGTCAGGATCGCCGAGGCGACGTTGGCCTGCTGGTAGCTGTCGACGATCGTCTTCACCCACGCAGCGTTCGCGTCTTTCGCGTTGACCGCGATGAAGTTGCGATACGGGTTGCCCGGCACCTTCTCCTGCGCGATGCGTTCCTGCGGAATCTTGATGCCCGCCTTGATCGCCCAGTCGGTATTGACGACGGCGGCGTCGAGGTCGCCGATCGCACGGCCGACGATGCCCGCGTCGAGCTCCTTGATCTGGATGTGCTTCGGATTGTCCGCGATGTCGCGCGCGGTCGGCAGCAGGCCGACGTCGGGGCGCAGCTTGATCAGCCCGTTCGCTTGCAGCAGAAGCAGCGCGCGGCCTTCGTTGCTCGGATCGTTCGGCACGCCGATGGTCGCATTCTGCGGCAGCGCCGCGACCGATTTCACCTTGCGCGAGTAGAGACCGATTGGCTGCACGTAGGTATAGCCGACGGGCACGATCTGATAGTGGCGGGCGGCGATCTGCGCATCGAGATAGGGCTTGTGCTGGAACGAGTTCGCATCGAGGTCGTGTTCAGCGAGCGCTTCGTTCGGCTGCGTATAGTCGGAGAAGGTCGTGATCTTGACGGTGATGCCCTGCCTGGCCGCGTTGGCGGCGACCGCACGCCACACGTCTTCGTCCTCGCCGGACATGATCCCGACTCGCACCGTTTGTCCTGCCGCAAGCGCCGGTTGAGCACCGACGATGCCGCAAGTAACGAGAACGGAGAGAAGTGCGGCCCTGAGTGCATTTGTCGTAGTCATGCTGGGAATGCGATCGAAGTGGAGGACACCAGATCGTAGAGAGGCGCTCGTTAGCGCACAAATAATATCGAGCGCTATCGTTATCGCGGTTGAGCGTAAGCGGACAACCCGTCGTGTCGGCACCGCCGGACCGACATCGCATGGGCGGCGCAAAGCATTGCACAAATGCTTGTTTGCACAAGCGCGCGCTGCTGACTAGATTCGATGCATGCCATCAGCAGGAGGGCGCACGATGTCATTGAATCTCGCATCGTTCTATCGGCGGGCCGTGTCCGGCTCCTTCGAAGCCGTGCGGCAGCGGGTCCATCGCGACCGGCCGCGCAACGATCCCGAGCGCCTTGAGCGCATTGCGACTTACGCGCGCGCGGGGTATTTCAATATGGGCTATACGCTCGAATCGTTTAGCGTGATCGCGGAAATCGCACCGGATTGACGGTGTCATCGGATGGCCGTGGCAATTTTTTCTAATCCGCGCGCGGCATATCGCTCGCCGTCATAACCATAGTCGCAATCGGCTTTGATCGGGACGCTCGCACTACCTATACTCGTGCGCTTGTCGATCAACCCAGGCCGCCTCGCCGGCACGAGCATGTCGCGACATCCCAGTATCACTAGCGACGCGCATGATGCGTCGAAACCCGCGTCGCCGCGTCGGCGCCTGTTGGGCGGTCTCGCGTTGTCCGCGTTGGCCGCGCCGAACCTGAAGGCGGCGACGCTGCTCAAGCCGCTGGGCGTCGATCCTTGGACACAAACACCCGGCGCGCCGATTCTCGAGCATCCGTACGGGCTGCCGTCGCCGCGCGAGTCGAACGTGATTCGCCGTGCCGCGCGGGCGTGGCCGATGCCGGGCGCCGCATCGTCGCTGACGCCGCTCGCGGATCTGCATGGCTCGATCACCCCGAACGGGCTCGTCTATGAGCGGCATCATGCCGGGGTGCCCGATATCGATCCCGACGCGCACCGGCTCGTGATTCACGGTCTCGTGCGCGAGCCGAAGCTCTTCACGATGGACGATCTGCTGCGCCTGCCTTCGGAGTCGCGCATTCATTTTCTCGAGTGTTCGGGCAACACGGCGAGCGAATGGAAAGGACCGAGCGGGCTGCCCGTGCAGATCACGCACGGACTGCTGTCGTGCTGCGAGTGGACCGGCGTCAGGCTGTCGACGCTGCTCGAAGCCGTCGGCGGACGCACGCCGACCAGCGACGGCGCAACGCCGCAGTGGCTGCTCGCGGAAGGCGCAGACGCCGCCGCGATGACGCGCAGTTTGCCGCTCGAGCGGATTCTCGAGCGCGCGCTCGTCGTCTATGCGCAAAACGGCGAACGCCTGCGGCCGGAGAACGGCTATCCGCTGCGTCTGTTGGTGCCGGGCTTCGAGGGCAATACCAACGTGAAATGGCTGCGGCGGCTGAAAGTCGTCGATGCGCCGTTGCAGACCCGCGAAGAAACGTCCAAATACACGAGCATTCTGCCCGACGGCCGCGCGCGTCAATTCGTGTTCGAGATGGATGCGAAGTCGGTGATCACGCGGCCTTCCGCCGGACAGCGGCTGACCGCGCAGGGCTTCTATCCGATCGTCGGGCTCGCGTGGTCGGGGCGCGGAGCGATTCGCAAGGTCGAGGTATCCACCGACAGTGGAGCGACATGGCAGGCCGCGGTGCTCGACGAGCCGGCGCGCGATCGCGCGTTGACCCGCTTCCAGGCCGGCTTCGTGTGGAACGGTGCGCCGAGCGCCATCCTGTCGCGCGCAACGGATTCGACCAGCTACGTTCAACCGACGCGCGAGGCGCTCGTCGCGGCCCGTGGACTGAACTCGAACTATCACTACAACGGCATTCAGCAGTGGCGCATCGAAGCCGATGGGAGCGTTAAAAATGCGTGAGCCTGTGCAGTTCGGTGCTTCGAAATCGAAAACGATGCGCGCTCTGCTGGCATGGGTCACGGCTAGCAGTCTGCTCGCTGGCTGTTCGTCTTCTTTCGATGCAACCCGCGACGTGCAGTCCGCTGCCGCCGCGCAAGCGCGCTGGCGTTCATCCGTCGACGCGATCGGCAAGCCTGTCAGCGAATCCGCTCTGAGCGCATGGAATATCGATGTCGCGCCGAACGGCCAAGGCTTGCCCACCGGCAGCGGCGACGTCGCAACGGGTGGCCGCATTTTCGCGGCGAAATGCGCGGCCTGTCATGGCGCGAAAGGCGAGGGGCTGATCGGCGATCAACTGATCGGTGGAGCGGGCACGCTCGCGACCGCGAATCCGAAGCGCACCGTTGGCAGCTACTGGCCGTATGCGACGACGCTGTTCGACTATATAAACCGGGCGATGCCGTATAACGCGCCGCAGTCGCTGAGCGCGGATGAGGTGTATGCGCTCAGCGCGTGGATCTTGAACCGCAACGGCATCGTGCCGGACGATGCGCGTCTCGACGCGCATTCGCTCGCCGCTATCCGTATGCCCAACCGGGATGGCTTCGTGCCCGACCCTCGACCGGGCAAGCTTTGACAAGAATTCGACCGACGGGCTTATTGAAGCGGTAAGCGCATCAAGCCTGCGGCGGCAACAGCGCCGCAAGCAAGCGGCGCAACTGCGCCAATTCGCTTGCCGTCAGTCGTTCAGTGAGAATGCGCTCGACCTGCTCGACGCGCGGACGCAAGGCCGCAAGTTGCTTCTTGCCGGCAGCGGTGAGATACAACACATAACTGCGCTTGTCGACAGGATCGTCGGCGCGCTCGATCTGGCCATTGCGCACCATACGTGCAACGAGATCGGCGATCGTCGAACGATCCACATCGAGTTTGTCTCCGAGTTGCCGCTGACTGACGCCAGGTGTCTCGTGCAAGACCTCGAGCGCCGCGTACTGCACGCTCGTGATCTCAGCGGAGACCTCACTCAGCCAGACCGCTGCATGGCGCTGCTGGGCACGGCGCACCAGGCTGCCAGTAAATTTCGGGAGCGCGCCGGCGTCTTCAGGTTTGATCGGCAATTTCGGAGTGTCGGATTTAGTTATGGTTTAACGCGCGCGAAAGATGGGCCGGAAGAAGGCGTTCAACTCCGCGTATGCATTCAATGGGAGAACATGGGCCACGTATTGGTCGGGACGTACCACCACGAGTGCACCTTGTTCGCGATCGATGCCGCGCTCGTCGAAGATATCAGTCGTCGCGTCGCTCGTAAATGCCTTTTCGTAGTCGATCAGGCCGTGGAGACCCTTGCGCGGCAGCAGCAGAGCAGGGATGTCCTGGAGACGGACTTCGCGATGCGGCTGTTGCAATACCGCGCGCAGATCGAGAACGCTGTCCACGTCTGCATCCTTCGGCGTAAAGAGCCGCAAAACGGATTCCGGCGACTTGTCGAGATACTCGCACAACGCATTCAGCGCACGACCCGTTGCGTCCGCAAAAGCGTACAGACGCCAACGGCCGTCCGCTTGCGCGGCATGCCCGAGATGGAACGGCTTCGCGTCAGCGAGGCGAACCACAGGCGACGAGTGAAAGCGCGTGCCGATCGTAAAGCCTTTGGCGAGCGCCTGATGCGTCGCTTCACCGGTCAGGGTGGCCGGCCGGTAACGCGTCGCGACACCAGCCGTGTAGCGGCCAGCGCGAACGAAGTACGCCTGAAGCTCAGCGGGATCGACACCGCCTGCTTCGGGCCGGTTGGGGTCCTTCGGCGGAGCGGCCATCATTGCCGACCATTCCTTGTCGAAATCGATCAGCTCCTGCGCGATGGGTTGGCGCTCGTCCGAATACGTGCGCAGCAGATCGGCGTCGCTGCGGCCTTCCAGCACCGCGCCGAGCTTCCAGCCCAGATTGAAGCCGTCCTGCATCGACACGTTCATGCCTTGGCCCGCCTTGGCGCTATGCGTATGGCAGGCGTCGCCCGCGATGAACACGCGCGGTTCGCGTGAAGTGCCGTCGGCGGCGATAGCGTCGTCGAAGCGGTCGGTGAGACGCTGACCGACCTCGTAGACCGAGAACCACGCCACTTCTTTAACGTCGAGCGTATAGGGATGGAGGATGCTCTGCGCCGTCTCGATGATGCGATCGACCGTGATCTGCTTGAGGTTGTCGCGATTCTCCGGCGTGACGTCGCCGAGGTCGACATAGAAGCGAACCAGATATCCGCCTTCACGCGGAATGATCAGCAGGTTGCCCTTGCTCGCGGATTGAATCGCCGCTTTCAGCCGGATGTCCGGGAAGTCGGTAACGGCCAGCGCATCCATCACGCCCCACGCATGGTTGGCCGCGTCACCGCGTAGCGTTTGTCCGATGGCGGTGCGTACCCGGCTGCGCGCGCCGTCGCAACCGACGACATAGCGCGCGCGCACGGTCACGGTCTCGTCGAGACGCGCGGGATCGGTGCGCCGCAGCGTGACCAGCACCGGGTATTCGTTCGTATCGTCGCGCTGGACGTCGACCAGTTCGAGGCCGTAGTCCGGCTCGATCCGGCGCGCGGAGCGACGCATCACGTCGAGCAGATACTCCTGGATACGCGCCTGATTGACGATGACGTGCGGAAATTCCGACAGTCCCGTTTCGGTATCCTGAACTCGGCCGGTACGACTGATCGCGCCGCGGTCATTTGCATCGGGTCGCCAGAATACCGTTTCATTGACCCAATAGGCTTCTTGCAGCAGGCGATCTGCGAGGCCGAACGCATTGAACATCTCGACGGTACGGCACGCTACGCCATCGGCCTGTCCCATCTGCAACGGTCCGTCACGACGTTCGACGATGCGCGTGTTGATCGACGGGAATTGCGACAGCTGCGCCGCCAGCACGACTCCGGCAGGGCCGCTGCCGACGATCAGCACGTCGACCTTCTCCGGCATCTGCGCATCATGCGCGTTGCTGATGGCTGGCTCGATCGTCGGATCGCCGACCCGGAAACCGTTGAGATGAAATTGCATACCGTCCTCCTCCGTTCAGTAAATATCTGCTGAACGCGAATATACTCCGTACCCCAACCATTTTGAAGTACTTCGTGCGAGGATGGATGTTTACCCTGGTTTGGAAGAGCCACCTGGATCGTCTGATTCAATGGCCGTGCCAATGGCCTCCATGGCCACCCCAGTAACCGCCAATGCCGATGCCCAGGCTCACGGCCGGCGGCGCGACGTAGTACCCGGGGGCATAGCCGTAGGCGGGTGCTGGCTCATATCCATAGCCATAGCTGGGCGGCGGCGGGGCGACGACGCACCCCGCGAGGCCGACCGATACGATGGTTGCAAAGAGTAGTCTGCTCATGATCGTTGTCCTCCAATCATGGAGGGCGTGCAAGTTTCGGTCCAGCCGCTTTGCGCCACCACGTCGACAGAACCCATTCGTCGGCGGAGAAGTAAAGCGGCAGCTTCGCCGGATAGGCGAGGCTATTCCGGTACGCGATGCGATGGACCGCGGAATACCAATGCGGGATCACGTAATAGCCGTTCATCAACACCCGGTCGAGCGCGTGGGTCGCATCGACGAGCTGCTCGTCCGTTTGCGCGCCCAGCACCTTGCGCAGGATCGCGTCGATGGCCGGCGACTTCACACCGGCGAGATTGTCGGAGCCCGGCTCGTCCGCGTACTGGCTGCCGAAGCGCGATAGCTGCTCGGTGCCCGGCACCTGTACGTCAGGCAGACGTACGGTCGTCATGTCGAAGTCGAACGCGTCGATGCGCTTTTGAATCAGTGCGAAATCGGCGGTGCGAAAGTTCATCGTGATGCCGAGCTTCTGCAGATTGCGGCCGAACGCAGCGGCGACCGGCTCCATCGACACGCCGCCACCCGTGTCGCCGAGCAGCTCGAAGACGAACGGCTGACCGTTCGCGTTACGCAGCGCGCCGTCGCGATACGTCCAGCCCGCCTGCGCGAGCAGCTCGCGCGCCTTGATCAGGTTGGCGCGCAGCGATCCGGGCGGATCGGTGTCGGGCTGTTGCGGCATCTCGCCGAACACGGCGGGATCGAGTTGATTGCGCAACGGCTCCAGAATCGCGAGTTCGCCTTCGCTGGGTTTGCCCTTGGCCTGCAGGTCCGTGTTGACGAAGAAGCTGTCGGTGCGCTTGTACTGATCGTAGAAAAGCTGCCGGTTGAGCCACTCGAAGTCGAACGCGAGATCGAGCGCCTCGCGCACGCGCACGTCCTGAAAGAGCGGCCGCCGCAGGTTGATGAAAAAGCCCTGCATGCCCACGCCGTTGTGATGAGGAAACTCGCGCTTGATCAGCTCGCCACTGTCGAAGCGCTTGCCGATATCGCGCCGCACCCAGCTCTGTGCGGTGTGTTCGACGAGCACGTCATACTCGCCCGCCTTGAACGCTTCGAGTTGAGCGACCGCGTCCGCATACAGCTTGTAGTCGATGCGCGCGAAGTTGTGCGTGCCGACGCGGACGGGCAGCGACGCGCCCCAGTAGTTCGGGTTGCGCTCGTAGCTGATGGTTCGGCCGTTGTCGTATCGGTCGATCAGATAGTCGCCGCTTGCGATCGGCTTCTCGAACGCGAGCTGATCGAAAGGAATGCGCGTGCCGTCCGGCCGCATGCCCCACTTGTGCGAAAACACCGGAATTCCGCCCGCGAGCAGCGGCATCTCGCGTGTCGCGACCTTGAAATCGAAGCGAATCGTGAGCCGGTCGATTACCACCGCTCGCGCGATCTGCCCGAAGTACACCGCGAACTGCGGTAGCGCCTGCGGACTTTTCAGGGTGTCGAACGAGAACTTGACGTCCGCTGCGGTGACGGGGTCGCCGTTCGAGAAGCGCGCTTTCGGATTGATGCGGAAGGTTGTCGACAGGCCGTCCCTGGCGACGTCGATGTCGTCGGCGAGCAGGCAGTACGCGCTCGCCACTTCGTCGGCGCTGCCGGTCGTCAGGCTTTCGAACATCAGTCCCAGTCCCGGTGCGGGATTGCCTCGCAGCGTAAATGGGTTGAATTTGTCGAAGCTGGTCAGCCGGTTCGGATTCGCGAGAACGAGCGCGCCGTCGCGTGGGGAGTCGGGATTGACGTAGTCGAAGTGCTTGAAATCAGCGGGATATTTGGGCTCGCCGTATTGCGCGATCGCGTAGACTGCGCAAGCGGGATCGGCACTCCACATCGCCGATCCGCTCAGCACGAGCGCGACCATCAAGCGCCATCTGTTGGACGAGCGGATCGTTGGGAGAGTCACGACTCCGTCCCGGTATCCGCACCGGTGCATCCACGCGGCAGACGATCGAGCGGAGCGCATCAGCCGCTCGCGCCCGTCACGACATCCCGATACGACGGATGTCCGGCTGGATGTCTGATGGCGGATGGCATGGTGGACATGGCTTTTCCTTTCGATGCTGGAGCCGGTGCCATCGTGATCTGCATTAGCCGTGCCTGAAGGATCGTCTATCCCGATTGCGGCGCGAACACTCGTTTCGCGGCGCGCAACCTGACTCTGCGACGCCAGCGACAACCAGTCAATCACGCATCACCGTCGCATCACATCGCCTTTGACGCCCGCCATCAACGCGCCCCCGCTAAGCACAAGCAGCCCAGCCAGAATATAAACGGCGAGATCCATACTGCCCGTCGCCGTGCGTATCTGCCCGATCACCCACGGGCTGACGATGCCGCTCGTGATGCCAATGCTGCTAATGAACGCAATGCCAGACGCAGCCGCTTTGCCAGACAGATAGCTGGTAGGAACGGCCCAGAAGATCGGCAGCGCCGCGAAGATCAACACAGAGGCCAGCGACAAAATTGCCAGCATCGCGGCAAAGCTGTTCAGGTGCAGTGTAAGCGCCGCAAGCGCGAGACCACCGACCACGGTGCAGAAAGCGAAATGTTTCCGCCGTTCCCCTGTTCGATCCGAGCGGCGCGCAATCAGAATCAGACCCACCGCGCCGATCGCATTCGGCACCACCGTATAAAGACTCACGGCGACCACATCCTGAACGCCGAAATCACGGATCATCAACGGCATCCAGAAGTTGAGCGTCAGCGATGCACAGGTCAGCGAAAAATAGATGAACGCGAACAGATAGACGCGCGGATTGAGCAACGCCGCAGCGAAGCTGCGACCGTCACGCCCACTGTTTTTCCCCTGGCCTTGCGCGCACAGAGCGACGAGCCGATCCTTTTCAGCCTGCGTGAGCCAGCTCGCGTCGTGCGGCTTGTCGAGCAGAAAGCGCCACGACAGGAGTCCGAGAATTACAGCCGGTGCGCCTTCGATCGCAAACATCCATTGCCATCCGAACAGGTTCAGCACGCCGCTCATGTCGCGCATGATCCAGCCGGAGAAAAGTCCGCCGAGCACGCCCGCGACCGCCACGCCTGCGAAAAACACCGAAATCACGGCGGCGCGCCGGCTGGCCGGAAACCAGTACGTCAAGTACAGCACGATGCCGGGGAAAAAGCCCGCCTCGAACACGCCCAGCATGAAGCGCAGTACGTAGAAGTGCGCGGGCTTCGACACGAACATCATGCACATCGACGCGATGCCCCACAGCAGCATGATCCGCATGAAGGTTTTACGCGCGCCGTATTTGGCCAACAGAATATTGCTCGGCACCTCGCACAGAACGTACCCGACATAGAACACGGCTGCGCCGAGTCCGTACATCGCGTCGCTGAAGCCGAGATCATGCTTCATCTGCAATTGCGCGAAGCCGATGTTGATCCGGTCCAGAAACGACACGACGTAGCAAAGAAACAGAAACGGCACGATGCGCCACGCGACCTTTCTGAACATCGAATCGTCGCTCGCGACCGACGCGGCGTGGCCAATGACGTTGCCATCGAGGGAATGCTGCATGTCTCGCTCCAGGTGCGGAGCGCGCCTGTGCGAAGACGAGCGCGCCCGAGGCGTCTAGCGCGCCTTCATGGTTTGAACGGGATAAGGAAAGACCGGACGGTCTTTCCCGGAGTGCGTGGGGCGATCAGCTCTGCAGCGCGTCCCACATTTCCTTGTCGCGCTGCGCGGTCCAGATGCGCGGATGGCTGATACCGCTTGCTTCGTCGTAGGCTCGCGACACGTCGAACGGCAGGCAATGCTCGTAGATGAAGACGTTGCCGAACTTCGGGTCCATCGCCTTGCGCGTGAGCGCCATCGCGCCCTTCAGATCGAGCTTGTCCCTGAATGCATCGCGGCCCGCCTGCAACAGCGTGGTCACGAAGTCTTTGGTGTAGTCGAGGCCCTTGTTTACCTCCGCCGGCGACAGCAGTGCGGGGCCGCGACCCGGCACCAGCTTCTGCGCATTCAGCGCGCGCAATGCTTCGAGCGTCGCTGGCCATTGTTCGAGTTGCGCGTCGCCGCAGTAACAGGCCGCGTCGTACTCGACCAGGTCGCCGGAGAACAACACCTTCTGCGACGGCAGCCAGACGATCGTGTCGCCCTTCGTGTGGCCCGAGCCGAGATGCGCGATGCGCACTTCGAGCTTGCCGAGAAAGAGCGTCATTTCCTTTTCGAACACCAGCGTCGGCCACGTCAGGCCGGGCACCGTTTCGACGCCTGCAAAAAGGCGCGGGAAGCGTTCGATCTCCGACTTCATATCCGCTTCGCCGCGCTCGACGATCATTTCGTAGGTGCCGCGGCTCGCGATCACCTGCTGCGCGCCTTCCTTGAAGTACGCCGACGCACCCAGCACGCGCACCGCGTGATAGTGCGACAGCACGACGTATTTGATCGGCTTGTCGGTGACGCTGCGGATCTTCGCGATCAGGTCTTGCGCCATGGCCGGCGTGGCGGTGGTGTCGACGATCAGCACGCCGTCGTCGCCGATGATCACGCCCGAGTTAGGGTCGCCCTCGGCCGTGTACGCATACGCGTTTTCCGACAATTGGGTCCACGTGATCTTCTTTTCTTCCAGGTCGGCCTGGGATGCGAAAGCCTTCGCCATGTCTGTCTCCGTCTCACGACTCGTTGGGGGATGACTAATAGTCGTCGTCGCTCGGATATTTGTCAATGACAAAATACCTTGTCATTGACTAAGCTAGGGTAAACTCCGTTGGTTGGTCGGCACGGTCCGATCGGATACCATCTAGGCCTTCCACGGGCGACACCGAACGGGCCAAACCTCCTTCGGACAAGGTCGGACAACACGATGGCTGATACGACAAGCGAAAAGAAACAGCGTGGCATTCAAAGCGTCGAGGTCGGCGGCCGGCTGCTGCAGGCGCTGGCGCGACAGCGCGAACCGCTCGGGCTGACCGAACTGGCCGGCGAGGCGCAACTGTCGTCGGCGCAGGCGCATACGTATCTGGTGAGCCTGACGCGCCTCGGCCTCGTCAAACGCGACGCGCTGACCGGAAACTACGAGCCGGGCCCGCTATCGTTGCGGCTTGGCCTGATGCATATCGAACAGCAGCCCGTCTATCGCATCGCGGCGCCCCACGCGGCTGCGCTCGCCGAGCGGATCGGTCTTTGCGTGGCGATCTGCGTGGCGGGCGTGCAGGGACCGACCATCGTGCGATACGAGCGCAGCGGTGCGCCACTGCATGTCAATCTGCACATCGGCACGGTGATGTCGCTCGAAGCGACCTCGACGGGCCGCGTCTTCTGCGCGTTCTGCGCGCCCGAGCAGGTCGCGGAAATGGCGCGAAGCCAGGCGCAAGCGGCGGAGCCTGCACCGGCGCGCAGCCGCGGCGCCAAAGGGCCGGCCAGCGCCGAATGGCGCGAGCGCTTCGATGAGATCCGCGCGCGCGGCATCGAGCGCGGCATCGATGCGCCGAGCCCGGGCATCAGCAGTCTGAGTGTGCCGGTGTTCGATGGCGACCAACGGATGCAACTCGCGTTGACGGCGATCGGATCGTCGGGCTCGATCGACGTCGCGTGGGATGGCGCGGTCGCACGTCAGTTGCTCGACACTTCCCGACGCATCACCGAAGCGCTGGTCACACCCACCTGAGAATCATGCAGATCGAAACCCCGGACGCGTCCGACGCGAACACGCCCCCACTCAGCGATACGAAAGCTCAGCGCGGCATCAGCGCGCTCGACAACACCGGTGATCTCCTGCTGGCGCTCGTTGCCGCCGGCCGTCCGCTGTCGCTGCGCGATCTGGCCGCCGCCGCCGATATGCCCGCTGCCAAGGCGTTTCCGCATCTGGTGAGTCTGCTCAAGGTGGGCTTGCTGAGCCGCGACGACGCGGGTCTTTTCAGCGCGGGACCGCTCGGCATGGAACTCGGCCTGATCGCGTTGCAGCGCATGTCGCCGATTCGCGATGCCGAACCGGAGATCGTGACGCTCGCGGCGGAGTCCGGCATGAGCGTCGCGGTCGCGATTCTTGGACCTTTGGGACCTACCGTTATCCGCTTCGAAGAATCGGCGCGACCGCAGCACGTGAGCCTGCGCGTAGGCACGGTGATGTCGCTCGTCAACACGGCGATAGGGCGCGTGTTCGCCGCGCATCTCGCGGACGACGTGTTGGCCGGGCTGTTGTCGCAGGAATCGATCAGACTTGCTGGCGCGCCGGCCGCGGAGGTGTTCGTGTCGTCGAAAAAGGGCGCGCCGTCATTGGTCCCGGCCTATCTGGCACGCCGCGCGAAGGTGCGGGAGGATGGTATCGATGACGCACTCGATGCGCCGGTGCCGGGCATCGGCGCGTTGGCCGCGCCCGTGTTCGATCACACGGGCAGCGTCAGTCTGGTGGTCGCGGTGATCGGTCCGTCGGGCGGCTCCGACTTCAGCATGGGCGGCGCGACCGCGCAGACGCTGCTCGCCACGACACGACGGCTGTCGTGGCGGTTCGGCTGGATCGGGCGCTGAACCTCATTCAGTCCGCGCGCGCCAGCGCGAGCGCTTCGAGCAGCACGTCGGCATCGCCGATGTGGTTCGCGAGCAGCAGCACGAGCTTCGCGTTCATGAAGTGGCTTTGCTCGTCGGTCAGTCCGTTGTGCGCGTCGATGAGTTTTTCATAGAACGCATCGGGATCGGCCATGTTCGTTTCGATGTTCAGCTTGGTCATGATGGTTATCCGTTGCAGGTTGCGCGATCCACGGCCTTGGTGACCGATGCGGTGTCGAGAGCGCGCCAGCGCGCGCAGACGTGCTGGTCCGGACGCAGCAGATAAAACGTGCCAGGCCGCGCATCGAAGCGATGCGTGACGATGCCTTCTACGTCCTCGATCACCGTGACGTGAGGCATGTCCGGCAGAGCGGTCACGGCCGCTCCACGCGGCACGACGATCAACGAGCGGACCGGCACCGCCAGAGATGCGAGCGCGCGAAGCTGTTCGGCGCATTTCGTCGGGTCGTCTCCCTGGCCGCAGAAGTGCACACCCGTGAAGCCGCCATGTCCGGTCTGATTCAGAAACCAGGCGTCTTCGCCAGCGAGCTTGACGGGCGCGTCGGTGCTAGCTGCGCCGGGCACCATCGCGCCGGTGAACGCGTCGGCGTCGGGTGTGTTGAGTGGCGAGTCACGCAGAATCGCCGGCACCGACAGACGGCCGCTGTTGACCATGCGCCGCGCGAACGGGCACTCCTTCGCGAGCTTGAGCGTGGCGTCGCGGAACATCCGCGAGACCGCGCTTTTCGGCGTGATGAAGTCGGTGGCGCGCGATGAGTTCCGGATGTTTTCGTCCGCCGCATATTCGCGCTCCGATGCATAGGTATCGAGCAGCGTTGGCGGCGCGTCGCCGTTGACGACGAGCCGCAGCTTCCAGGCGAGATTGTCGGCGTCCTGCACGCCGCTATTCGCGCCGCGCGCGCCGAACGGTGATACGCCATGCGCCGAATCGCCCGCGAACAGCACGCGGCCATGCCGGAAGCTGTCCATCCGCAAACACGAAAACGTGTAGACGCTGACCCATTCGAGCTCGAACTCGGCATCGTCGCCGAGCAGCGCTTTGACGCGCGGAATCACTTTTTCAGGCTGTTTCTCCGCGACCGGATCGGCGTCCCAGCCGAGCTGGAAATCGATGCGCCAGACGTTGTCGGGTTGCCTGTGCAGCAGTACCGATTGATTGCGATGGAAGGGCGGATCGAACCAGAACCAGCGTTCGGTCGGAAACGGCGCCTTCATTTTCACATCCGCGATCAGGAAGCGGTCCTTGAAGGTGCGACCGTGGCTGTCGAGACCGAGCGTCTTGCGCACCGCGCTGCGCGCGCCGTCGGCGGCGACCACGTATTGCGCGCGCATCGGATAAATGCCGTCCGGCGTTTCGACCTGCAACTCGACATAGTCGTCTTGCTGGGTCACACCGATCACATTGCTTTTCCAGCGCATCTGCAGATTCGCGGTCTGCTTCGCCTGATCTGCCAGATAGCCTTCGACGTAGTACTGCTGCAGGTTGATGAACGCAGGTCGCGCGTGGCCTGTTTCTGGCAGCAGATTGAACGTATAGATCAACTCGTCCTGCAGGAACACCTTGCCGACGTTCCAGCTCACGCCTTTGTCGACCATCTGTTTGCCGCAGCCGAGCCGGTCGAAAATTTCCAGCGTGCGCTTCGCAAAACAGATTGCGCGCGACCCGCTCGACAGCGTGTCGTCGTTGTCGAGCAGCACGGTGCGAACGCCCTGCTGGGCCAGATCGATGGCCGCGGACAAGCCGACCGGGCCAGCGCCGATCACGACGACCGGATAGGTGAGCGGGGCACCGGCATCGTGGTCGGCGGCTCGCTCGTAGTCGAACCGCATCGTTTGGTAGTCGATCTGCATGGCGTCTCCGGTTCTGCGGGATATCTTCGATTAATCTATAGCAAGCATTATTGCTCCTTGCTAATGTTGCTCATTCTATAAAGCTTTGGGAGCGCTCGAATCTGTATTTACCCTGGTGCGGTTTGCATTCCGCGTGCGCAGGCGGTCAATCAGATGGACAAAACTACGGAGCGCAACGCAGCGCTCGTCGAGTAAAACGCCGCGGCGGTGGGGAGCTTGAGGAAACAGGCTGCAAACCTCGTTGACTGCGTCGCACAGTTCGGGTTTTGAGTGAGGTGGCCGGCCGGCATGCTTCGGTGAAGTTGCTAAAACGGCCATATAAAAAATGCGGAGCCACTCGCACATGCGAGGGCTCCGCTGGTAGGAAGGGCCGGGTATCGACTGATCATCTTTGATTGGATTGTTCTCCGCTGAGGACCGTCGCCCGCTCTTCCTGAACAAACCCCGTAGCGTTTATGACTCATTGGGTGGTATGCGCCGCGCCGGCCTGAGTCGTGCCAGGTTGTGCCGATTCAGCCAAGGCCGCGCGTGCGCAGTCGCGGGACTCGCTCGCCGCCTGGTTGCGTTCTTGCCGGGCGTCGCGAGCTTCAGCCCTGAATGCCTTTCTGGCTTCCGCGGTCCGGGCGCGTTGTTCGCGGTTGGCCTCGCGAATCTCGTTTCGCTTCTGAACGATAGGGTCATTGTGGGTAGTCGCCGGTACGGTAGCAACCTCTGCGACCGGGGGCGCCGTCGCGGTTGGCTGCTGCGCGATAGCTGCGCCCGAAGTCATCAGGCCAAGCACGACGAGCGTTGTGGCGATTCGGTTGGTAAGGCGGCTCATGATTTACTCTCCGTTCAATTGAGGTCTACTGAATAATGACGACTGCCTTCTGAAGTGATGTGAGGTTGTCAGCCGACTGCGGTTGCCTCCGGTACAGCGAGGCGCTGATGGACTCTTTCGGATTTGTCTCAGCACAGGACTCATTCTAACGAAGGCCACCTTCATTTCAAATAGCTTTCAGCGGAATTTGCCAGGGTAAACCCTCTATTGGCAGAGCCGGATTTGGTGCCTGACCTGGCGGTGTCACCGCTGATTGCCCTTCCGGCGGACCTCCGCGTGTTGATTTACGCAGTTGTGCAGACGATCATTCAACGAAACCAATGGAGACGGGTTTACGCGAGAGCGTGAATCGCGATACTGGCCGTGCCGCGTGTGGATGTCCATGAAGTTGCCCCCCGCCGCGGCGACCCGCACCAGCACCTCGCCGGAACCCGGCTTCGGTATGTCGAGCTCGACGCGGCGCAGCACCTCGGGACCGCCATATTCATGAATCTGGACGGGAGCAGGTGTGACGTCGCTTTGCGCGGGCGATCGCGTGGCATGGTGCATATCGTGGGGCGCATACGCCGACTTTGCGATCGTGCCCGCCGCCCGGCTCGCGCGCCTGCCCGCCGATATCCGCTACGACATTGCGGCTGCATCGATCTTTCAGGGTTCGACGGCGCACTATCTGATCGAAGACGTGGCCAAGCTCGAAGCGGGCATGACCTGTCTCGTGCATGCGGCGTCGGGAGGCATCGGACAGTTGCTCGTGCAGCTTGCGAGGCGTCAGGCGCGGAAATGTTCGCGACGACGAGTACGCCGCAAAAGGCTGCTATCGCGCGAGCGCGCGGCGCGGATCACGTGATGCTCTATGAAAACGGAGCCTTCGCTGATCGGATTCGCGAGTTGACCCTTGGAAGGGGCGTCGATGTGGTATTCGATGCGGTCGGCAAGACCACCTTGCGCGATAGCTTTCGCGCCGTCCGCGTGCGCGGCCTTCATCAACTATGGTTTGGTCACGGGGCCGATGCGCGACCTCGATCCCTACGAACTGGGCGAGGCGGGTTCGCTGTTTCTCACGCGTCCGCGGCTCGCCGATCATCTCGCCGATGCGGCCACGGTGCAGCGTCGCGCGGACGATGTGTTCGCTGCCATCCGGCAAGGTGCGCTCAATGTCGAGATCAATGGTCGCTATACGCTAGACAACGTCGACGAAGCGCATGTGGCGCTGGAGGAGCGTCGGCAGGCAAGGAAGGCGGTGATCGAGATCGGCTGAAAGCAGACGCGTAGAGCGCTGCCAAGCACTGAAGCGTGGGGTTGAGCTCGGCAAGTGGCATTCGTGATACGTTAGCTGACACAGACAGCGACGGAGACCGCCGATGCTGATTCTTCTGCTGTTACTCGCGGGGCTCCTTTGGTGGATGTTCGCATTCCTTCTGCGGCATGCGGCGCTCGAACGACTTCGTGCAACGAAGTTTGCCCTGCGATCGACCGCCCGGTTTGTGATTGCCTTGGCGATCTACGCCATTGCTTGCGCGATGAGTACGGGCAACCTTGGCCTCGCGTATGCGCAAGCACAGCGGCCGTCATCGTTCGAAAGTTTCGCCTTGCCGGCCGGCAGCGCACCGCATGACGTCGCACCGGCGCATGACGGCACCGTGTGGTACACCGCGCAGGCACGGGGAGCGGCCGGGCGCCTGGACCCGCGCAGCGGCAAAATCGACACGATCGCGCTCGGCACCGGATCGGCGCCACATGGCGTGGTCGTCGGCCCCGATGGTGCAGCGTGGGTCACTGACGGCGGGCAGAACGCAATCGTGCGCATCGATCCGAAGACGCTCGCCGTCACGCGTTTTCCGCTCCCCAAGGACCGGTCAGACGCCAATCTGAATACCGCCGTGTTCGACAAGCAGGGGCATCTGTGGTTTACCGGGCAAAGTGGTATATACGGCGAGCTCGATCCGCAAAGCGCTCGCATGCGCGTCTTCGATGCTCCACGCGGCGCCGGGCCCTACGGTATCTGCGTGACGCGCACTGGGGATCTGTATTTCGCTTCGCTGGCGGGAAGTTACCTCGGTCGGATCGACCGGACGACGGGCGCGGCACAGGTCATCGAGCCGCCAACCGCGAATCAGGGCGCGCGCCGCGTCTGGGCCGATTCCAGCGGGCGCGTCTGGGTCAGCGAGTGGAACGCCGGAAAAGTCGGTGTATTCGATCCCGCGACGCATCAATGGCGAGAATGGCGACTGCCCGGCAACGGTCCGCACGCGTACGCAATATTCGTCGACGACCAGGACATCGTCTGGCTCAGTGAGTGGAGCGCTAATGCGCTGGTGCGCTTCGATCCGCGTACCGAGCGGTTCGACGTCTTGCCACTGCCGCGTGACCACGCGAACGTGCGCCAGATGATGGGCCGTCCAGGCGAGGTCTGGCTGTCGGAATCCGCGAATGATCATCTGCTGCTTTACCGGTCCCGTGCAGCCGATGCCGGCCGGCAGTGACGCCACACTGCACCGAGACCGGAATGCACAGTCCGTCGCGGCCCACGTGCGCGGGCCCGTTACTAAAAATGGCCTAGAGCAGCTCGAGGGTTCGCGGATCGGCTTCGCCGCCGAAATATTTGCGCAAAGCTTCGACAAATACATCGTTGTCGTTCGAGGCGCGCGAGAACAGCGTCACCGACGAGCGAAACTTGAGGTGATCCGGATACCCGAAAATCTCCTCGATGGAGCGGTCTTTGACGAGGTTGACCAGTTGTGTCGCTTCGCGCAGACGTGGGCCGAGTATCGGGTGGCGCAGGTATTCTTGCGCTTCGGCCAGCGACGAAAGTGCGAATCGCTGAGCCATTGCGCTCATGCCGAGCCCCTCGATTTGAGGAAACACAAACCACATCCAGTGGCTTCGCTTACGTCCATGCTTCAGTTCGTCGCATACCTGGGCGTAGACCGGGTCCTGTGCATCGAGGAAGCGTTGAAGGTCGTAGGGATCGTCCATTTCGTACTCCGCTGCAAACGTGAAAACCTATCGTTGAATCATGATTCTCGCGCGCATGACGGTACAGGTCTACGATCGATCTTCGCCCCGTCCCGGCAATGGAAGCGACTTGAGTAGTCTCACGAGCCTTGCTCGCTGCAATGGAGTCAGCCCTCGTGTAGCGCTCAGTTGCTGAACCCGCGCGCGCCAGTAGACGTCGGTGAACAGAGATTGCGCGGCACCCGCCGACAGGACCCGTTCGAGATGGGAAATCGCATCCTCGGCAGTCTGCGGCGAATAGGGGCTCGCTCTGTCTCCAGAAAGTTTTCTGCTTGTAGTTTTCATCCACTTCTCTCAATGTGGTGACCGACTGAATCCGGTCTGTGCGTCAGGCGTCAGTTGAGCCTGCTTCTTTCAGCAATCGTTTGCGCTTGTGGATATCGATGTTCGGCGGTGCAATCACTTTCGCGCGCGCGTTTGATGCCACGGATCGTGACGATTCAGTTCCCGCAGCATTCGTGCCCGCATTCGCTCGCGGCGATAGTGGCTAGCGACCATGAACATTGCGACACCGAGCGCCGTGCCTCCAATAACCAGGCCTATCGAGGTTTCACTCATGACGCGTTCCTCTCAGCGAGGCATAGGTGTGTTGCGTATGCGGTTCGGGCCGGCTCGTGCGGTGTCTCTGCATGAACCGGCTGGCGCGGGGGCGCGCGACTGTTACTGCATGTGCTGGCCGCCGTTGATCGCAACATTGGCGCCGGTCACAAAGCCGGCGTCGTCCGAGCAGAGGTAAAGCACGAGCGCCGCCACTTCCTCGGGCTTGCCCAGACGCCCCATGGGAACGTGCGGGAGGATCTTCGTATCGAGGATCTCCTGAGGTATCGCCGTGACCATCTTCGTGGCCAGGTAACCCGGCGAGACCGTGTTGACGGTAACGCCCTTACGCGCTACTTCCAGCGCCAGCGATTTCGTGAAGCCGTGCATGCCGGCCTTGGCTGCCGCGTAGTTGGTTTGGCCGATCGACCCTTTCGAGCCATTGACGGACGAAACGTTGACGATGCGTCCCCAACCCCGCGCGACCATCTCCTCGCAAAGTGGCTTCGTCATGTTGAACACCGAATCCAGGTTGGTGCGGATGACTGCGTCCCAGTTGACCTTGTTCATCTTCCGGAGCGTCATGTCCTCGGTGATTCCGGCGTTATTCACCAGAATGTCGACCGGGCCGACTTCATACTGAATTTTGGCTGCGCAGTGCTGGCATGAATCGTAGTCGGCCACATCGACCGGATACGCGCGAAAGTTCCTGCCTTGAGCTTCCATGTTCGCGAGCCATGCCGCCGCGCCGGTGTTGTTCGGCGAGTACGTGACTACCACCGCATAACCTGCATCGTGCAGTCTCGTACTGATCGCTTCTCCTAGACCACCCATACCGCCAGTCACTACAGCAATTCGTTTCGTCATTCTTTCCATCCGTGATCGTCATATCTGCGAGGAACGTGAATAACCCAATGGCCGTCTCGCACAACCCGCCATTGCTTTGGCACAACGTATTGCCGCGACCTGGATCGCGTCGGGTCGTCCGGCGGAAATGAGTCGGTTCTGTGTCTCTGTTGCGGACAAATAGCACGGTCTGCCTTGCCGGTTGGGCACCATTCGTCTGCTGATCAGGCGGGACGAGAACTCCGCTTCTGATAAATGTTATTTGCATGACTAATTAATCAGATGAAACTGCGAAAGCAGGTTCGACGTAGACCTGATTCAACAGGAAGACGCGCCTCGCGTGGCTCACCGTGTCATTATGTTACCGGTAACAATCAAGGATGCAGACAAGCCATTCGCTGTCCTTCGATTGCGATAGGCGCACCGTGTCGGCTAGCTATCGCAACGGCCGTAGATACGACCGACGAGGCGATAGTAGTAGAAAAACTACATATTTGCAATGAAGGAAATGTAGTTTTTGTACATTGTTGGCCTACTGACTATTGCCCCCAGTGTCCTTCCAGCTAGTGCGAACGATCGTTCGTGCGCACGGGCGTTCGACCACGAAACCGGATGGTTCATATCGACGACGCGGCCCCGCACTCGGTAATCGAGACCGTCGGCGTCGATGCTTGCCGCGTGAGAAGGAGACTCTGTTTCGACGGGTTCGATGGCAACGCCGCGAGCGCGAGCGCGAGCGCACGACGAATAATCAGTAACGCCTGACGCACTCAGCTATGCCGGATGAATCGCGACTTGCTGTCTGGACATGACGCATATCATGACTGTCGGCGTCGGGGCGAAGTGAAGGCGTTCGAAGCGGCAACGACGGATCTCACTTGCTAGCCGCTTCGAGGAGGACCCGGTCTTCAACCCGGCTTGCCATCGGCACGGGCGAGGACAAGCCACGCGGCGTAGCGGACGCAATAGAGAACCAGCGCGGCCACCCAGCACAGACCGGATGCGTATATCCAGGCCATCGTGAACTGCGGCGCGAGCCAGGGGCCGAGTACCCGAACCAAAGTTGCCAGAACGAATAGACCGTAGCAGGCGATCTCGACCTTACCGGCCACGAGTTCGCGTCCGGTGTGTCCGCGCGCGGTGCGCGTGATCATCGCGATGATCGCCGTTCCAATGACTCCCACCGTGAAGGTATGAATCGCGAGCGAATGCGGAGCGACGCCGAGCGCGCCGAGTGCCAGCATCACGAAGCCCAATGGGATTCCCGCGTAGGCGATATGGAGGATCAGGAGGATAGGGCGATAGCCTACGCGCCACGAACGCCATCCGCTGAGCCGGAGCCCGTGGAGCGCCGCCGCTGCGGCGGACGCAGCAACGATTGCCGTCGATGGCGCACCCAGCGAGTCCAGCAGAAACGCGAGCAGCGTCGCCGGAATGACGGTCGCTTCGACGAATCGCCAGCGTTTCGCGCTAAAGCCCGGAACGGCATTGGCAGTAAACGACGGAATGATGCGCCCGCCGATCACCGTCACGAACAGAACGAGCATGCCGACCGTGAGCCACGCACTGCGCAGCGCCCAGTCGCCGTGACCATGGCTCGCCCACACATGGAAGAGGACGTTGAGAAGCGCGAGCAGTCCGAGCGCGACCGGCAGAAAGACGTTGTGCCGATTCTTCGCACTCAGCAGCACGCGCAACAGAACGAGCGCAACCACCGGCAGAAACGCCACGTCCACGACGACGCCAACCGGACCCGAAGCGCTCCACATCATGATCCGGCCTGCAAGCCAAAGAAGCAGCAGCGCCGCGAGGTTCGCGCCATGCGCGGGATTCGTGCTGGTCCACGCGCGAACCGCTGTCAGCAGAAATCCGGTGACGATTGCGGCGCCAAATCCAAAGATCATTTCGTGAACGTGCCACAGCGTTCCCGACATGTAGGACGTGGAGTCCAGCAACGGCCAGCCTGCCAGCGCGCCGAGCCAGAGCAGCATCGCAAGACAGCCGAACAGAGCGCCGGCCAGATAGAAAGGCCTGAATCCGAGCGCCCACAGAGCGATGCGGGGCGGTGTGTCGACTTGACCTGATGCGATCCTGATGGTCCGCTTCATGACTGCTCCAAACGGCGACTAGGTGGTGATTCACCTTATACACGCAGGACCTTTTCGCCACATGCGACGAATGTTCGCGCCAGCGTAGCCGTCTGCCCTCCCCATGGCGTCCCGCAGACGAAGCCTTACTAACGGCACCGTTACGCGCGGTGGAACACATCGGCCTGGTTGTCATGGAAAAGTGCCAATTTCCGACCGAACGTTGATTCGCCCCGTCATTAGCGATACCTTTACATCTATCCTGGTCGTCGGGCGCTGGTCAACGAAGGGAGAACCGTTCCGTGAAGAGAGCGTCAGCTTTCTCCTGCATCGTCGCATTGAGCGTGATCTTCGGCGGATGCGGCAAGCAGGGACCGCAAAACGCCACTGAGGCATCGGGCGCATCCGCGAGCTCGGCGCCGGTTCAACCTGCACCAGGCGCGAGCGAAGCGGCCGCCGCCTCAGGCGCGCAAGGCACGGTGGCGCTGGTCACCGTCACCAAGGCGCAGCTGCCGGCCGAGGCTGCCGAAACGCTGCGGCTGATCAAAGCAGGCGGTCCCTTCCCGTTTAGCGATGACGGCGTCCTGTTTCGTAACACCGCGGGTTTGCTGCCGAAACATCCGCGCGGTTACTACCACACCTATACGGTACGCACACCTGGTGCGACGGATCGCGGGCAGCGCCGGATCGTCTGTGGCGGGCCGCGCAAGCAGCTCGGCGAGTGCTATTACACCGACGATTACTACGCTAGCTTTAAGCGCATTGCAGAATAAAGACGGAATCACCTGCACGAGCGCCGCACGTTTGACGAAAGCATCAATCCCGCGCTCCTGACTGTGCGCTAGCGATCAATCCCGATCGCGCCAGCGATGATGCGCTCGTCGCATTTGAGCAATGGATAACTCTATGGCGGCGGCCACCGCGTCCCATTGGCGCTGACCGAAGTTCTCCGATAGGTCCGCGTTGACAACGATCCGTATCTCCCAGCAGACGATCTCAAGCGGTTTTCAGACGGTGCGATCAGTCGATCAGAAAACCTGAAGGCAGCCATCAGAACTATGAGATTTTCCCGCCGTCGGGCATCTGCGATAGTGGTTCTCAACCGTTGTGTTGGATTTCCGTACCGCGCGTCGTCGACCAGGGAGAATCTGCGTGCATCGTTTTGTGATCGTGGGAGGAGGGGCGGGTGGCATCGAACTCGCAACGAGGCTAGGCGATCGTTATGGCGGTCGACGAAGAGGCGGGGCGCAACATGCGTCCATTACGTTGATCGACCGCAACCCGACGCATATCTGGAAGCCTCTGTTGCACGAGGTCGCAGCGGGAAGTCTCGATCCCTTCGCACAGGAACTGGCGTATGCCGCGCAAGCACAGTGGCACGGCTTCCAGTTCATCCAGGGCGAACTCGTCGGACTGGATCGTGGCTCGAGACACGTTCTTCTTTCGCCACTGCTCGACGACGACGGAACCGAACTGATACCGCCGCGCCGAATCGAGTACGACTCGTTGATTCTGGCCATCGGTAGCACAACGCACTACTTCGGCGTGCCGGGCGCGGCGGAGAACTCGCTCGCGCTTGACAACGTCGCTCAAGCGGAACGCTTCAGAAAGCGTCTGATTGCAGCCTGCATTCGCGCCGAACAAACACAAGACGCGAGTGAGCGGGAAGCGGGTGGAGTGCCTGGCGAACGCGCGCCTCGTGTTCAGGTCGCGATCGTTGGTGGTGGCGCTACCGGCGTGGAATTGTCCGCTGAATTGCGCAATACCGCGAAGGTACTGTCATCGTATGGCTTGCATCGGCTCGACCCCACACACGACGTCGGCATCGTGCTCATTGAAGCAGGGCCGCGGATTCTGCCCGCGTTGAAAGAGCGCGTGTCCACCGCGGCTGCAAGAATGCTGGGCAAACTCAATGTCAAGTTGATGGTCGACGAGCGGGTCGCGGAAGTCACGCCCGGACTTATCCGCACGAAAAACGGAGAGACGATACGGGCGGATCTCACTGTGTGGGCCGCGGGCATCAAGGCGCCCGCGGTGCTTTCAACGCTCGATGGTCTGACAGTCAATCATCTGGGACAACTCAGTGTGCGTCGCACGCTTCAAACCGAGCTGGACGACCATATCTTTGCATTCGGCGATTGCGCGGCGTGTCCCTGGTTGGGCTTCGAGCGCAATGTTCCACCGCGCGCCCAGGCGGCTCATCAGCAGGCATCGTTTCTGGTCAAGGCACTCGGGCGACGCATCGAGGGGCAAAAGCTTCCGGAGTTTGCCTATCGCGATCTCGGCTCGCTAGTGTCGCTCGGGCATGCGAATGCGGTGGGGAGTCTGATGGGAGGGCTTATCGGCGGCAGCATGCTCGTGGACGGACTGCTTGCTCGCTTCATGTACCTGTCGCTGTATCGGATGCACGTTGCCGCGCTGCATGGCTACGCACGCATGATCGTCAATACCCTCGCGCATCGGCTCCGTCGAAGCACGGCGCCGCACGTCAAACTGCACTGA
This sequence comes from Burkholderia sp. JPY481, assembly GCF_038900515.1. Classification (NCBI taxonomy): domain Bacteria; kingdom Pseudomonadati; phylum Pseudomonadota; class Betaproteobacteria; order Burkholderiales; family Burkholderiaceae; genus Burkholderia; species Burkholderia sp. JPY481. The sequence goes on from NZ_JAYMRT010000006.1 coordinate 134,003, forward strand.
GCAACAGTTCGTTGTAAATGGCCAGAACGGTCTGGCCGTGACAAATAAATCGACCGATTCCAAACAACAGCAAGACGGAGAGAACACCATGAACAGCTTCGACCAATCGCCTTTCAGCGTCGACTCGAACAGTGGCGCCACGCGCGCTCGCAACGGCAAGGATGGCTCTGAAAATCGGGCGCGCTCCGTGTACCGATCGTTTCTTGCATCGACGGCATCGACGATCGCCTCGAATGTACCTGAGAGGCCGGACGTGTCGTCTGCCGCTGTGCTCGGCTACAACTGACGCGCTTCGGTTCATAGAACGGCCAATTCACCGATCGCGCCGGACCCCACGGCTATTCTCGTCGGGAATTGGCCTTATGAAGAATCTGCGAATTATCACTCCCTTATCTTGCAACTACGATCTGGCTGTCATCCATCACCAGACAGCAGATCTCCATGTCCACTCTCGCAGGCAATAGCGCCGTCATTAGCCGAGGTCATCAGAATTCGCGGAGTCAGCCAGGTTTGCGGTGGCGTTGAGTCAAGGGGTCGATATGAGCCAGCCAACGCTATTCACGCCGATACGAGTCGGCAACCTCGAATTAGCCAACCGGATCGTGATCGCCCCGATGGCCCAGTACTCCGCCGAAGACGGCCAGATGAACGATTGGCACCTGATTCACCTCGGCCAACTGGCGCTTTCAGGTGCGGCGGCACTCACGATCGAGGGCACCGCGGTCACCCCGGACGGACGCACCAGCTATGGTGACGTCGGGCTCTATTCTGACGACTGCGAAGCCTCCATGGCACGAGTGCTGCGCGGCATTCGGCGGTGGTCTGACACGCCGATTGGAATCCAGCTCAACCATGCTGGCCGAAAAGGATCTCGGCAGAAACTATGGGACGGCGGCGCTCAGATTCCCTATGATCACGCGAATGGTTGGCACACCTACGGCCCATCCCCGGTCGCTTTTGCCGCCGGTGAGACACCACCCACCGCCTTGGACCGCGATGGCCTGGCCGCCATTCGCGACGCGTTCTCTGCCGCAGCGCAGCGTGCCTCCCGGCTCGGGCTGAATTTCATTCAGATCCTTGGTGGGCACGGCTATCTACTCCACCAATTCCTCTCGCCTCTGTCAAATCACAGGGACGACGAATACGGCGGTTCATTGGAAAACCGGATGCGTTTTCCACTCGAAGTTTTCGAAGCCGTGCGAGAAGCGTTTTCGCATGATCGCCCTGTGACGATGCGGGTATCCGCTACCGACTGGGTGGAGGGCGGGTGGTCCGTGCAGGACGCGATCGCCTTTGTCCACGCGCTGGAGGCGAGAGGCTGTGCCGCAATCAATGTCTCAAGTGGCGGTTCGAACCCAGCCGCGCAAATTCCGCTCGGGCCTGGCTATCAGGTTCCTTTCGCGCGGGCCGTGAAGCAGGCGACCACGCTCCCAGTCATCGCCGTCGGCATGATCACCGAATTCGAACAGGCCGAATCAATTCTCAGCACCGGAGACGCCGATCTGATCGCGCTTGCTCGGGCCGTGCTCTTTGACCCTCGCTGGCCCTGGCATGCTGCCGCTCACTTTGGGACTCAAGTCAGGGCGCCGAAGCAGTATCTCCGCTCTCAGCCCAGTCGGCTGCGAAAGGTGTTCGTTTGAGTCGGTTTCGCCGGCAATGGGGCGGCGACCAATGATTCGACATATCGACGAACGCCGCTTCAGGCTTATCGCCAGGTCGGGATGACGGATGCGGCGAGCAGCACGCCCATCGCGAGATTGAGAAGGCGCCAGTGGTGTGGGGTCCGAAAGAGCCGCGCGAGTAGCACGCCGAGCGCGCACCACAGCGCGAGAGAAGCGCACGCAGCCACTCCGAATGCTGCACCGAGCAGCATCGCGAGGCGGTTCGGGTTGTTTGCGAGCAGCGCGAACGACGCCGCCGCGCCAACCGTCATCGCCCAGCCTTTCGGGTTGAGCCAGAGCAGCAGGAAACCGTTGACGAGCGTAACCGGACGCGCGGGGCCGTCGCCCGCGTTTGGCGGCCCGCTGCGCGCGATGCGCCACGCGAGCCATAGCAGATAGGCCGAGCCGAGTGCCTTCACCGCCGTTTGCAGCGACGGCAGCGCCAGAAGCAGACCGCCCAGCCCGAGCGCGGCGAGCGCAGCGAGCAGCGCGAGGCCCAGAGCGATGCCGAGCATCAGCGGTATCGAGCGTACGAAACCGAAGCGTGCGCCCGAGGCGGTGGCGAGCGTGGTCGCGCCACCGGGCGTCGCGGTGGCGACGGCGACGAAGAGCAGAAGCGGCAGTATCGAGGTCATCGGTGCAGATTGGAAATCAAAGAACTTGCACTGTACGGATCGTCAAAGCATCGTGAAAGCTAATAATATTGATGCGGTACATTACGCGACATAATGCATAGATGAGCCGAAACCTCGACCTCGATCTGATCCGCACCTTCGTTGCCGTCGCCGATAGCGGCAGCATGACGGTCGCTGCGAATCTGCTGCACATGACGCAAGGCGCCGTCAGCCAGCAGGTGAAGCGCCTCGAAGATGTGCTGGATTGCCTTCTGTTCGTTCGCAAGACGCGCCGGCTGGAACTGTCCCGCGAGGGCGAGCAGTTTCTCGTGAAGGCGCGCAAGCTGCTTCAGTTGAACGATGAAATCTGGGCCGACATGACCGCGCAGCCGTTGCGCGGCGCCTTGCGTGTGGGCGTGCCCCACGATCTCGTGACGCGGCTCGCGCCCGCAATGAAGGCATTCGCCGACGCCCATCCGCATGTCGAAATAACGTTGATGTGCGCGGCGTCGCCAGAACTGAGCGACGCAGTGAATAGCGGTCGCGTGGACGTGTCCTTGGTCGAATATGTCGCGAGCGAAGCCGAAGGTGAAGTGGTCTGCATCGAACCTTTGGTCTGGGTCAACGGGCGCGGCAGTGAGGCGTGGCAGAAGCGGCCGTTGCCGCTGTCGATGGTAGACGAGCGTTGCGCTTTCCGTTCGGTGGTGCTCGGCGCGCTCGCGGACGAGGGCATCGCGTGGCGCACGGTGTTCGAGAGCGGAAACATCGAGGCGACCGCCGCAACGGTGCGCGCGGGCCTCGCGGTCACGAGCTGGCTCGCCTCCACGGTGCCGGCCGATCTGGAGACGCTCACACCTCGCGTAAGCGGCTTGCCTGCACTGCCTCCGTTCGCGATCTGTCTGCGCTTGCCCGCGACGGTTCAGCCAGCGGCGCAGGAATTCGCGCGCCATGTACGCGAGTCGATGTCGAGCGACGCAGGCGCGCGACGCGCGCCGCTAGCGAACATTGCGTGACGTATTGCGTCTGAGGTGCGCTCCGGAGCATTCCTACAAGCGCTGCGGCAGCGCAGCCGCGAAAAAATCAGTGACCCGGCGCACGCGCGCAGGCACGAAACGTCGTCGCGGCCAGATGATGCTCACATCACGCGCGTCCCGAATGAAATCGTCTAGCACGGTCACGATATCCGGATGCTTGAGTTCGTCGGCCAGCGAGAGCTTTGCGAAGAGGCCGATTCCCACGCCCGCGAGCACGGCCGAGCGGATCGTCTCGACGCTATTCGACGACAGGTTGCCTCGCACCGGCACGCTGAACCGGCCACGTGGCCCATGAAACGGCCAGTTCGCCGACTCCAGTAGACCACCGTAGAGCAGGCAATTGTGATTGGCGAGTTCCGTAGGTTCCTTCGGTACACCGTATTGCTCGAAATAGCGACGCGATCCGACGCAGACCAGCGGAGTGCTGGCAATCCGCTTCACGACCGAATCCGGATCGTTGACGGAGCCCACTCGAATCGCGAGATCGATTCGATCCTCCACCATATCGCGCACGAAATCCGACAACACCAGATCGACCCGAAGACCGGGATGGCGCGACAGCAGTTCGGGAATCAGCGGAAGAACGTGCAGGCGGCCGAACGTAGAAGCGCAGGCGATCCGCACAAGGCCCGAGACATCTAGCGTACTGCTGGATAGTTCGCTGTCGGCCACCTCGATCTCGTCGAGCAACGGCTTGGTCCGCTCGTAGTATTTCTGCCCCTGATCGGTCAAGGTCACGCTGCGTGTGTTGCGGTTGAATAGCAGTACGCCGAGGCGCTTTTCCAGCGCGCCGATCGACTTGCTGATGGCGGACTGTGACTCGCCGGTTCTGCGCGCCGCGGCGGAAAAGCCGCCCGCTTCGACAACGGCGAAGAAAGCGTTCAATTCGTGAAACCGATCCATTGCATTTCTCTCGTGGGCCTATTCTCTCCGTGAATGGATCTTATGATAAATCCGCCGATTATCATTCGTCGGGGCCGCAATTACGATGGGACTTCCTTTACCAACAGACGGAAGTTTCAATGAATACTCTCGCAGGCAAGATCGCTGTCATTAGCGGCGGAACGACGGGTATCGGCCTGGCGATCGCCCAGCGGTTCGTCGCCGAAGGCGCTCACGTCTTTATCTTCGGCCGTCGGCAAGCCCAGCTCGACGAGGCCGTCAAACTGATCGGACGCAACGTTACCGCTATTCAGGCCGACGCCGCGAATCTCGATGACCTCGATCATGTCGCTGCGGCAGTCAGGGACGAAAAAGGTGTCGTCGATATCATCGTGTCGAACGCGGGCTTTACCGAGCAGGCTTCGATCGACACCATCACGCCTGAGCATTTCGACAAGGCATTCAACCTGATGGCGCGCGGCCCCGTATTTCTGGTGAAAAAGTTGCTGCCGATGATGACGGGTGGCGGATCGATCATCCTGGTTTCGTCGGCCATGCACGTGATGGGCATCCCAGGGCACACCGCCTACGCTGCGACGAAGGCCGCGTTGCGTTCCTATGCTCGCACCTGGGCCGCCGAATTCAAGGATCGCGGCATTCGCGTCAACATGCTGAGCCCTGGTGTCACCGACACACCGATACTCGATTCCCAGTCGGCGACACGCGAGGATCTGGTGAGCATGTACAAGAGCATGGTCCCGATCGGCCGACTCGCCCGCGCCGAGGAGATGGCGAGCGCGGCGCTCTTTCTCGCCTCAGAACAGAGTTCCTATATGACGGGTGCCGATTTGATGAATGACGGCGGCATCGGCCAGGTTTGAGGGTTGCGCGCAGACTCGAGTCCGACATCGGAAGGAATGCACCATGACGTATTCAACTATCGATCCAGGCAAACTCGCAGCGGCGCTTGGCCGCGAGCTCGCCGGCAGTGGCATGGCTATTGGAGTCGTCAACGCGCAATGCGCTGAGTCGATCGAGTCAATGGCAAAGCAACTCGGTGCGCAGGTTACGGCCATGAGTTTGCAAGCTGAGCCCAGCACGGAGGTCATGATCCTCGCCGTGCGGGTTCGTGCCCACACCGTCACTGGCGATCAGCAGTCCAGGCGGGACAAGGTCGTTGTCGATGCGATCGACAACGACAGCATCTCGCCGGATGAGCTGATGGGTCTGCTTAATGCCGCGAGGTGAAGACCGCAACGATGTTTGCCGGCGTGCTACTTGGTGCTCGCCTGGTACCACTCGACAGCGTCCTCGCCGGCGGGGATGTTGAACGGGCTCGATGAATCGGTCGCGGCGAGCCAAACCGCTTCGGCGACATCCGATGCATGCGTGACGGCCGTTTCTTTCTCCCACCTCGCGAAAACCTGCTGCGCGAGCGCGTTGTACGGCTCGGGAAATCCGTCTTTCATGCGTGCCCGCGCGTTGTCGCCGAAGCGGGTGGACGGCGCGCGTCCCGGCAGCACGACCCGCACGCGCACATTGAACTGCTCCAGTTCGAGCGCGAGCGATTCGCTGAACGCGTTGACCGCGGACTTGCTCGCGGTGTAGACCGACAGCAGATGCAGCGGTCTGCACGTGACGGTCGACGTCACATTGACGATCACCCCTTCGCGGCGCTCGCGCAACTGCGGCAACACGGCCTGCGCCATCGCGATGGTGCCGAGCGTATTGGTCTCGAAGATATCGCGCACGGTGTCCATCGGCGTGCCTTCGAGCGCATTCAGAAAGCCGATACCCGCATTGTTGACGAGCACGTCGATCCGACCTGCCGCATCGATGACCGCGCGAATGCTTTGCGGGTCCGTCACATCGAGGGCGAGAATCGAAAGACGATCGGAGCGCGGCAACACGTCTTCACGCGGCGTGCGCATCGTGGCGATCACGCGCCAGTCGCGATCCAGAAAATAACGCGCAATTTCGAGGCCAAAGCCGGACGAACAGCCGGTAATCAAGACGGTCTTCATGTCGAATCCTGTGGTTGGTGACAGTCCCGACACAATAAGTCCTGACCGCGAGGACTCGCTACAATCGAGCGTCCAGGTTTCATTCGAAATCGTCCGATCATGATCGACCCGCTCGCCGAAATCGTCACACTGCTCAAGCCGACCCCCACGTTCTCGAAGGTGCTCAGCGGCGCCGGGCGCTGGCGCGCGAGCCGTACGGAAGTCGGCCAGCCGTTCTACTGCGTGGTGCTAGAAGGATCGCTGCGGCTATCCGTCAATGGTTGCGAGCCGCTGATTCTTCAGGCCGATGACTTCGTGCTCGTGCCCGAAGTTTTCAGTTTCACGATGACGAGCAGCGATCCGCCCGACGATGACGACGTGTCCAGTAGCGCGCCCGCGGCGCTGCCCGACGGCAGTTTTCGTTTCGGCGATGCATCGGGCGCGCCAGAAGCCCAATGGCTTGCGGGCCTCTGCGCGTTCGGTTCGCCGGACGCGGCCTTGCTCGTCTCGCTGTTGCCCAAGCTCGTGCACGTGCGCGGTGAACGCAGGCTCGCGACACTCGTGAAGCTCGTGAGGGAAGAATCGCGCGCGCAGCGGCCCGCGCGTGAGGTCGTGCTGGCGCGACTGCTCGAGGTGCTGTTCATCGAAGCTTTGCGAGCCACTGGAACCGGCGCATCGCCCGGACTCGTCCGCGGCCTCGCCGATCCCCGCCTCGCGCTCGCGATCCGTCATATGCACGAAAGCCCGCACCAGCCCTGGACGATCGCGGAACTCGCAAAGGCCGCCGCGCTTTCACGGTCCTCTTTCTTCGATCGATTCAGCCGCGCAGTCGGCGTCGCACCGATGGAGTATCTGTTGTCGTGGCGCATGGCTATCGCCAAGAACCTGCTGCGCCAGAGCGAAGTCAGCATCGCGGCGGTCGCGGAACGTGTCGGCTACAGCTCGGCGAGCGCATTCAGCGTCGCGTTCACGCGTCATGTCGGACTGCCGCCGACGCAGTATGCGCGAGACGCAGCGAATGTCGTCGCCGCTCGATGAAGTTCCGCAGCGCAAGCACCGTATCTCGCCTCACGCGACCTGCGCATCGCCATCGTTAGCTGCCTCGCACTCGAGCAGCGGATAGGCGAGCGCGCAGATGTGCGACTGAATCCGCACGAGATCGCGCAGCACGTCGAGATGCAATGAGCTCGACGCGATGCTGTCGGGCTTGCCCTCGCGCAACCGGTCCAGATGAGCATCCCGCGCGGCGCGTTCAAGACGCCGCAGCGCCTGCTTGTCTTCGAGCAGCTGCGCCGCGGTCTGCGTCCTTCCCGACACGAGCAGCGCCTGAGCCCGGTGAAAACTGTCGATCACCAACTGGTGCAGCGCGCGCAAGTCCTCGGCGCCTTCGGCCGAAAAGCTCACCTGTGCCTTGATCTTTTTCTGCGCCAGCTCCATCAGATTCTTGTCGACGATATCGCCGATATGTTCGAGGTTGATCACGGAAGTCATGATCGCGTTGGCCCAGCGCCGGTCTTCGTCGTCGAGCGACTCGCGCGTCACCTCGGTCACGTAGCTTTTGATCGCATCGTGCAGCATATCCACCGCATCGTCGCGGGCCGCGATCTCGTGCACCGCGCGCCGGTCGTTTGCGATCAGCACCGGCACGCTCGCACACAGCATCGCTTCGACGATATCGCCCATCCGGATCAATTCGCGGGTCGCGCATGCGAGCGCCTGGGAGGGCACCCGCAGCGCGGCCTCGTCGAGGTAGCGCGGCGCGTCGCCGTTCTCGGCGGCGCCCGGCGCTGGCAGCAGCCGTTCGAGAAGGCGCGCGACAGGGGCGAGCAGGCCCATGAAGACCACCGCGATCGCCACGTTCACGCCCGTGTGGAAGTCGGCGATTGCACGGGCGGGGCTGCCGTAGACCTGCTGCAGCAACGTTGCGAGCGGCGAGCACGCGGCGAGCATCAGCAGGCACACGCCGCCGCGCAGCACGAGGTTGCCGGCCGGCAGGCGCCGGCGGCTGCGATCGGCGCCCTTCGCGGCCTCGAAGTAAGGGTTGAGCGCGCTGCCGATGTTCGCGCCGAGCACCATCGCGAGCGCCGTGTCCATCGGCACCGTATGCAGGTTGGCGAGCGACATCACGAACAGTACGACCGGAATGCTCGAATGCGCGGCCCACGTGAGCAAACACGCGAGCGCCGCATTCAGCACCGGCTCGCCTGCCAGTGCGCCGAGCACCGTGCGCAGGGCAGGGGCGGTCTCGGCGGGCTGCACGGTCGAGACGAGCAGCGTGAGCGCAAGCAACATCAGTCCGAGCCCGATCGACGCGCGGCCGAGATCACGATTGCGGGAGCCTTTGCCCTTCTCGAAGAGCGTCATGCCGACCAGCAGACACACCGGCGAGATCCAGCTCAGATCGAGCGAGAACGCCTGCACGATCAGCGTCGAGCCGACGTTGGCGCCCAGCATGATCGCGAGTCCGGTAACAGGCCGCATCAAACCGCGGGCCGCGAACGACGACGCGATCATGCCGGTCGCCGTGCTGCTTTGCAGCGCGCCGGTGATTGCGAGCCCGGCGCAGAACGCGTTCAGCCGATTGCCGAGACTCTTCGCCATGAAGCGCTTGAGCGAGGCGCCGAACGCGCGCATCAGGCCGGACTCGACCATATGCAGGCCCCACGTCAGCAGCGCGACGCCACCCGCGAGATGAAGCACGATCATGATCATCTGGCACCTCCCCTTATGTTTTTGTTGTGCGCATCTTTCAGGCCCGCTCTGCGCCCGCCGCGATTGCCTCGTCGAGTATCCGCAGGGACACCGTCATCCACGCACCATCGCACGGTTCGAGATGCGCGAGAGCCCCATCAATACCGCGAGTGTGCCGATACCGAGAATCATCGTGAGCGTCGCAGCGTCGAAGATCGCTCCACGGTCGGACAGCGCGAAGATGCCCACCGGCAGCGTGACCCAGCCCGGCGGATAGATCATCAGCGTCGCACCGAGCTCGCCCATCGACAGCGCGAAGCTCAGGCTGAACGATGCGAGCAGGTACGGCGCGACGAGCGGCAGCGTCACGCGCGAGAGCTGGTAGAGCGGCCGGGCGCCGAGACTTTGGGCCACCTCGCCGTATTCGGGCGCGACCCGCGCGAGCCCTGCCGCCACGTTGCCGTAGGTGAACGCCGAGATCAGCAGGAAGTGCGCGATGAAGACGATCGTCGCCGTGCCGTTGAGCAGCACGGGCGGCCGGCTGAACGCGACCAGCAAGCCGAGCCCGATCGACACCGACGGCACCGCGCTCGGCACGAAGAAGATCACGTCCAGCACGCGGCGCGGCAGGCCTTTGATGCGACGCAGCGCGAGTGCGGCCCACGTGCCGCTGACGAGCGCCGCGACGCTCGCGACCACGCCGGTCAGCACGCTCACGCGCAGCTGGCTCGCCGAATCGGTATGCAGCACACGCGCGTAGTGCTCGAGTGTCAGGTGGCTCGGCAGGATGCCGTTCCACTGTCCGCTGATGCTGGCGAGCGCAATCATCGCGACCGGCAGCCCATAGACCGCGCAGAACAGCAACGCCGTGCCGCCCCACGTCAGCCATTTACCCCATTTAGCCCAGAGCAGCACGGCGACCTCCGCAAAGTGACACGACGGCCCGGTAGCAGGCATAAAGCCCGAGCGACAGCGCGATATTGACGACGGCGATCACGCATGCGGTGGTGTAGTCGAATTCCTGGATCGCTTTGTCGTAGATCAGCAGCGGCAACGTGATCACGTCTTTCGCGCCGATGAAGAGCACGATGCCGAACTCGTTGACGGTCAACAGCAGACACAGGCTGCCGCCCGCCAGCAGCGCCGGCAACGCGGCGGGCAGGATGACCTGCCGGATGATGCGCAGCGGCCGCGCGCCGAGGCTGCCCGCCATTTCGATCTGCGCACTGTCGATCTGCGAGAAGCACGCGAGCAGCGGACGCATGATGAACGGCGTATAGACCGTGATCTCCGACAGCACGACACCCCATTGCGTGTACAGGAAATTCAGCGGCGGCAGCGGCAGATGGAACATCTGCATCAGCGACTGGTTCAGCAGTCCGGCCGAACCGTACACGAACGTGAACGCGAGCGCGACGAGGAAGGTGGGCAGCGCGATGAACGTATCGATGAGCCGGCCCACGAAACGCGCGCCCGGGAACGGCACGAACGCGATCACCAGCGAGAACACGAAGCCGAGCACGAGGCATCCCGCCGAGGCCGATACTGCGATCGCGATCGTGTGATAAAGCCCGCTCAGGAACTGGCGTGAGCGCAGCACGTGCTCGAAGTTCGCGAACGACAGCACATGCTGGTCGCCGCCCAACGCCTGCACGACGATCAGCCCGAACGGGTAGAAGAACAGCGCGGCGAGCACCGCGAGCGGCGGCGCGATCCACAGGCCGCCTGGCCCCGCGGCCGGCGCTCGCGCGCGGGCCGGCGGCGCGATGACGATATCAGCCATGACGTTCAGCCTCCGGTACGAGAGTGACATCCGCGGGATCGAAACGTACGCTGAGTGCAGTGCCCGGCTCTGGCGGCTCCGCGAGCGGCGCGCAAGTGAGCCGCAGCAACTCGCCTTCGACATCGAGCACGATGCTGTGCATTTCGCCGAGCCACTGCACGCTGACGACGGACCCCGTCATCTGGTTCATGCGTTGCCCATCGGCGCCTCGCGCAACACCGCCCGCAACGGACTGCAGATGGTGTGGCCGCACGCATACGAAGCAGGCGGCGCCGGCCGCGAGTCCGTGATGGTTGCAGCCTTCGAGCAGCTGGCCGTGAAAGCGCACGCGCGCGCGCCCGTCGGCCAGCGGTTCGAGCTGCTGCGCCGGCAGCACGTTGGCACGGCCGAGGAACTCGGCGGCGAAGCGGTTCGGCGGATGACGATAGAGCCCTTGCGCGTCGCCGTAAGCAACCAGGTGGCCGTCGCGCATGATGCCGATGTGGTTCGCGAGGGTCAGCGCTTCGGTCTGGTCGTGCGTCACGTACAGCACCGTGAGCGAAGGCAGCGTGCGGTGCAGCTTCGCGAGTTCGTCGAGCATCGAGCGGCGGATCTGCGCGTCGAGCGCCGAGAGCGGCTCGTCGAGCAGCAGCACCTGTGGACGGATCGCGAGCGCGCGGGCGATCGCCACGCGCTGCTGCTGGCCGCCCGACAGCTCGCGCGGATAGCGCTTCGCGTACTTCGCCATGCCGACGAGCCCGAGGCACTCGGGCACCCGTTCGCGTATCACCTCGGCGTCCGCGCCACGGGCACGCAGCCCGAAGGCGACGTTGTCCTCGACGCGCATATGCGGAAACAGCGCGTAGTTCTGCACCACCATGCCGATGTTGCGAGCGTACGGCGGCAGCCGCGTCACGTCGCGATCGCCGATGGTGATGCGCCCGGCGCTCGGCTGCACGAAGCCGGCGACGGCGCGCAACGCGGTCGTCTTGCCGGAGCCGGACGGGCCGATCAGCGCGACGATCTCGCCGGGCTTCACGGTCAGCGTCAGAGACTCCAGAATGGTCTGGCTGCCGTAAGCCACCGACACGCCTTCGAAACCGATGCCGCTCGCCCCGTGCGCGATGACGGTCGGCGCAGCGGAGGCGCGCCGCTGCGGCCCCCGTTCCATGGTCATGGTGTTTGCCATTAGTCGCTCGTCGGTAGCAGGGTTAGTCGATGGAAATTGCCTGGTTGTAGGCGGCCACGTCGGGACGCAGCTCCTGGAGCACCTGGTTCCAATCAGGTTGCCAGATGTCGACGCCCTTCAGCAACGTGTTCAACGCCTGGAAGTTGCTGTCCGACGGATGCACATCGGTGCGCACCGGGAAGCCGTACGCGACCTTGCTGACCTCCTGCTGCGCCGGCGCGCTCAACAGGAAATCGATCAGCTTTTTGCCGTTGCCGGCATGCGGCGCGTTCGCCACGAGGCCGACGTAGTAGGGCAACGCAAAGGTCGTGCGGCGGCCGTCTGGACCGGCCGGGAAAAACATCGCGACGTTCGGGTTGTCGTGCATCTGCGCGAGGTTCATCTGCATATCGCCGTTGGCCACGAAGAGTTCGCCTTTGTTGACGAGCGCCGTGAGCTTGCCGGTCGATGCGGACGGCCCGAGGTTGTTGGTCTGCAGCTTGCGCAAATAGTCGAAGCCGGCCGGCTTGCCGCCGAACGCGTGGAAGGTCTGCAGCATCAGCGCAGTGCCGTCGCCGGCCTGACCCGGCGTCGAGTACTGGATCTTCTGCTTGAACTGCGGCGCGAGCAGGTCCGCGTAGGTCTTGGGCGGGCTCTTGAGCACCGCCGAGTTGTAGATGAAGCTCGGGTAGTTGCCGACCATCGCGTAGTACAGCCCTTTCGGGTCCTTGTCGCGCGTCTCGATCTTGTCGGCGCCCGCCGGCGAGTAGGACTGCAACAGGCCGTCAGCCGCGGCTTTCTGCATGAACGGCGGCAGTGTCACCAGCACGTCCGCCTGAGTGTTCGACTTCTCCTTGCTCAGCCGGTCCACCACGCCGCTCGAGCCGGCCTCGATGTACTGCACCTTGATGCCGGTCGCCTTCGTGAAGGCGTCGAACTGATTGCCGAACCAGCTCGGCGAACCGTCGTGCAAACCATCCGCGGCATAGATGGTCACGACGTCGGACTGTGCGTAGAGGGGGGGCGTTGCCATGGCGAGCGCGCAGGCGGCCAGGGCGATCAGACGAGTTTTCATATCCATCCTTCCTTGCGTTGAGTTCGGATGAGGTCAGCATTTCACTTGGTCGCGCGGCCGGTCACTCCCAGGGCATCGACCAGGTCCGCACATTCGAGTAGCTCTTCATTGCCTCGACCATGCCCTCCTTGTAACCATTGCCTGAATCCTTGATGCCCCCGAACGGCGACATCTCCGTGCGATAGCCGGGCACTTCCCACACGTTCACGGTGCCGACTTCCAGCTCCCTGACGAAGCGCGTGATGTAGTCGAGCCGGTTCGTGCAGACGCCCGACGACAGGCCATACGCGGTCGAGTTCGAAACCCGGATCACTTCATCGAGCGCATCGGGCACGCGGATGATCGGAATCACCGGGCCAAAGGTCTCTTCGCGCACGAGCTCGCAGTCGTACGGCACGTGATCGACGACGGTCGGATGGAACAGCGCGCCCTCGCGCGGCGCTCCGTAAAGCACCCGGGCACCGTGGGCCTGCGCATCGGCCACGCGCCGCTCGAACAGTTGCGCGGACGCCTCGTTGATGACGGTGCCCACGTCGACCGACGGGTCCATCGGGTCGCCGCACTTGAGCTTTTTCGCATGCACGAGCACTCGCTCGACGAACGCATCGGCCACGCTTTGCACGACGAGAATCCGCTTGACCGCCGTGCAGCGCTGCCCCGAATTTTTCGTCGCACCGGTTACCGCGAGCTGCGCGGCCTTGTCGAGATCGGCGTCCTCCATCACGATCAGCGGATCGTTGCCGCCGAGTTCCAGCACCGTGCGGCGATAGCCCGCGTGCTGCGCGATGTACTTGCCGACTCGCACGGAGCCTGTGAACGTGACGAGATCACAGTGCGGGTCGGTGATCATCGCATCGCCCATCGTGCGCGGATTGCCGGTGACGACACTCAGCATTTCCGGCGGCAGGCCCGCTTCATAGAGCACGTCGGCAAGCGCGAGCGCCGTCAGCGGCGTGAGCTCGGTGGGCTTCAGCACCACGCGGTTGTTGGTCGCGATCGCGGGCGCCAGCTTGTGGCTCACCATGTTCAGCGGATGATTGAACGGCGTGATCGCCGAGATCACGCCGAGCAGCGGCAGCCGCGTCGTGAAAATCTTGCGGTTCTTGCCGTTCGGGCTGATATCGCAGGAATAGACCTCGCCGTCGTCCTTGATCGTGAGCTGCGCGGCAAACGACCATACATCGTAGGCGCGGCTCGCCTCGTACAGCCCATCCTTCCAGCACAGCCCCGACTCCGCGGTGATCAGGCGTGCGAAGTCTTCTTTGCGCTCGCTCAGGATCTCGGCCGTGCGCTGCAGGATGCGCTGACGCTCGAAGCGCGTGAGCCGCGGCTTGAATGCGTGCGCTTTTGCGAACGCCTGTTGCACGTGTTCGGGACGACCCGCGGGCACGGTGCCGACGACCTCGTTCGTGTACGGGTTGAAGACTTCGATCAGCTCGTCGGTGCTTGTGTGCTGGCCGGCGATGCGCATCGATTCCTGCCTGAAGGCGGGTTTGGTCATGACGTTCATCGAATACCTCGTTCAATGATCCGGTGGAGCCCGCAGGCCGTCGCGAGAAGCGGGGCGCGCGGGTTGTTGTGATCGACGCGTTACGCCGCGGCGCCCTGCAATACGTGGTTCATCGCGACATCGAAGATGTCGAAGTTGCGCAATGCGCGGTCTGCCGGCCAATCGGTCTTGCGGTTGACGATCAGCGGCACGTTCTCTTCCGATAGCCCGCCATGCGAACGCAACGGCTCGGTCAGGCCCGACAGGTCGTGACGCGCGGCGCTCGTGCCGAACACCTTGGCGCGTGTGCCGACCACGACGACGTCGCCGATACGGTCGGGCGGCAGCTCGAAGCGCTCGCAGGCCTCCGCACTCGTCAGCGCGAGCTGGATGCCTTCGGTCTTGCGCAGCCGTTCGAGCAGCGCCGCTGCTTCAGCCGCTGCGATCCCCTCGGGCAGGTAGATGGTGGCGAAAGAGCCCAGCGCCCCGTGATGCGCGACGTACGGATCGGTGATGGGCAGGATCACGCGCGAGCGGCCTTTGCCGGTCCATTCGTCGAACAGGTCTTGCAGGTACAGCACGTCGGGCGCGCCATCCGCGCGATGTTTGCCGTTCATGCCGTGGTCAGCGGTGATCGCCAGCACGCAGCCAGCCGCATCGAGCGCGCCGACGTAGCGGTCGAACATCGCGTAGAACTCGTTGGCTTTGGGCGACCCGGGCGCCGCCTTGTGCTGCACGTAGTCCGTCGTCGACAGGTACATCAGGTCGGGCCGGAACGTGTCGAGCAGTTTTACGCCTGCCGCGAACACGAACTCGGACAGGTCCGCCGAATACACATCCGGCAGCGGCTTGCCGACGTAGGCGAGCACGTCGCCAAGGCCGTTCTGTGCGCGGGTAGCCTCGTTGGCCTTTTCAGCCGAAAAGGCGATCGCGCGGCCGCTCGTGAAGTCGAGCCCGTTGCCGAGCAGCGTCCGGAGCTTGTCCTTCGCGGTGACGACGGCGACCTTCGCGCCGGCGTCGTGGAACGCGGCGAAGATCGTCGGTGCGCGCAGGAAGCGGGCGTCGTTCATCATCACTTCTTCGCCGCTCGCGCGGTCGTAGAAGTAGTTGCCCGCGATGCCGTGCACCTTCGGCGGACAGCCCGTCACGATCGACAGATTGTTCGGGTTCGTGAAGCTCGGAATCACGCATTGGGCGATGCGGCTCGTGCCCGTGCGCAGCAGCTTCGCGAGATGCGGCGCGTGCCCGGCCTTCGCGGCTTCCTCGATATAGGCGGGCTCCGAACCGTCGAGGCAGATTACGACGACCGGCTCCGATGGGAAGCGGTAGTCGCGGCCGTTGATGCTCAGCACGGTGTCTTGCAGCGTACTCATGATGTCCCCCTTCAAGCCGTTTTCGCGACCGGCGCGTTCATGCCCATTTCATCGAGCACCTCGCTGATCGCACCGAGCGCGGCGCGCATTTCGCGCTCACCGAGCCGGCCGATGCAGCCGATCCGGAACGAGTCCGCAACCGTCAGCTTGCCCGGATAGATCACGTAGCCGCGCGCCTTCAGGCTGTCGTAGAAGCGCTGGAATTCGAAGCGCGGGTCCTCGGGCATATGGAAGGTGACGATGATCGGAGCCTGCAGCGCTTCAGCCAGCAACGGCTTGAAGCCGAGCGCGCGCATGCCTTCGACGAGAATCCGGCAGTTGTTGCGATAGCGCGCGCCGCGTCCCGCGACGCCGCCTTCGGCATCGAATTCCTCCAGCGCCTGATGGAACGCGACGATCACGTGCGTGGGCGGCGTGAAGCGGTATTGGCTGGTCTTTTCGAGGTTGGTCCACTGCTCGTGCAGATCGAGCACGAGGGTGGTCGCGTTGCCTTGCGTGCGGGCCAGCGCCTCACGGCGGCAGATCACGAAGCCGAGACCGGGCACGCCTTCGATGCACTTGTTCGACGATGCGGCGACCGCATCGATATGCATCGTCTGCACGTCGAGCGGCAACGCGCCGAACGCGCTCATCGAATCGACCAGATAGCCCTTGCGGTAGCGGGCCGCGAGCGCGCCGATCTGCGCGATCGGATTCAGGATGCCCGCAGTGGTCTCGCAGTGGACCGCGAACACATGCGTGATCGACGGCGAGGCGGCCAGCAGCTTGTCGATCTCGGCGAGATCGGGCGGCGTGTCCTCGGCCGTTTCGTGCACGACGGTCTTGCGGCCGGCGATTTCAAGGATGCGCTTCGCGCGCTTGCCATACGCGCCGTTGATCAGCACCAGCACCTCGCCGCCTGGCGGCACGAAGGTGGTGAGCATCGCCTCCACGGCGAAGGTGCCCGAGCCCTGCATCGGTACCGTCACCCAGTCGCGCGCGCCATTGGCGATCGCGGCAAGGCGCGCGAGAACCGAGCGATTGATCTCGATGAAGTTGGCGTCGCGGGAGCCCCAGTCGTGAACCATCGCGGCCTTGACGGTGCGTGACGTGGTCAGTGGTCCGGGGGTCAGCAACAGCGGATCGCCAGTTTCGGAACTAGCCGGCGATGCATACGTGGAACCGGTCATCGATGTCTCCTTGTGGGTCGATTTGGGTACTGCGCAGGTGCGTGAGACCCACTCTAGGAGCCGCAACAAAAACAGTCAAGATGCCAAAAAATGCCACATTCCAGTCGGACGCGCGAAACGCCGCCTGAAAGTTCGCGAAGTCCGCGATGGATATGGGAAAGCGGCCGCCGCTCGGGACAAACCCGCATGGGGAGACAGGAGGGGATAACCGGGGTTGGTGGAGTGCAGGGCGCGGCCGGATGCGTCACCGGTCAGAAGCCCCGTGGCCTGCCGTCATCGCCGAAACCCACGCTGAGAATCAGAACAGCCGCATCAGCGCAAGGCCGGCCAACGTCAACGTAGCGGCCGCGGTGCGCACGCGGCTGAACGGCTCCTTGAGCACATAGACGGCGATGAAGCCGGCGAACACCACGCTCGTCTCGCGCACTGCCGCAACGAGGGCGATGGGAGCGACGGTCATCGCCCAGATCACGATCCAGTATGCCGCGAGCGACATCGCGCCGCCCGCGAAGCCCGGCAGCAGAAAACGCCGCATCGGCGCCATGCCGGCCGGCCCGTAGCGATACAGGCAGAGCGTCAGCATCGGCAACGCATCGAACACGAACAGCGTCGCCGCGTAGGAGTTCGGATTGCCGGCGACGCGCGCGCCCACGCCGTCGACGACCGTGTAGCCCGCGATCGTCACCGCAGTGAGCAGCGCGAAGCCGAGCGCGACACGGTTTTCCGACGCGGAGTGATGGCGGCCGCGCAGCGACAGCAGCAACACGCCGCTGCCGAGCAGCACGATGCCCGCGACGCCGCCCGCGCTCATCGTCTCGTGCAAGATCGTGACGGAGACGAGCGCGGTGATCAGCGGCGCGGAGCCGCGCGCGATCGGGTAGATCTGGCTCATGTCGGCACGACGGTATGCCTCGCTCAGGCACACGTAGTAACCGAAATGAAGCGCCACCGATCCCGCCACCCAGGGCCACGCAGCAGGCCGGGCGAATCCGGTGAACGCGAGCGACGGCAGCGCGATCAGACCGCAGGCGATGCACAGCAGGGTCATCGCCAGAAAAGGATCGAGCCGCACCTTGATCACCGCGTTCCAGCCCGCATGCAAAAGCGCGGCCGACAGCACGGCGAAGAACACGGGAAGCGTCATCGTCATGCTAGCTGTGGCGATTGGCGATGATGACTTCCCAGCGCTGTTCGGCGCAGGCGCGCACGATGCCCGCGGGCGGCTCGGCGTCGACGATCAGTCCGGCGATGTGCGGCACGGGCGCGATCAGCACGGGCGTCTGCTGTTCGAACTTGCTGTGGTCCGCGAGCACGTAAACCTTCTTGCCCGACTTCATCATCAAATGGCGTTGCTCGGCGGCGAGCCGCGAGTAATCGGTGAATTCGCCTTCGGGCGAGATGCCGCCCACGCCGACAAACACGAGATCGACGCGGAAATGGCTGAGCGCGGTCATCGTCTCGACGCCGATAGCGGCTTCGTCGTTCGGGTCGATGTCGCCGCCGAGCACGACGACCTTCACGCCAGGCGCGCGGCACAGCATCAGTGCGATCGGCAGGCTGTTGGTGATGACGGTCAGGTCGCGATGATGCTGCAGCGCCTCGGCCAGACCGAGCGTGGTCGAGCCCGAATCGATCAGCACGACCATGCCGTCCGCGACGAGTCGTGCGGCCGCGGCGCCAATCGCCGCCTTGCCCAGCGCGTTGACCGCTTCGCGGCTCGCCAACGACGGTTCGGCGACCGGGCGCTTCGCCGCGCCGCCGTGCACGAGATTCGCGCGGCCCTGCTCCGCGAGGATCTTCAGGTCGCGGCGGATCGTTTCGCGCGACACGCCGAGCGTCGCCGACAGGTTGGCGACGCTGACCGAGCCGCTCGCCTCGAGGCTTTGCACGATGTAGTCGATGCGCTCGATCGCGAGGCGGCGGTTCGGGTTCAATGAAGCGGGCACGGGCCCGGCTGAGCGGTTATCGAGCATGGTGTGGCTCTCCGTGCGCATCGTCGGCGAGGACGTCGCTGGATGAATGGCAAGTTGCGTCGGGCAGACCGCGCGGATGCGATCGATGCGCTGCCTCGCCCGGGCCTTCCGTCTCCCGTGCGAGGGCGGCGATCACCGGCGCGGCCGCGCTGCCCGGATAGCGCACTTCGACGCGTGCCGCGGCGAAGAGCTGCGCATAGTGCGCGTCGAGCGGCGCATCGGTGACCAGCACGTCGATCTCGTCGGCGTTCATCGCGCGCACCAGCGCGCTGTGCTCGAACTTGGCGTGCACGGCGACGACCACCCGCTGCCGCGCCTGCCCGAACGCGGCACGCGCGAACTCGACATCCCACGGCTGTGCGTCCATGAAGCGTCCCGCGCGATCGACGGCCGTCACCGAGACGATTGCGTACTTGACGTGAAATTGCCGGATGTAGGCGAGCACGGGCTCGCCGAGCGCGGCGGCGTCGTCTGCGCAGAGTTCGCCGCCCGCCATGAACACGCGATTGCCGTTGTGCTGCGCGAGCAGGCTGGCGATGGCGGCGGAGTTGGTGATCACCGTCAGGCGGGAGCGGCTGCGCAGTGCCTGGGCGATGTGAGTGCAGGTCGTACCGCTGTCGAGGATCAGCGAGTCGCCGTCTTGCACGAATTCGCAAATCTGCTGCGCGACGATTTCCTTTTCCGCCCGGTGCTCGTGCATACGCCGCCGGAACGGCGACTCCTCTAGATGGCTGGGCAGCATCACACCACCGTGCACCTTGATGAGCAGGCCCTCCTCGATTAGCGGCTTGACGGTGCGGCGGATCGTTTCGTCCGATACGGCGAGCGCCTCGGCGAGCTGGGTGATCGAGGTGGTGCCCCGTGACTGGGCGATCCGCAAAATCTCGGCACGACGTAGCAACGGATACATAAGCGGCCAGCGTGACAAAAACAGAAAGGGGCGCGACGCGTAACGGCGTGACGGGTTTCGACCGTCAGGATGCCACAAAATAACACAACTTTCCTCGTCGATCGGGATTTTTATTGCGGTTGGATACCCGTGGCCCCAGCTCGAAAAAGGCGAGGTGGGAAGGTGTCTCGCGGATTACGGGCCTGCGTACAATGCCCAATACTCAAGGCTTTTCGGCGAATTTTCACCGTGTTCGCGCTCTCCGCTGCTCCCGGCGATTTCCGGTTTTTGTTGTTTTTTGCGTTTTTTTGTTGCAGTCTATGGCCACAGCGTTTTCCACACATTGCCACACACTTCCAAAAAAGCGAGGTCGCCCGGTGTCGACGGAAATTCCAAGCCACGCTCGTGTCGTCATCATCGGCGGCGGCATCGTCGGTTGCTCGGTTGCGTGGCACCTGACCAAGCTCGGCTGGACCGACATCGTGCTGCTCGAACAGGGGCAGCTATCGTGCGGCACCACCTGGCATGCGGCCGGTCTCGTCGGGCAGCTGCGGGCGCAGGAAAGCATGACGAAGCTGATCCGCTACTCGACGAAGCTTTACGCGGAACTCGAGGCCGAGACCGGCCTTGCCACGGGCTGGAAGCAGTGCGGTTCGCTGTCGGTCGCGCGCACCGCAGAGCGCATGACCCAGCTGAAACGCACGGCGGCAGTCGCCCGCGCCTATGGCGTGGCCTGCGAAGTCATTGGGCCGGGCGAGGCCGGCGAACTGTGGCCGGTGATGCGCACCGACGATCTGCTCGGCGCGGTCTGGCTTCCGGGCGACGGCAAGGCGAATCCCACCGATCTGACGCAGTCGCTCGCGCGCGGCGCACGCATGCGCGGCGCACGTATCGTCGAAAACGTTCGCATCACCGCAGTGCAGACTCGGCCGGCGCGCCAGGGCCGCGAGGCCTGCGGCGTCACCTGGCGCCGCAAGGACGGCGCCGAAGGTACGCTGCACGCCGATATCGTGGTCAATTGCGCAGGCCAGTGGGCCAAGGCGGTCGGGCGGATGTGCGGCGTCACGGTGCCGCTGCATTCGGCCGAGCACTACTACATCGTCACCGAGCCGATCGCCGGCGTGCACCGCGATCTGCCCGTGATGCGCGATCCGGACGGCTACATCTACTTCAAGGAGGAAGTGGGCGGCCTCGTGATGGGCGGCTTCGAGCCGAACGCGAAGCCGTGGGGCATGGCGGGCATCCCCGAGAACTTCGAGTTCCAACTGCTGCCGGATGATTGGGATCAGTTCGAGATCCTGATGCAAAACGCGCTCGTGCGCGTGCCGGCGCTCGAAACCGCGCAAGTCAGGCAGTTCTATAACGGCCCCGAATCGTTTACGCCGGACAACAACTTCATCCTTGGCGAGGCGCCGGAGCTGCGCCGCTTTTTCGTGGCGGCCGGCTTCAATTCGATGGGCATCGCGTCGGCGGGCGGCGCGGGCATGGCGCTCGCCGAATGGATCGTCGCTGGTGAGCCGACCATGGACTTGTGGCCGGTCGACATCCGCCGCTTTGCGCGCTTCAATGGCAACGACACGTGGCTGCACGATCGCGTGAAGGAAACGCTCGGCCTGCATTACGCGATGCCGTGGCCCAACCGCGAGCTCGATTCGGCGCGGCCGTTCGGGCGTTCGCCCCTGTATGCGCTGCTGCGCGACGACGGCGCGTGCTTCGGCAGCAAGATGGGCTGGGAGCGCGCCAATTTTTTCGCACCGAGCCCCGAAGAAGTGCGCATCGACTACGCGTTCGGCCAGCAGAACTGGCTACCGTGGAGCGGCGCCGAGCACCGTGCGTGCCGCGAACGGGTCGCCCTGTTCGACATGAGTTCGTTCGCGAAACTGCTCGTCAAGGGGCGCGACGCCGAAGCGGTGCTGCAAGGCATCGTAGCGAACGACGTCGCCGTGCCGCCCGGCACCACCGTCTATTCCGGCGTGCTGAACGAGCGCGGCAACTACGAATCGGACGTGACGCTGACCCGCGTCGCCGACGACCAATACCTGATCGTGACGGGCTCGGCGCAGGCAACGCGCGACCTCGATTATCTGGAGAAGGCGATTGCGCCCGAGCGCCACTGCGTGGTGGTCGATGTCACGAGTCAGTACGCGGTGCTCGCGGTGATGGGGCCGCACGCTCGCGCGCTGTTGCAAAGCGTGTCGAAGGCGGACTGGAGCAACGAGGCGTTCCCAGTTGGCCAGAGCCGCGAAGTCGACATCGGCTACGCGACGGTGCGGGCGACGCGCCTCACCTACGTCGGCGAGTTGGGCTGGGAGTTGTATGTGCCGGTCGAATTCGCGGTCGGGGTCTATGAGACCTTGCACGCGGCTGGCGAGCCGTTCGGCCTCGTCAACGCCGGTTACTACGCGATCGAATCGCTGCGGATCGAAAAAGGCTATCGGGCTTGGGGCCGCGAGCTGACGCCGGATTGCAATCCGTTCGAGGCGGGCCTCGCATTTGCCTGCAAGCTCGACAAGGACATTGATTTTCGCGGCCGCGACGCGCTTCTGCGTCTGCGCGACGCGCCGCTGCGCCGGCGTCTCGTGACCCTGACAGCCGACGGCGTCGAGCATCTGATGCTGTGGGGTGGCGAAGCTATCCTGCGCGACGGCGAGCCGGTAGGGGCGGTCACCTCAGCCGCGTTCGGGCATACCATGCGATGTCCGGTCGCAATGGGTTTCGTGAACCGTGCCGATGGTCCCGCGGATGCCGCGTGGCTCACGCAAGGCCGCTATACGATCGACGTGGCGGGCGAACAGGTGAGGGCAACCGTGCATCTGAAGGCGCCGTACGATCCGCGATCCGAACGCGTGAAGAGCTAGATGCAACGTCCTTCGATCCAAACCTTGAACGGTCCCGCGATAGAGCCTGTGTGTCGGCGTCCACGAAACGATTCATGGATTTGATGACAACCGATCGATCGCCGCGTCGGAACGGATGCGTAGCATGGGAGACTTGCCGAATGAATTCTTTTCGTCACGGTGACGCGTCATACGCGGCTGAAACCTTGCTCGGTGTCGGCGTGGTGATTCAGCGCGAAGGCCGTTATCTTCTGGGTCTGCGCCGTAGCGAATATGGCTACGGCACATGGGGCTTCCCCGGCGGCAAAGTCGACATGGGTGAAGATCCGCTTGCCGCTGCTTCGCGCGAGTTGCTCGAGGAGACGGGTCTGGTGCTAACGGAACCGGTGGCAACAACCTGGAGGACGGGATGGATCGAGTCCGGCAAGCTTCGGCATATCACTTTGTTCGTCGAGGGCGATTCAACAGGAACGCCAATATGTATGGAGCCGGACAAATGCGAAGCATGGTCATGGTTCGCGGAAGACGCTCTGCCGGCGAATCTCTTCGAACCAACCGAGCTCTATTTTTCTCGGGCGCAGGGAACGGGATCGCCGTAAGGGGGAGACAGTAGACGTAGGCGACCGGTCCGCACGGAAAGCGCAATCCGGTCGATCTGTCGAGCATCGCCTACCTATCCGGCCGATACCGTGGGACGCTGCTCAATGGTTGCTGCGTCGCTTTCTCGCACTGTCAATCTGTTCCTCACCGACTTGACACCGAGCACTGATCTCGCCGCATTGGCGGCGCGCGAGATCTGCCAGCTTTCCGGCACCGTCCCGGTGAGCGTAACGACGCCGTGGCTCGCCCTGATGTGAATCTTTGAATCATCCATATCCGGTACGCGCCTGAGGGCACGGCGAACGTCGCGAACTATCGAAGTATCCGGCTTGGGTCGAGGCGGTGAGCTCGAGGCCGCCACCTTTTGTGCGACCACGTCGGTCGTCGTGCTCAGACCTGGTTGCGCGTTCGCATAGGCCGAGGCACTCGCGATGGCCGCGACTAAGGTTGCGCCGATTATTCTGCTCGCATTGCTTTTATTCATGCTGCCTCCGTTGAGTTCTGTCGACCTTGCGGTTCAAGACAGAAAGATGGGGCGCGGCTCCGCCGTTCGTAGCGCGGTTGAGCGATTTGGTGGCATTTCCGTGAACGCGTCCTGCCCGGCAACAAAAGGAATAGGGCGGTGACGCAAACCCACGTAGTCCACTGCCGTCAATTCCGACGCATACGTTCAAGAGAGTACGCCTTACGCGGAAATCAGAACAGGGAACAGATAGCAACGCGCCAGGTTGATAGGCGGGGCGTGAATATTCGGTTTGCGCGAAGCTGGGCCTCAGGTGGTAAAGGCGCCGGCGGCCGTGCGGTTGAGCAGGAGGAGCACGTGTTCTTAGGAGCCTGGCAGCAGCAGTGTATCTGGGTTTTTTTTGCCACCGGGGAGTCGCAATCAGCCAGGCATTTGGGCGAATCGTGACGCTGTCGAACGTCGCAGTCGCCATCCGCACACAGCGGGAGGCACCCTAAAGCGCCGCCCGGTTTCAAGCGACTTGAAGCATTCCATGGAATCGCGACGCCGCCAGTTCTCAACGGTTAATTTACCCGCGCATCGCACTCGCTAGAGTGAGGGGTTTCCGGGCTTTTCGCGTGGCACTCTTCACGAATATCTTCATTTGCCGAGGCACGTTGCAGGGCCTCTGGCGGCTTGCACGGAATCGCTGTTTCGTCCGGCTCAATGTCGGCACAGAGGCCGATTTCCGATTGTGCGTGGCGCAGGAACAGAGCAAGAAGTTCGGGACGCAGCCCATCACCGCTTTGCGCTGCAAGTGCATGCAGCGAGAGAAATGGCAACATGGTTCGACTCCAATCAATATTGGGCTGTTCGATTCAGGAAAGATAAAAAGTCACTTCGAATCGGCAACCCTAACAACGGGCATCGCTATACTCCGGCCGAGCGATCAAATAGGGTGATCTCGGCGCCACGGTCAGGCGGCAAAAGCGGGCCTTGCGGCTACCAGGAGAAACGTTTGTCACGCCGGTTGATCTTGAGCGTCGGCGTCTTTCAACTCGACGTAACAGGGAAATGCGTGCTTTCCGAACCATGTCGCCAACTATTTTTGACCAGCTTGTATCGCATGCATACCCCCATTTGGGAGTAACGAATGATTGACGCCAAAGTGAATCATGATTTGCGTCAACGAGATGAACGATATTTTGTTGTAGTTACACGATGAATATTCGACCACATTTTCCATCGATTCTGGCGGCGTAATGCCGCCCAAAGGCGTTTTAAAGCGTCGAGACGTGCTTAAACTGGAAATCGTCGAGGTTAGGTGATCCCTCTCGTGGCAAGGATCAGGCGATTGTGGGCACAGACAATATTCATTTGGCGATTCAGCGTATCTACGAAGCGGTTCTAGCGCCGCAAGCGTGGGAAGAGGCTGCGGCAAGTATTGTCACGGCCATCGGTGCGGACTGGGGATTTTTAATCGCGACCCAGAGAGGCGCGACGGCGCTTTCAGTGTCGGCGGGGCTCGAGCCGGTTTTTGCCCGAGGGCTTCAGCGCGAATTTCAAAACCGCCTTCCGCAGTGGATCAAAAATATTCCAGTCGGAACACCGCGACGACAGTCATCAGAAATCTCAGACTCCGAGTTCAAACGCACTCACATCTATAACGAGGTAGTCAAGCCCGCGAATATGTTCTATGGGCTCGTTCTGCCGGTTTCCCGCACCGATATGCAGCAGGTTTATTTCTCGGCTGGTAGACAGCTCGGTGCCATAGACTTTGGCGAGGCCGATCTTTCGGCTGCCGCAATGATTGCGCCACACCTAGCCGCGGCGTTGAACGCGCGCAGTCATATGGTGTCGGCTGATCTGCGCGCCAATGGTGCATTCGACCTTTTGATGCGCCTCAATATAGGCGTCGTGCTTCTGGACTCGAAAGCCCAACCCGTCTTTGTCAATCGCTATGCAGAGGCGCTTTGCGAACCTCACGATGGTTTGATAATTAACCATCAGGAAGTATCTGCCCTTGTTCTGTCGGACGCGAAAAGCTTGCGGGACACGATTGCTTGCGCGATCGATATCAATGGTGACCGGTCGCATCTGACCATCAGTCGCCTGACGATGCGTGCAGCGCCTCGCTGCTATGTTTCTCGACGATCTCCGCGATTACCGTTGATTGTTCGCGCCATACCGGTGATGCCGCCTGAATCCTTGGGTGGGATCAGTCCACTTGTTTGCACGGCTTTATTAATTTTCGATCCGGAGCGACCCGTTGCAGTCAATCAGTCGGACGTAGCGAAAACATTCGGGCTCACCCGGCGCGAGGCCGAGTTCGCAGCACTATTGGCGCGCGGGCATGATGTTGACGAAGCCGCGTTGATCATGGGAATCAAATCTAAGACCGCACGAGAATATCTGAAGGACATTGAGGGGAAAACACAAACGCATCGCCAGTCACAGTTGGTCTCGCTCCTGCTGCGTGGTGGCACGGATATCTTTCGCGAATAGAGAATGCCCGCCATCTGCGGTTCACGGCCGAACGATGCCGAGGAACCGGGAGTCAATCGCTACGACTTCCACGCAAAATCCGGTCTCCGAGTCGAACGATTTCCTTGACCAGCAGATCCAGGTCGTCCCGACGTGTCCGGTGATTGCATATCGCGACCCTGAGGCAATGTACTCCTTGCACCGTCGTATCGGACAACGCAGCGATACCAGCCTCCTGAAGCTGCAACATGATCTCGATGTTGAGAGCCTTTAACGCTTCCTCTTCCATTTCCTTCTCTGGCCGATATCTGAAGCATACGATGTTGATGTTGGTCGGCACGACCAACTCGAGGCGTTGCTCAGAGACGATGAGCTCACTGAGGTAGCGACCCTGCGCGATGTTTTGATCGATCAGACGGCCGAACTTCTCGACACCATGCTCTTTCAGAGCCATCCACACTTTCAGCGCACGGAAACCTCTGGACGTCTGCAATCCATACTCGTATAACCACGGAGCCGAAGCGATGCCACGCGGTGTCGGTTGCAGATATTCCGGAGTCAGCGCGAATGCGCCACGATGCGCAGCGGCGTCGCGAACGAGCGCGCAGCCGACCTCAAACGGGGCGTGCAACCACTTGTGAGGATCGAGGGCGATCGAATCAGCGCGTGCGATGCCCGCAACGCGATGTGCATTGTCGGGCGCGATCGCTATCAGCGCGCCGATGCATCCGTCGACGTGTAGCCAGACGTCCTCTTCAGCGGCCAAATCGGCCAGCGCGATCAGATCGTCGATCGCGCCGGTATTGACGGTCCCTGCCGTTGCGATCACGCACGCAGGCTGAAACCCCGCGGCCCGGTCCTCTGCGATCGCATTCCGCAGAGCGGCAACGTCGATTCTCAACGCCCCATCGGTCGGAATCCGCCGCAACGCCGTATTTCCCAGGCCGAGCGACTCCATCGCCTTACGATGGCAGCTATGCATCTGATCGGAGCCATAAAACCGCAACGGCCGCTCGATGGCGGCGACACCATGCTCCCGCACGTCGATTCCAGCCTTCGCGTTGCGCGCCACTGTCAACGCAATGATATTGGCCATTGAGCCGCCGCTGACCAATGTGCCGCTGGCCGAAGCGGGAAAGCCGACCATCTCCTTGCACCAGTCGACGACCTGCTGATCCATCAACGCCGCCGCATGATTGCCGCCGCCCAGGTTAGAACCCTGAATGGCCGCCAGGAAGTCTCCCAGTGCCCCGGTGAAGTTGCTTGCGCCCATGTACCAGGACCAGAAGCGAGGATGCACGTTGCCCAGTGGATAGGGCATCAAATTGTCGCAAAGCTCGTGATAGATGCTTTCCGCCGATGCTCCCGAGCGTGGCAGCGGCTGCTCGAACAAGGCCTTGGCGTCTTCGGGCATGCTTTGCCACACTGGCCGGCTGCGGACGTCGCGCAGGTAGTCGATCGCATCGTCGACGATGCGGTGCGAGAGTGCGCGCAGCGCCGTCCAATCGTCGGGATCGAGGGTTTCCTCGGCACGCGGCACGCCGTGGATAGGGAGCAAACCGGCTGCGTCGTTCTTATCCATCACGGCACCTGTTGGATTCAATGTTGAGCGAACAAGAATAGCGCCAGCACGAGACACAGGACGAACAAAGGACGCCTTTCACACCAGTGGTGAACTCATCGTCCTCGATCCGCCTCGTCCGCGAGCGCAGCGTCGATCGTCTGGAGCGCATAAAGGAAACCCAGGCTGCCGCCCTCCTGCCGTAGCCGCCGCAGTTCCTTCAGCAACGCGGGATCGCGATTGCCAGTGCCATAAGAGACGAGCGCCCGTGCGCGCGCCACGAAAAATGCAGAAAAGGGCGATGGTTCGCGGCGCGCGTAGTCTTCAAGGGCCGCGGCATGATGCGCGGCCGCATCCCAGCGTTCGCGGTCGATGCATGCATCGATCGCATCGCGTCGAAAGAGGAAGTGGTTGTGGCTCACCGCACCGGCAGCGAGCAAAGCTTCGCCTTCCGCGAGCGCCTGTGCGAAGACCACGGGGTCGTCCGTCGTGCGCGCGAGCACGCCGAGATAAGCCGCGCCCAGGTAGTTCATGCCGGTCTCGCGACTGATCGACAGCGCCGCTTCGATATCGGCGCGCGCTTCGCGCTGACGGCCGGCGACACGATGCATTTCCGCGCTAAATGCAAGCGCTTCACCTTCGAAGCGCCTCGATTTCAGCTCGCGCGCGCACTGTAGCGCAGGAGCCACGTGCTCCCACGCGCGATCCCACTCCGCGCGATCGTGCAGGCAGTGCCATGCCGCATGATGTGCGACGGCAAGCGCGCGGGGATGACCCACCTTCTGCGCCGCGGCGACGCTGGCGAGGGCGGCGTCGAGGGCGCTCGCGGCTTCGCCGGTAAACCACGTGGTGATGGCCCGCATCGGCAGATTGGCAACCTCGATGCGTCCGAAGCCATGGCATTGACAGAGTTCGATGCAACGGCTGAAGGCCTCGTGGGCGCTGATCATCCGCCCGCGCATGTACTCTGCATCGCCAAGGCCGCCAAGTGCGGCCGCCTCCTGTTCCGGATCACACGCGTCGCGCGCGAGGGCAAGGCTGCGTCCGTGTTCACGCACGCAACCGTCGATATCGCCGCGCGGAAAACACAGATTGCCGCGCAGGAAGTGAATGCGCGCCTGTTCGTGCGCAAGGCCTTGGGCGGCTTCGGCGGCATGATCGAGGTCGGCCCATGCACCGTCGAGATCGTCGATGATCCGCTTCACAGTCGCCCGCCCGATCCATGCGCGGCAACGCTCCGCGTCGGACGTCGCGAATTCGAGGGCGGTTTCGAATGCATGGAGCGCCGACTTCATGTCACCCAGGTCATGCAGGACGTTGCCACGCAGACACTCGAGTGCGGCGCGCTCGCTACGTTGATCCGCGAGATCGAGCCCGCGTTCGACAAGCCGCAGCGCGGTTTCATGGTGGTAGCCGGACGCCTGCGCCCGCGCTGCGTCGCAATAGGCGAGCGCTGCCCCGGGGTCTCCCGCGCGATCGAGATGTTCGGCCCGCAGCACGAGGTCGCGCTCGCCGTACCACTGTGCGGCGCGTCGATGCAAATCGCGGCGGCGGCTTTTCAGCAGCCCGTCATAAATGGCGTCGCGAATGAGTGCGTGATGGAAGATGAATCCGCTGCCTTGACGTCGTAACAGCAGACCGATCACGAGCGGTTCCAGCGCAACACCGGCATCGGCGCTAGCGCCGTCGCCATCGACGAGAAAATCGACTGCATCCTTCTCAAACAACTGGCCGAGCACCGAGGCAGCCTGCAGCACTGTCTTATTGGCCGGATCGAGTCGATCCAGTCGCGCCTGTACGAGGCTTCGCACCGACCCCGGCACGCCTGTCCCTTGACCGTCTTGCGCATCGTTCAGCAACTGCTCGAGAAACAGCGGATTGCCGGCCGCCCGTGCGATGCAGCGTCCCGCCAGATCCGCCTGCGCCGCGGGGAACGATCTGGCCATCGCTTGCGCGTCGCCGGTGCTCAGCGGACCCAGATCGATCAGCGAATACGGCTCGCCGATCGCCGCGCGCCATGGCTCCTCGCTCGAATCGCCGTGCGTCCGCGCGGTCAGCACGAGTACGGCCGGACATTGCGCCATCGTTGCCGACAGTCCGGCGAGGTCGCGGAGCGTCGATTCGTCCGACCAGTGAATATCCTCGACGACCAGTACCCGAGGCCGCTGGCGGCTCGCGCGCTGGACGAGCCGGGTGAGGGCGTTGCGCCGGCCGCGAACGCGCATTTCGTTGTCCATGGCTTCGTAGACCGCCCGATCCTCGAACCCCATCGGCACATCGACCAGATCTTCGAGAAACAGCGCGTCTCCAGCGTCGATCAAACCGGCATCGAGCGCGTGTTCGACGCCGGTGGCACTCGTATCTCGATTAGTTGAACCGTCGGGTGCCAACAGGCCGCGCACGAGAGACTGAATTGCGCCACGTCCGGTTGACGCACCGAAGTCGAGCACGAGGCCCGTATGAGAAAGGAATCCTGACTCCCGTGCCGCGCGTTCGAATTCCTCGACCAGCCGTGTTTTGCCGATTCCGGCCTCACCGCGCAGCAGTACGGTGCGTCCGGCCGCGGTCTCACGGCACGAATCGAGCACGGTTCGAAACTGTTGCATCTCACGATGCCGGCCGACCAACGGCCGGCCCGGGCGTGAGCGCAGCAGGGCGGCAATAGACCACGCCGTGACCGCTTCCGCGAAGCCTTTGACCGACAACGCGCCGCGTTCGGCGCAGTCGAGGCGGTCAGCCAGCGGGCGCCGCACGGTTTCCGATATCAGGATCTGCCCGGCCTCGGCCGCATCCGTGAGACGCGAGGCGAGGTTGACCGTGTCGCCGGTGACGGTGTATTCGCGGTGAGTCACGCTGCCGGTGCCGCTTGCGACGACTTCGCCGCCGGCTATGCCGATATGCACGGAGATGGAGCGGCCGAGAGAACGCGATAGGCCGGGCATTCCGTCCCTGATCGCGAGTGCCGCCCGCACGGCGCGTTCGACATCGTTTCCATGCGAGACCGGCGCGCCGAATACGGCCATCACGCAATCGCCGACATGCTTGTCGACGTGCCCGCCGTGCTGCTCGATGGTGCGGTCAGCCTGCTCGAAGTAGCGTTCGAGCACGGCGAGTACTTCCTCCGCGTCGACTTCACGGCTCATCTGCGTGAAGCCGGCGAGATCGGCGAAAAGGACGGCGACTTGCCGTCGTTCGCCCTTCGCCTCGGCTGGGCTCGCGGCGCTGTGCCGGGGTTCGGTTTGCGCCCGCAATTCACTCAACGCGGCGAGCAGTTTGCGGCGATGACCTACCGACGCTATACCCAGTTCTTTCAGATCGTCGGCGGTGAGATTGCGGAGCACGTCGGCGTCGATGGCGTTCTCGCGAAACACCGGTTCATACCGCTCCATTCCGAGGCTGTGCAGCCATACGGCGACGTCCACGAGCACCGTCCTGACAGGAAGGTTTCGAATTCGTCAAAGATAGCACGCGGTTACACCGCGCCCGACCCGCGGTTCGAGCGTGCCAACGCGAGCGCCAGCTTTGCGCCGACCTCGGCATTGTGCTTTACGAGCGCGATGTTTGTCGCGAGGCTGCGCCCGCCTGTCAACGCTTTGATGCGCGCCAGCAGGAAGGGGGTCACCGCCTTACCGGTGATTCCTTGCGCAGCGGCCTCGTCGAGCGCCTGCTGGGTCAGCGCGTCGATCTCTTCGGACGACATCGCTGCCGCTTCCGGCACTGGCGTGCTCAACACCACACCGCCGTCGAGGCCGAGGTCCCACTTGGTGCGGATGAAACGTGCCTGCTCCGCCGCGTCGTCCAGCCTGAAGTCCACGCGAAAGCCGCTGTCACGCGTGTAGAACGCCGCAAAATTGTCCTGTTCGCAACTGAGCACCGGCACGCCGTGGGTTTCCAGATATTCCAGCGTGAGCCCGATGTCCAGGATGGACTTCGCACCGGCGCAGATCACCGCGACCGAGGTCTTCGCGAGTTCCTGCAGGTCGGCCGAGATGTCGAAGGTCTCCTGTGCACCTCGGTGTACGCCGCCGATGCCTCCGGTGACGAAGACCTCGATGCCGGCCAACGCCGCGCAGATCATCGTGCCAGCCACGGTCGTGGCGCCCAGGCCGCCGCCAGCGAGGACGGCCGGAAGGTCGCGGCGGCTGACCTTATGCACGTGGTCGGAATGGCCGATCATTTCCAGTTCGTCGTCTGAAAGACCGATGCGGATTCGACCGCCGATCAGCGCGATCGTCGCCGGTTCGGCGCCCGCGTCACGGATCAAGGCCTCCACTTCGCGCGCGGTGCGAACGTTCTCCGGGTAGGGCATGCCATGGGCGATGATGGTCGATTCCAGCGCCACGAGCGGGCGGCCGGCGGCCTGCGCAGCGGCGGCAGGCGCGCTCCAGGTCAACCAGGAGCGTGCAAGGTTGGCATCCATGTCGATCCTTTCGGGGGCGATTCATCGAAGTATGCGGGACAAGACCGGGTTAGGTGTCCGTGTGTCCCTGGCGCCTTAAAATGACATGGGCCGCTTTCTCCGACGCTACGAATTCAACGCATTCGTATCCCAGAGCCCGCAAGTCGACCCCTTCGAACAGCGATTCTCCCCGGCCGAGCAGGACCGGCGCGATAGCAATGTGCAGTTCGTCAATGAGGCCCTCGCGGAGATACTGCCGGATCGTCTGCGGCCCACCGCCGATCCGCACGTCCATTCCGGCAGCGGCCTCGCGTGCACGGTCGAGCGCCTCGCGAATGCCCCCTGTGACGAAGTGGAACGTCGTGCCGCCCGCCATCTCGATGGGGGCACGCGGATGATGGGTCAGGACGAAGACCGGGACGTGATACGGCGGACTGTCTCCCCACCAGCCTTTCCAGCTTGTGTCCGGCCATTCCCCACGAATGGGGCCGAACATGTTCCTGCCAAGAATCCAGGCCCCGACATTCTGAAAGCCGCGGGCGGCGAAATCATCGTTAACCCCCGTCGTACCGTTGTCCTTGCCGAACAAGGCTCGCTGGAAAGTGCGGGTTGGGACTAGCCACTGATGCAATTCCGTCCCGCCAATGCCGAGCGGATTATTGATGTCCTGATTCGGACCTGCACCGTATCCGTCGAGCGAGATGGTGAAGCCCTGAACGCGAACGCGTGTCATCGTTTCCCTCCGATTGGACGCCTAACGTAATGTGGACTGTGGACCGTAGATCTGCATGATTTGCGGAACTACGCGAAATAGTCTGGCAGCAGATTTATGCTTAACCATACGTGTTCAAGAGAATTTTCTGGATTTGTAGGTTGGCATACAGCAGTGATCATCCGCCCACAGTATCGCCTGCGTCAGGCGTACGATAAACAGCATCGTCCCGTTGGCGGACGCCTTGATTGATGGGAGGATCGAGATGAGACGTCTTTATTTCCTCGCACCCGACACGACGACGGCGAAGGCGATCGTAGACGACTTGCTGCGCTCGCGAATCACATGGCGGCATATCCATGTTCTCGCGAATCACAGCGTCGCACTCGAAGAGTTACCCGAGGCAACTTTGCTGCAAAGCAGCGATGTCGTGCACTCGCTCGAACGCGGCGTGGCGCTCGGCGGTGCGACCGGAGCGCTCGTTGGCCTCGTGGCGCTGGCGTTTCCTCCCGCGGAGCTCGCCATTGCGGGCGGAGCCGTCGTCGCATTGACGTTGGCGGGTGCCGGCTTCGGGGCCTGGACGGCCGCGATGATCGGCGTCGGCGAACCGAACGCACAACTCGAGCGCTTTCGGGGCGCGATACGTGACGGCCAGCTCCTGATCATGGCCGACGTGCCTGGATCGCGCGAACAGGAGATCGAGCAGATGGTCGCGCAGCATGTACCGAAGGCCGATCTGGAGGGCGCGGAGCCCACGACGCCGATCTTCCCGTGAGAAGCGGCTGAGACGAGGCCATCGGCGTCAGCCGGATGGGTAACAGAGGCGTCCCGGCCGATGCCGTCGCGGGCAGCTTTCGTTAGAATCTGTTTTCGATTCTTTTACTCGTCAATTACTGGAGGCGAACGTGCCAGGTTTACTTCCCGATGTCGACCGCGAGGGACTCCTCGAATATTCGGTCGTGTACACCGACCGATCAATCAATCATATGTCGGAGCTCTTTCAAGGCGTCGTACGCGATATTTCCGCCTCCCTGAAAAAAGTCTACAACGCGAAGTCGACCGTGATCGTCCCCGGCAGCGGGACGTTCGGCATGGAAGCCGTCGCCCGGCAGTTCGCGACGAACAGGAAGTGTCTGGTCATCCGCAATGGCTGGTTCAGTTACCGCTGGTCGCAGATTTTCGACATGGGCGGCATTCCGTCTGAATCGATCGTGTTGAAGGCGCGCCCGGTCGGCGAGGGAAGGCAGGCCGCCTATGCCCCGGCTCCGATCGAAGAAGTGGTCGCTGCGATCAAGGAACACAAGCCGGACCTGGTGTTTGCGCCGCATGTCGAAACCGCATCCGGGGTGATGCTGCCCGATGCCTATATGCGCGCGGTGTCCGACGCCGTGCATGCGGTCGGCGGCATGTTCATTCTCGATTGCATCGCCTCCGGCACGATCTGGGTGGACATGCAGGCGAGTGGCATCGATGTCCTGATCAGCGCACCGCAAAAAGGATGGAGCGCGTCACCTTGCTGCGCCATGGTCATGCTCAGCCCGCTCGCCCGCGAACGAATCGACGCGACGACCAGCACCAGCTTCGCTTGTGATCTTCGCAAGTGGCTGCAGATCATGGAAGCGTACGAGAACGGCGGGTTCGCGTACCACGCCACGATGCCGACGGACAGTCTCGCGACGCTGCGCGACGTCATGAAGGAAACCGAAGCATATGGCCTCGACAAAGTGAGGGCAGAGCAGCTCGAACTCGGCAAGCGCATTCGCTCACTACTGAGCGACAAAGGCTTCAAAAGCGTGGCGGCCGAAGGTTTTCAGGCTCCGGGCGTCGTGGTCTGCTATACGGACGATGACGGCATACGATCCGGCAGGAAATTCGCCGATGCCGGTTTGCAGATCGCGGCCGGTGTTCCTCTTCAATGTGACGAGCCTGACGACTTCAAAACCTTCCGCGTAGGATTATTCGGCCTGGACAAACTGCATGACGTCGAAGGTTCGGTCGCCAGGTTCGCCAAGGCGCTGGACAGTATTCTCTAGCGCGTGTTTCCAAAGCATGTGCGCATGGCTCTGCCGGAATAGCTATGCGCACTCCAATGCCTGAGCTATAGCTGCGAACGTAGTTGTAGATGATCGGCTCCGCCGCTATACCACTTGCTTTCACCGAGTAGGAGATTTTGTGATTTCTACTGAGTCACTGGATCGTGACAACACACGCAAATCCTGTTTCCCTCTGGGTCGCGGAAATACGCGCCGTAATAGTTCGGGTGATAGTGCGCGCGCAAACCGGGAGGGCCTTCGCAAGAATCTGTGTTTGCCAACGCGGTAGCGTATGCGCTGTCGACTGAACGACGATCAGGCGCAAGCAATGCGACCATCTGGCCGTTTCCGTGTTCTGCTGAGTTGCCATCATAGGGCGTGCGGATAAGGAAAAGCGGTCGAGCCATACCACAGCCATCCTCGGCCCTTTAGGCGTTCGCGAGTGCCGGGCCTGCGAGTGGAAACCTGGAAGCTTCGATTAATGAATCTGTAATAGCGAGCGACAGAACCGTGCACGCATGCCCCATCTTGGGCGGACTAAGGAAAGCGCGCTCGCACATGGTGCCTGGGTACATGCCGCATTCGGCGAAGAAGCCTTCTGACGGTCCCGCCACCCAATCCTGCTCCGTTCCTCTCAACATCCATCTGATCGCCGTAAAACCCAACGCGCGGCGCCTCCGATAACTCTCCCGCTCCAATACCGTTCGTGCAAATGGCATGACAGTTGCTTTGAACGTCCCCGCGCGCTGAGCCACGGTCATCGTAGGCCAGCATCGGGATGGGCGATCAACGGAGAGGCAAATTGAAACTAATAACTGCGGTCATCAAGCCATTCAAGCTTGATGAGGCTCGTGAAGCCTTGTCATCGCTTGGCGTCTCTGGAATCACGGTGACGGAGGTCAAGGGCTTTGGGCGTCAGAAGGGCCACACCGAGATGTATCGGGGCGCGGAGTACGTCGTCGATTTCCTGCCGAAAGTGAAGATCGAGGTCGCCGTCCCGGATGACATCGTCGATCAGGCTATCGAAGCGATCGAGCGTGCGGCGCGTACGGGCAAGATTGGTGACGGGAAGATCTTCGTGACGCCGATCGAGCAGGTGATCCGGATCCGCACCGGCGAGACCGGCGCCGACGCCCTATAAAGACATTCGGACAAGAGGAAAGAGAGATGCGCAAACTGTTGATGACTTTGTTGATGGCGGGCTCATTGCTCGCGGGCGGGCTGAGCCCCGCATTCGCGCAAGACGCGTCGGCACCCGCGGCCGCCTCCGTGCCGGTCGCGCAAGCGTCCGCGGCTCCCGCGGCAGATGCCGCTGCATCGGCGCCGGCCGCGCCGACCGCACCGTTCTCGGTCGATTCGTCGAAGATCAACTCCGGCGACACCGCGTGGATGCTGACCTCCACCGCGCTGGTGCTGTTCATGACGATTCCGGGCCTCGCGCTGTTCTACGGCGGCATGGTCCGCAAGAAGAACGTGCTCGCGACGCTGATGCAAAGCTTCGCGATCACCTGTGTCGTGACGATCGTCTGGACCGTGATCGGCTATAGCATCGCGTTCACGCCGGGCGGCTCGTTCATCGGCGGGTTCTCGCGCGTGTTCATGACGGGCATGAACTACATCAAGGGCGACAAGGCCACGACGCTGACCGTCAGCCATCTCGCGCCGACGATCCCCGAGACGGTCTACTTCGTCTATCAGATGACCTTCGCGATCATCACGCCGGCGCTGATCACCGGTGCGTTCGCGGACCGCATGAAGTTCTCGGCGATGCTGGTGTTCATGACGCTGTGGTCGATCCTCGTCTACTCGCCGATCGCGCACATGGTGTGGGAACCGAGCGGCTGGCTGGCTAGCGCGGGGATCCTCGACTTCGCGGGCGGCACGGTGGTGCACATCAACGCCGGTATCGCGGGTCTGGTCTGCTGTCTGGTGCTCGGCAAGCGCGTCGGCTACGGCAAGGAAGCCATGGCGCCGCACAACCTGACGCTGACGCTGATCGGTGGCGCGATGCTGTGGGTCGGCTGGTTCGGCTTCAACGCGGGTTCGGCGGTAGCGGCGGACGGCCGTGCCGGCTTCGCGATGTTCGCGACGCAGGTGGCGACCGCCGCGGCGGCGCTCGCGTGGATGTTCGCCGAATGGGCGGCCAAGGGTAAGCCGTCGGTGCTCGGTATCGTGTCGGGCGCGGTCGCGGGTCTGGTGGCAGTGACGCCGGCGTCGGGCTTCGTCGGCACGGTCGGCGCGCTGGTGATCGGTATCGTTGCCGGTGTGGTCTGCTTCTGGTCGGCCACGTGGCTCAAGCACAAGCTCGGCTACGACGATTCGCTCGACGCGTTCGGCGTGCACTGCGTGGGCGGGATCGTCGGCGCGATCCTGACGGGCGTGTTCGCGGTCAAGGACATCGGTGGCGCGGACGGTGACGTGCTGCTGCAGCTCAAGGGTGTCGCGACGACGCTGATCTATAGCGGGGTGGTTTCGTTTGTCCTGCTCAAGGTAATCGACGCGGTGATGGGCTTGCGCGTTGCCGAGGAAGAAGAGCGCGAAGGACTGGATCTGGTGCTGCACGGAGAGGCGGTCGAATAACGGTTGCGCCGCGAATGGAGTGGGTACGACGGTCACAGTCGGTCGTGGCCTGGCACTGACAGCGCTCAGGCCACGACCGAAGCCGGAGCCCACTTCGTACTTGAGGCATGCGGGCGTCTGTCCCGTAGGCGCCCGTATTGCCGAAGTTCGGCCAGACGAGCGAGGAGGTCGTAGCGGGTTCGAGCAACCGGATATCCGCCAGCCAATGAAAAAGGATGATCAGCAGTATATTGCGGTACTGGTTGTTCTTATATCCCAAATCGCCTTTCTGGCAATGTTCGCATTCGCTGAGCATGTCGTCAGACATAACAAATGGATCGCCGCAGGATTTGGTTTCGACCTTCTATTCGGGCTGATTCTCTCGGTCGGTTTTGTCGGGACCTGGCGCGCGCGCTCTATCGATTCAGATTTTCTCGGCCTTCTTCTGGCCAATCCGGTCGAACTGGCTGTCGTTATTGCGACCGCCGGTCAGTTATTGGCCATTCTCCTTGTTTAAGGCGATCGGAAAGTACGCGTCGCGACATACGCTCAGCTATCGACATGGCTCGCGACAAAGCTCGCGAACGCGTTATACGGAAGCGGAAGCGCCGTGCCGTTGATCATCAGGCCGTAAGTGGAGTCCCCGCTATCGAGCTCGTAATACATCGCCGATTGGATGTTCTTCGTCTTTCTCGCCTGATAGTAACTGAGCAGACGCGAGCTGATGTAGTTGGCCCGGTATGCCTCGCTCTTCTCGGGCCCAGTGTTCCATTCCGAGATCATGAAGGGGACGCCATAGCGGGCCTTGCAATAGGTGGGCAAATCGAAGCCCGGGCCGGACCCGTCGGTGCCGATGTCGAAGATGTCGCCGTACACCTCGTAGTTGTGCCACGTAGTCAGGTCCCATTTCACGGTCGGATGGCCGCTCGTGCCATCGGGCTGTTTGCCATCCCACAGAGCGTCGGATGCGCCGGTATCCGCAACACAGAAGTTGACGCCGCACTTAGCGTCCGCCTGCACCGACTTCACTCCGTCGATCATGCCGCGCATCGCACCGCGCATCAGCGGCCAGTTCGCGTTGTTGAAGTCGGCCAGGCTCGTTCCCGCGCTGGTGGAGTCGAGAATGATCCCGTTCGCGCGCGTCAGTTCGTTGCCGCATTCATACATGGTCACGCCGTGGGGTTGCAATGCCGACGCGACCGTCACCGCGCAATTGAAGCCCCGCGTATAGGCCGCCGATTCACTCGTGAACAGGTTGCCGTTACCGTCGTAGATGCCGACGTCGACCAGCACGAAAAGCTTCAAGCCCGCCGGCTGGAATGCTTGCGCCAACGCCAGGACCTTGGCGAGTTGCGGTGCGTAGTCCGTACAGCTGAGCCGGTACGTCGAGCAGCCGAGGGCTTGCATGATCGATACGATATCTGAGGTCGAATACAGGTAGTCGTAATGCCCGTTGATACCGTGAAACGAGCCGGCCGGTGCCGCGGTCGCGATGCGCGGATCGTTGCATGGCAACCATTGATCGGCATCGCCGCATACATAGAACTGACCGCCGGTCGATTGTGCCCAGAACTTGCCGCCGTGCCACAGCAGCAGCGCTGCATTCGACATCGTGCCGACGGCACTGCGGTTGCGGTACACGACGCCGTTCACGACGGTCCATATCGAGCCGGCCTTGTCGATCAGATACGTCGCGGGTGGGATCATCGCGCCGTCGGCCGAGGTGCCGCCCAAACGCGGGTCGTTGCACGCGCGCCATGTCGTTCCATTCCATCCGTAAAACTGACCGCCGGTTCCCACGTGATAGATCGCATTCCCGTACCAGAGGATCAACGAGACGTTGTAGGTGTTGCCCGCCGCGATGCCGTTCCGGTAGACAGACCCGCCGACCAGGGTCCACGACGCGTTCTGACCGTCGATGATCACCGTCGCCGGCGGGATCGTCGTGTTCTGCGGCGAAGCGTTCGAAGCGTTGCCGGGCGACCCCGAGTTCGGGTCTGATCCAGAGCCGGAGCTGTCGCCCGAGGTCGAGCCGGACGTATCGGCGGGTCCCGTTCCATTCGATGGCGCCGGCGACGAGCCGTTCGCCACGGTGGTCGCGCTACCTGTCAAGGGCGCAATACTCGAGCTGGTGGTGCCGGTCGTGCCCGTCGAGGCCGCGATGCCGGAGGTTGCCGTGCCGGTGGACGGTGCTGCCGCCGTGCCCGACGGACTGGCGGAATTGCCCGTGGGAGAACCGCCGGTATCCTGCGTACCACTACTACCACCACCGCCGCCGCACGCGCTCAATACGACGCTTCCGCCGAACGCAGTAAGACAGCCAAGAAATTGACGTCGTCCAATCATGACAATAGCGCGGGCTGCCGCGAGGCGGCCCACGAGAAAATCTGGAGAGAGATGGGGAGTCCTGCGGGTCGCGAGTGCGTCGCGTGAGCCGTTCAGGACATTTGATGTGCGGTAGTGGATGGTCTTTCGTTGCTGCG
Organism: Burkholderia sp. JPY481; assembly: GCF_038900515.1. Lineage (NCBI taxonomy): Bacteria > Pseudomonadati > Pseudomonadota > Betaproteobacteria > Burkholderiales > Burkholderiaceae > Burkholderia > Burkholderia sp. JPY481. Next base: position 173,896 of record NZ_JAYMRT010000006.1, read on the forward strand.
ACCGATCACTGAGTCCGGCAAGTCATGGCTGTCTGTCGGCACAAGTTGTGCGTGGGAGCAGGGTGGTGCGGAAATAAAATCTTTTCGCTCGCAATGGATGAACTGCGGAAAGATTTCACTCGCTGGGTGAGGGCGTGGGAATCGGGCGAGGTGTGGGCAGCGGCGGACCTGGCTGGCCGCCGCCTTTCGCTACCGGTAGATCGACAGCAGTGCCGAGCCGCGTGCGCAGCCCAGTAAGAGATCGCGTCTCGCTGCGAGTTCCTGCTCCGAACTCAACCTTCGAATTCGAGGCCGTGCGTGCAAAGTGCCGCTGTGATGCCGCCTATGCGCGATGCGGCCCGACGATGCCCAGCCGCGCAATGCGCCGGTACAGCGTCGCGCGCGATATGCCCAACGCCTGCGCGGCGGCGTTAGGCCGCCACTGGCAACGCGTGAGCGCCGCGACGATGCGTGCCCGCTCGTCGTCGGCGCTCGCTGGCGACGTGGAGTCCGCCCCGAGAGCCGGTGTCGCAGCGGGCGCGAGTTGCGCGGCGAAGTCCGGCGACACGTGCCGCAATTCGACGCGAGCCGAATCGCAGACCGCGCACGCATAGCGCAACACGTTGCGCAACTGCCGGATATTGCCGGGCCACGAGAAAGCGGCAAGACGGTCGGCGAATTGCGGATCGAGCATCAGCACGTGGCTGGCCGCCTGTGCTTCCTCGTTGAACACCGTATCGATCACATCGCGGATGTCGGTGCGCTCGCGCAGCGGCGGTATCCGCAGCGTCGCGCCGCTCAGGCGATAGTAAAGATCTTCGCGGAACGATCCGGCATCGACCATCTGCATCAGATCGCGGTGCGTCGCGCAGATCACGTCGATATCGACGCGCACCGGCGTGTCGCCGCCAAGCGGCACCACTTCGCCCTCGGCGAGCACGCGCAGCAGCCGTGTTTGCAGGCCGAGCGGCATGTCGCCGATTTCATCGAGAAACAGCGTGCCGCCATGCGCGAGCGCGATCTTGCCGCGCGCGCCGCGACTGCGCGCGCCGGTGAACGCGCCAGGCGCATAACCGAATAGCTCGCTCTCGATCAGCGGCTCCGGAATCGCGCCGCAATTCACCGCGACGAACGGCCGCGTGCGCCGCGAACCCGAGTCGTGCACCGCGTGCGCGAACACCTCCTTGCCGACTCCGGTTTCGCCGAGCAGCAGAACCGGCAGCCGCTTGCCGGCGATCCGCAAGGCGACTTCCGCGTTGCGCGCGACTCGTTCGTCCGAGCTGTGCAGAAAGCGGCTCATTGCGCCGATGCTGCTATCGGCGTGCAGATCGCCCGGCCGTGTCGTGACGAGCGGGCGAGCCGCGCGTCTCATCGGCGCGCGAATGCGTGCATACAGCATCGCTCCGGTCGAGCGCAGCCGCAGCGCCACGATCATGTCGGTGCGCGCGACGTCGTGCAGACGGACCTCGGACGTGTCGAATATCTCGTCGATGTGGCGCGGACCGTCGAGGCCCGCGATGCTCTCATGCGCCTTGCGGTTGGCGGCGGCGATGTTGCCGCATTCGTCGAATGCGATCAGCGCTTCGGGTTGCGCTTCGACGAAATGGCGGCTTTGATGGCCGAACAGCACCCAGTGCTGCGCGGTCTGGTTCAGGAAGTAGCCGTCCTCGATCAAACTCGCGCTTTGCCGCACCAGCTGAAACACCAGCCCCTGGCTGTCGCGGTTGTCGGGCGATCGGATCGCCGAGGCGTCGAGCACGCCGATCAATTCGCCGGTCGGCGCGAAGATCGGTGAAGCGCTGCACGTGAGCGTCGTGAACGCGGCGCGGAAGTGATCGGTCTTGTGCACCGTGATCGGCGCGAGATCGGTGAGCACATTCGCGATGCCACAGGTGCCTTCTTCGCGCTCGGACCAGCATGAGCCGATATGCAGCCCCGCATGCTTGAAATCGTTGCGCCGGTCGCGGTCGATCCGATAGTCGATCGTGACGCCGTGCGCGTCGGACAGCATCACGCAATAGTCGGCGACGCTAATCATTTCGTGCAACCGCGTCAGGCACTGGCCCGACGCGCGCAGAAAGGCTTCCTCCTTGCCCTGGACTTCACGCAGCTCGGCGGACGACAGCACGCGCGGGCCGATCGCGGAGCTGGGGTCGAGCCGGTACTGCTCGTACGAGCGTTGCCACGACGACACGAGGCGCGGCGAATTCGCTGGCGCGGGCAAGCGTCCTTCGATGGCCCCGCGTACGCGATCGACGTGCTGCGTTTGAGAAACATAGGGCATGGCCGGCTCCAGGCGAGCGACACCGAGTAGGGCGAGTCCCTGTCTTGTAGCACATCCGGAACGGGCAATCACATTGCGGCGCAGCACTCGAGCCGCGTGAGACGAACGTCTCAGAGACTGGCGAGACGCAGGTCGCATCGCGCAAACCCTTGTCTGGCGCGGTGCCGCGCAAGCGCCGCGACGTGCGTCGAGCCTTGCTCCGCGTCGCGAAGCGCGCTCGTGAGACACAGTGAACTGCGCGGCGCAGGTCTGATGAAAGCGGCCGCAAACGCCGATTCTCCGCGTCTGCCTTTTGGACACGGCGCTTCCGGCGCGTGCGCACGGCACGCAAGCAACTGGCCCGACCTTTGCAGTATCGCTGGCAGACGAAAGCAAACGCGATAGCAAGCGCAAAAGCGAGCGCGCTTCACCCAGCAAGTCCGCTTCGCAACTCGCGCACAGGAGACAAGCCAGTGTTATCCCCCATCACCGTCGGCGTGATCGCGAACCCGGCATCGGGCCGTGATATTCGACGCCTCACCACCCACGCTTCGGTGTTTCCGACCGCCGAGAAAGCGAACATGGTCGTGCGCCTGCTCGCGGGCCTCGGCATGCTCGGTGTCGCTCGCGTGCTGACCTTGCGCGACCGCACCGGTGTCGCCGCCTTGGTGCTGCGTGCGCTCGAAACCCATGCGGCCGTGGCCGAGCCGCAGCCCTGGCCGAAGGTCGAATTCCTCGAACTGCCGATCACGGACAGCGCGGCGGACACCCACGCGGGTGTCGCGCGAATGGTCGGCTCGGGTGTCGATCTGATCGCGGTGCTCGGCGGCGACGGCACGCATCGCGCGGTGGCCGCGCATTGCGGCGACGTGCCGCTGCTCACGCTATCGACGGGCACCAACAACGCATTTCCAGAAATGCGCGAAGCGACGGTGGCGGGCCTCGCGGGCGCGCTCGCCGCTTCCGGGCTCGTGCCGCCCGAGGTCGCGCTGACGCGCAACAAGCGTCTCGTGGTCCGCTGTGTCGCGGGCCCGAACAAGGGACGCGAGGAAATCGCGCTGGTCGATGTGTGCGTGAGCCGGCAGCGTTTCGTCGGTGCGCGGGCAGTCTGCGAGCCGGCGGATCTCGAAGCGCTGTTTCTGACGTTCGCGGCGCCGGACGGCATCGGCCTGTCGTCGATCGGCGGCGCGTGGGCGCCGGTCGAGCGCGGGGCGCCGTACGGGCTGCATCTGACGTTCGCGCGCGCGGGCGAATCCGGCGTGCCGATCTTCGCGCCGCTCGCACCGGGCCGTGTCGATCAGGTGACGATGCGCACCTGCGAGCGCTTCGAAGCGGGCTGCTGGACGCCGCTGCATACCGAACGAGGAACGCTCGCCTTCGACGGCGAGCGCGAGATCGAGCTCGAACGCGACGACCGCTACGAGATCGCGCTCGACTGGGCGGGACCGCTCACGGTCGATGTCGGCCGCACGCTGCGCTTTTGCGCGTCGCGGCAGTTGATGCGCGAAGCGGCGGCGCGTCGGAGGTAATCAAAGGAGGAAGCGAACGCTGGAAGCAAAGCCGGCTGAAGTAGCAGTGACCATCGAGATCATTCCAAGGAGACACACCATGTCTGTTTCGACGCAGTTGAGCAAGGAAAAGCTGCTGGAAGCGTACCGGATGATGCGCACGATCCGCGAGTTCGAGGAGCGTCTGCACGTCGAATTCGCGACCGGCGAGATACCCGGCTTCGTGCATCTGTATGCCGGCGAGGAGGCGTCGGCGGTCGGCACGATGATGCATCTGAACGACGCGGATTACGTTGCGACCACCCACCGCGGTCATGGCCACTGCATCGCGAAGGGCGTGGACGTGCGCGGCATGATGGCGGAAATCTACGGCCGCAGCACCGGCGTGTGCCGTGGCAAAGGCGGCTCGATGCATATCGCCGATCTGTCGAAAGGGATGCTCGGCGCGAACGGGATCGTCGGCGCGGGCGGTCCGCTCGTGTGCGGCGCCGCGCTCGCCGCGAAGCTAAAGAAGACCGGCGGCGTCGGCGTGTGCTTCTTTGGCGACGGTGCGTCGAACCAGGGCGTGATCTTCGAATCGATGAATCTGGCGTCCGTCTGGCGCCTGCCGGCGATTTTCGTCGCGGAGAACAACGGCTATGCGGAGGCGACCTCGTCGACGTGGTCGGTCGCGGCCGACAACATCGCCGACCGCGCGAGCGGCTTTGGGATGCCCGGCGTGATCGTCGACGGCTTCGATTTCTTCGCGGTGCACGAGGCGCTCGGCGCCGCGATCGAGCGGGCGCGCGGCGGCGGTGGCCCGACGCTCGTCGAAGTCAAGCTGTCCCGCTATTTCGGTCACTTCGAAGGCGATGCGCAAACCTATCGCGCACCTGGTGAGGTGCAGAAGCTGCGCGACGAAAAAGACTGCCTGAAGCGCTTCGAGGAGCGCGTGGTTCGCGCCGAAATGCTCAGCGCCGACGAATTGCGCGGCGTCGATGCCGAGGTGAAGCAGTTGATCGACGGCGCGGTGACGGAAGCGAAGGCCGCGCCTCTGCCGACCGCCGCTGACCTGCTGACCGACGTCTACGTGTCCTATCCGTAATCCACAGCGCGAACCATTCAATCAGGAGACAGTCATGGCACGGAAGATCACGTTTTCGCAGGCGATCAACGAAGCGCTGAGCCAGGAGATGGCGCGCGACGAAACCGTCATCGTGATGGGCGAGGACAACGCAGGCGGCGCCGGGTCCCCAGGCGAGCAGGATGCGTGGGGCGGTGTGCTCGGTGTGACGAAAGGGCTCTTTCACAAGTATCCGGGGCGCGTGCTCGACACGCCGCTATCCGAAGGCGGCTTCATCGGCGCGGCGGTCGGTGCGGCCGCATGCGGGATGCGTCCGGTGGCCGAGCTGATGTTCATCGATTTCATGGGCGTGTGCTTCGACCAGATCTTCAATCAGGCCGCGAAGTTTCGCTACATGTTCGGCGGCAAGGCAGTGACGCCGGTCGTGATTCGCACGATGCAGGGCGCGGGCCTGCGCGCGGCCGCGCAGCACTCGCAGATGCTGACATCGTTGTTCACCCACGTACCCGGCCTGAAAGTGGTGTGCCCGTCGACGCCGTACGACGCGAAGGGTCTGCTGATCCAGGCGATCCGCGACAACGACCCGGTCATCTTCTGCGAGCACAAACTGCTGTATGGCCGCGAGGGCGACGTGCCGGAAGAGTCGTATGCGATTCCGTTCGGCGAAGCGAACGTGGTACGCGAAGGCGACGACGCGACGATCGTCACCTATGGCCGCATGGTTCATCACGCGACCGATGCCGCCGAAAAGCTCGCGAAAGAGGGCATCCAGGCCGAGGTGATCGATTTGCGCACGACCTCGCCGCTCGACGAGGAAACGATATTGGAAAGCGCCGAGCGTACCGGGCGCGTCGTCGTGGTCGACGAGTCGAATCCGCGCTGCTCGATGGCGACCGATATCGCCGCGCTGGTCGCGCAGCGCGCGTTCCATTCGCTGAAGGCGCCGATCGAACTCGTGACCGCGCCGCATACGCCCGCGCCTTTCGCAGGCGTGCTCGAAGACCTGTATATCCCGTCGGCGGAAAACATCGCCGCGGCCGTGCGGAAAGTAAGGAGCTGAGCAATGCCGATTCACATGATCACGATGCCCAAGTGGGGGCTGTCGATGGAGCAGGGGCAGGTCAACGGCTGGCTGAAGGAGGTCGGCGAAAAGGTCGCGAAGGGCGACGAGATACTCGACGTCGAGACCGACAAGATTTCGTCGGGCGTCGAGTGCGCTTTCGACGGCACATTACGCCGGCAGATCGCGCAGCAGGGCGACACGCTGCCGATCGGCGCGTTGCTCGGCGTCGTCGCGGACGCCGAGACGTCCGACGCCGACATCGATGCTGCCGTCGAGGCGTTCCAGCGCGACTTCGTGCCGGCCGCCGCGGATGCCGCGGACGCGGGACCGCAGCCGGAAAAAGCGCAGATCGGCGGGCGCACCGTGCGTTACCTGAAGATCGGCGACGGCGGCACGCCCGCGGTGCTGATCCACGGCTTCGGCGGCGATCTGAACAACTGGCTATTCAACCATGCAGATCTCGCCGCGCACCGCGCCGTGTGGGCGCTCGATCTGCCGGGGCATGGCGAGTCGGGCAAGGCGCTCGACACGGGCAGCCTCGACGAGCTGGCGGACAGCGTGATCGCGTTTCTCGCTGACCGGGGCATCGAGCGCGCGCATCTGGTCGGCCATTCGATGGGCGGCGCCGTGTCGATGACGGTTGCCGCGAAGGCGCCCGAACGCGTCGCGTCGCTGGCCTTGATCGCGGGCGCGGGGCTCGGCGACGAGATCAACCGCGAGTACATCGAAGGCTTCGTCTCGGGCAGCAGCCGCAACACGCTGAAGCCGCATCTGGTGAAGCTGTTCGCCGACGGATCGCTGGTCACGCGGCAACTGGTCGAAGACATCGTCAAGTACAAGCGGCTCGAAGGCGTGAACGACGCGCTGCGCAAGATTGCGGCGTCCGCGTTCGAAGGCGGGGTGCAAAGCCGCGTCTATCGCGACCGGCTCGACACGCTCGCGCCGTGCACGCTGGTGATCTGGGGCGCGCAGGACCAGATCATTCCGGCCGCGCACGCGCAAGGGCTGCCTGCGCAGGTGCGCGTGCACGTGATCGACGGCAAGGGGCACATGGTGCAGATGGAGGCTGCATCGGACGTGAACCGCCTGCTCAACGAGTTCTTCGGATAACCGCGATGGACGCCGCTTGTCCTACCGACAGCTTCACGGCGCTTGGCCAGCATGGCAAGCGCAATCGCGACAAGCTCGCCCGCATTCCGGTGAAGATCGTGCCGGCGGACCATGCGGCCGTCTTGCCGAAGCCGCCCTGGCTGCATGCTCGGCCGATGATGAGCGAAACCGTCGCGGGCGTGGCGGCGGTGCTGCGCGAGCACAAGTTGCATTCGGTCTGCGAGGAGGCGATGTGTCCGAACATCGGCGAGTGTTTTGCGCAGCGCACCGCGACATTCATGATCATGGGCGGGATCTGCACGCGGCGCTGCGCGTTCTGCGACGTCGCGCATGGCCGGCCGCAAGCGCTCGACGACGACGAGCCCGCGCGGCTCGCCGACGCCGTCGCGGCGCTCGGGCTGCGCTACGTCGTGATTACATCGGTGGACCGCGACGATCTGCGCGACGGCGGCGCCGCGCACTTCGCGCGCTGTATCAAGCTCGTGCGCGAGCGCGTACCGGGAATTCGCGTCGAAATCCTGACGCCGGATTTTCGCGGGCGCATCGAGCGCGCGCTCGATGCGCTGTCCGGCGCGTGGCCGGACGTCTTCAATCACAACATCGAGACGGTGCCGTCGCTGTATCGGGCGGCGCGGGCCGGCGCGGACTATCGCGGCTCGCTCGAACTGCTGTCGCGCGCGAAACGCCAGAACCCGGCGGTATTGACCAAATCCGGGCTAATGGCCGGCCTTGGCGAGACCGACGGCGAATTGCTCGCGACGATGCGCGATCTGCGCGCGCACGACGTCGACGTGCTGACGATCGGTCAGTATCTCGCGCCGTCGCGGTATCACATGCCGGTGCGGCGATATGTGCCGCCCGCGACTTTCGACATGCTGCGCGATGAAGGTTTGAAGATGGGGTTCGTCGAAGTGGTGGCGGGGCCGCTCGTGCGTTCGTCGTATCACGCGGATCGGACGCCGCAAGGCCGCGCGCCAATCCCGTGAATACCTCCCCGTAACCTCGGCTTTTCGACCGATTGGCCGCCAGCCAGGTAGCCGACAATTGGTGGCTATACGAGGCGAGTCCCAGCGTGCGGCTGCCTCCCGGACGACGAAACGGTATTCGTCACCACGTGCACTTTGTCGAGGCAGACATGTCAAGCAACATTACGATCACGGACGAACTCGTAGCTGAAATCGCAAACCGGATGGCCGACGAGGGCCAAAAGGTGTCCCCCGTAGCCATCTGGTCCGAAGTCCATAGCGGTTCGGTGGTCGCGGTGTCCGCGGCATTGCGCAAGTGGCGCGAAACGCGCGCCGCGCGGGTGCCGCAGGTCGTCGAACGTCCTGCTTTGCCGGAAACCGTGACGGACACCATGCGCGAAGCGCTCGACCGGCTGTGGACGTCGGCGCAGGACGAAGCGGAACGCTCGGTGGCGCGACGCCTCGCCGCGATGCGCCAGCGTGTCGAAGACGCCAGCAACGAGCGCGACGAAGCGCTCGCCGAACTGCAAACCACCGTCCAGGAACTGGATGCGCTGCAAGTCCAGCTGGACAAGATGACCCGAGCCTACGACGAGAAGGTCGATGCCGTGGCCGGGCTGGAAGAGGACATCGCGCTCGCGGTGCAACGCACCGACGCAGCCGAGAAGCGCGCGCAGGAGCTGGCCGAGCGCGTTTCGCACCTCGAAGCGGAACTGGAGCGCGCGGAACAGGCCGCCGGGCGTGGAGCGATTGCGGGCGACGGGAGCGATGCCGCAGGCGAAGGCGAGGTGGCGAGCGAGTCGGCTGAGCCGGTTGTCGAAACGCCGGCAGGCGAAGCAGAGCGCGCGGCGCAGGAAGCGGAGCATGCCGAAGCGGTCGCTCGTCTTCAGAGCGAGCTCGAAGCGATTCGCGCGGAGCTGCAGGCCGAGCAGGAAGCGCATGCGGCTCGACGCGAAGAGATCGCGGGCGCGCAGGCCGAACGGGATGCCGCCGCGCTCGAATTGCAGAATGCCCAGACGCAAATCGCCACCCTGAGCGATGAGCGCGATGCGGACGCCTCCGAAATCGCGCGGTTGTCGGCCAGCTTGTCCGAAGCGCAGGAACGTGCCGACGCGGAGCAGCAGCGCGCGGCCGAACTGGCCGAAAGCGCGGCGGCGAGCGAGAAGGCCGAGGACGTGGAATCGGCGTCGTCGGCGGGTGTCGACTCGCAGGAACTCGAAGCACTGAAGGCGCAGATGTCGCGCGACGCGGAAGCGCATGCCGCCGCGATTGCCGAAGCACGGGAGACCGTCAGGAAATGGTCCGACTACTCGAACGCACTGAAGCAGCAGCTGACTCAGGCGAATGAAAAAATGGTGGTCGTTCTTGCCCGCGGCGCAGGCGAAGCGACCTTGAGCCGCCGGCTTTCCGCTGAACTCAGTCAGGTCAAGCCGGAGCATGAATTGCTGCGCAAGGAGATCCAGCAGCAAGTGATCGTCGAAACGATCACCGCTCACCTCGAGAAACAAGGCTACCGCTACGACGAGCAGACGGGTGCGGTGTCGAAGCTGAACACCGAAAGCTCGCCTGCGTGACGGGATCGTTGATGTGATGGCGCGCGTCGCGGGAATGGCGACGCGCAATGGGCTCGTAGGGAGGGCGGCGGTGTCGAAGGCTGGGTCCGCTCACTCGGCAGCGGGAACACCTGCCGGAGAAGTATGGCGGGCGCGCGAGCCGTCGTTCGATGCAAACAGGTAGTAGGTCACTGCCGTCGCCACCAGTCCGACGATCCACGAGACGTCCGCGCCGCCCATGATCGATGCCCACGGACCGTGGAGGAAGCTCTCCTCCATGAACGGGACCTGAACCGCGATGCCGAAGACGTAAATCGCGATGGCCTTGAAATTGAACGAACCGTACACGCCGCCGTTACTGCTGATGATTTCCGACACGCGGTAGCGCCGGTTGCTGATCAGGTAGAAGTCGACGAGATTGATCGCTACCCATGGCGCGAGCACGATTCGCATCGCGAAGATCGCGGTCAGGAAGATCGCGATAAAGTTGCTCGAAGCCCACAACGCAGTGACGGTAGACGAAATCAGCAGCACCGTCGACACGACGATGCGAACGTTGCGGCCCGGCACCCAGTTTGGACGGAACGTTTGCGCGGCGGTAATGAACGACAACACGCCGCCATACAGATTCATGCCGTTGTGGCCGATGATATTGACCAGGAACAGCAAGATCAGCACGTAGCCGAACAGGCCGGTTTGCGTGCGGATGGCTTGCATCGCATCGGTGGCGTGGCTGGTGCTGATCGCAAGTACGCCGAACAGGAACGCGAAGATCGTGCCGAGCGACGTGCCGAAATACGTGAACGCGAAGGTCTTCATAAAGCCGGTGGTGGCCGGAAGGTAGCGCGAATAGTCGGACGTGTAGGGCGCGAAGCTGATCTGCCAGACGGCACAAAGTCCGAACATCGCGAACCAGTTCGACAGATCGAAATGGCCTTGCTGAAGAATTCGCGCGTCGAGACCAGGCGCCATCATGATCATGCCGATCACCAGCGCGCCGCCCATGAACCATGCGCCCACCTTGTTGAAGCGGTGGATGAAGTGATAGCCGATAACGCCGACCAGCGTGGCGAGAATCGCGCCCAGCACGGTGCCAAGCGCCACCGGTACCACAGGGACAGCGGTGTGCAGCGTCTTGCCCGCGAGGATGATGTTCGAGACGAAGAAGCCGAGATAAATCAGCGTGGTGAAGCCGACCACGAGCAGCGAGCCATAACGGCCGAACTGCGCGCGGCTTTGAATCATCTGCGGCACGCCGACTAGCGGGCCTTGCGCGGAGGTCAGCGCATGGAAGACCGCGCCGAAGAACTGGCCGGCGGCGATCGCGAGAATCGAGCTCACCACATCGAGGTGAAAGACGAGTACGGAAGTCGCACCGGAAATCACCGCGAGCGGCGCGACGTTCGTGCAGAACCACAGGGTGAAAAGATCGACCGGTTTGCCGTGCCGATCCGACGGAGCGACGTACTCGATCGAGTTGCTTTCAATGGCCAGAACGCTGTTGTCGTTCGACGGGCTTTTCATAGTGTCTCCATCTTTATCGCACAGGCGTGCGCGATGCCACGTTCGATAGACGTGACATGGCGTTGCCCTCTATGGCTTTGAAACGGTGCTGCGGGGGAATGGACCGCGCGTTGGACTCAGCGCATCACGAACGGATCGCTGATCGGTTCGTCCGAGGTGCGCAGCCATACCGACTTCGTCGTCGTGTATTCGAGCGCCGCGGCCAAGCCGCCTTCGCGGCCGTGGCCAGACAGGCCGAAGCCGCCGAACGGCACCAGCGGCGACACCGCGCGATAGGTGTTGATCCACACGATCCCCGAGCGTACGCGCTTCGACACGCGATGCGCGCGAGTCAGGCTGGTGGTGAAAATGCCCGCGGCGAGACCGTAGGCGGTGCTGTTCGCCTTGTCGATCGCTTCCTGCTCGGTGGTGAACGTATCGACCGAAAGAACCGGCCCGAACAGCTCCGTCGTGATGCTGTCGGCGTTGCTTACGCCGGTGCAGTCGAGAATCGTCGGCGCGTAGTAGTAGCCGTCGCGCGCGAGCGCGTTGCCTCCGGCGAGTACCCTGGCGCCCTGGCGTACCGAGTTCGCGACGGCCTTCTCGATGTTGCGCAGTTGCCTCTCGGTGCAAAGCGGTCCGTACTCGGTCGACATCTCGTTGGGCGAACCCACGCGGATGCGCGATACACGCTCCACCAGCAGGGCGAGAAACCGCTCTTTCACGGAGGCTTCGATCAGCAGCCGCGAGCCCGCCACGCAGCTTTGGCCGCTCGCCGCGAAGATGGCCGCGACCTGCGCGTTCACGGCGCTCTGGATATCGGTATCGGCGAACACGATGAAGGGCGACTTGCCGCCCAGTTCGAGCGACACCTTCGCGAGGTTGTTCGAGGTATTCGACACGATGTGCCGCGCAGTTTCCGGGCCGCCCGTGAACGCAACCTTGTCGACCTTCCGATGGCCGCTGAGTACCGCGCCGCATTCCGGCCCGAAGCCGGTGATCACATTGACGACGCCCGGCGGGAAGCCGGCTTCGTGCACCAGCTTCGCGAATTCGAGCAGCGGCCCCGGCGCTTCCTCGGACGCCTTGAGCACGACCGTGCAACCGGCGGCGAGCGCCGGTCCGAGCTTGACGGCGGACAGGAACAACTGGCTGTTCCACGGCACGATCGCGGCGACCACGCCGACGGGCTGCCGTTCGAGCCACACCTGCATGTCCGGCTTATCGACGGGAATGCTGCTGCCTTCGAGCTTGTCGGCGATGCCGGCGTAGTAGCGGTAATACTCGGCGACGTAGGCGATCTGGCTGGAGGTCTCGCGAATGATCTTGCCGGTATCGTTCGTTTCAATTTCAGCGAGTCGCGGCGCAGCCTTCTCGACGAGCCCGGCCAGTTTGTACAGCAGCTTGCCGCGCGCCGACGCGGTGAGGCCGGCCCACGCGGAATCGGTGAGCGCGCGATTGGCCGCCTCGACCGCGCGGTTGACCTGCTCGGTGCGTGCTTCGGGCATCTGCGCCCATGCTTTGCCGGTGGCCGGGTTCACGCTCGCGAACGTGGCGGCGCCGGGTTCGAACTGTCCGTCGATATACAGCTGAAAATGCGAATCCATGGCGTCGGCCCCTTACCGGAATGCAGGCATCACGTCGTTGATCATGCGTTCGAGCGATGCCTTCTTGCGCTCGAAGCTCATGCCCGTGTCGATCCAGAACGAGTACTCGTCGAAGCCGAGTGCCTCGTATGCCCTCAGGCGCGCGATCACTTCCTCGGGCGTGCCGATCACGTTGTTCTTGCGCATCGCCGCGGGCGTATAGAACGGATGAGCAGCGATCTCTTCCGGGCTCAGCGTCTTGATCATGCCGCGGCTTACCGGTCTCTCGTTCTTGAACCACGCGCCGAAGTAGTTGTAGAACGTGTTCACTTCGTCGGCGGCGATCTGCGCGTCGTTTTCGCTGCTCGCCACATACGTGTGACGCAGCAGCATGATCTGCGGGCGCGGCAGGTTGCTGAACTTCTCGCACGCGGCGTTGAAGTGGCCAACCAGCTTCTCGACCTCTTCGTCGCCCAGATGCAGCGGCGTCACCTGCACGTTGCAACCGTTGGACACCGCGAATTCGTGGCTGTTCGGATCGCGCGCGGCCACCCAGATTGGCGGGTGCGGGCGCTGCAGCGGCAGCGGCGAAGACGTCGTGGCAGGGAATTCCCAGAATTCGCCTTCGTGCGCGTAATCGCCTTCCCAAAGCTTTTTCACGGCCGGGATCAGTTCGCGCATGCGTTGACCCGCGCCCCACGCGTCGAGCCCCGGATGCAGGCGTTCGTATTCGAACGAATACGCGCCGCGCGCGATGCCCAACTCCAGCCGGCCGTTCGAAATGATGTCTGTCATCGCGGCTTCGCCGGCCAGCTTGATCGGATGCCAGAACGGCGCCACCACCGTGCCGGTGCCGAGCCTCACGTGCTTCGTCTTGTTGGCGAGGTCCGCGAGATTGATGAACGGATTCGGCGCGATCGTGAAGTCCATGCCGTGGTGCTCGCCGGTCCAGACAGCGTGCATGCCGCCGCGATCGGCAATCTGGCAAAGCTCGACCATTTCGTCATACAGCTGCTTCTGACTGGTCTGCTCGGAGACGCGCTCCATGTGAACGAAGAGGGAAAATCGCATGATGTGACCTTTCAGGAATGAAGCGGGCGGACTGTGCCGTTGCTATGGTCGCCGAAGTACAACCCGTAGCTCTTCAACCGGCTTTCCTCGCGGTAGCGGTGCAGCATGCTGGCTAACGCGCTGTCCTGCAACGCTTGCGTGTCGATGTCGTCGAGGCTGATGAATTTGCCCGAAGCGTGACCCGAAGCGGCGAGTTCATCCGGTGCGCTGCACAGGAACGAGATGTACTGATATTGGGTTTCGGTGTTGTTGTAGGCCGAATAGATGAAGCTTGCCGATGCGTCGGGCTGGTACTTCTCGAAGATCTCGGCGAGTGCCTTGTCGGCGCCTTCGTTGCCGATCTGTTTCGATGGAAGTCCCCATTTGTCGTCTGCTGTTTTGACGAGCAGCACTTTGTCGTCGCGCGCGATGATCGCGCTGACGATCACCTTCGGGCCCGCGATGACTTCGGCCGACACTCTGGCCGGCGTGAAATAGCCGCCGCGGTAGTAGCCGAGACCCGCGCACCCGGCCGAATGGAACGCCTCGACCTTGCCGACGATCAGCGCATGGTCGCCCGCGTCGATCACCGCGTGCGTCGTGCAGTCGAACCACGCGCTGACGTCGTCGATCAGCGGGTTGCGGTTTTGGCTCAGATGCCAGGCCACGTTGGCGAAGCGATCGTCGCTCGGTCGCGCGAAAATGTTGGACAGATCTTTTTGCCCTTCCGCGAGGATGTTGATCGCGAAGTGCCCGCTGGTGGAAAACGTCTGAAAGTTGCTCGACGTCTTCGCGATGCTCACCAGCAGCAATGCGGGGTCGAGCGAAACGGACGAAAACGAATTGGCGGTGAAGCCGAGCGGCTTGCCGTCGTCACTCGCGGTGGTCACGATCGTCACGCCGGTCATGAACGCGCCGAACGCGTCGCGCAGCTCGCGCGTGTTGAGTTTCGGCGCTTCCTGGCTAGCTACCTGACTAACATGCTGGCTCGTCTGTTGGCTCATTTCACACTTCCAATTCGTGGTCTTGCGTCTGCGGCGTCGTCTGCAACCAGGCACGCAGGGCGCGATTGACTTCGCGAGGCGCGGTCAGATTCACCATGTGTCGCTCGTTGTCGATCACGACCGCGTGGCCGTGACGGGCGGCTTGCGCCATCTGTCTGGCCATCGCCGGGGTCGAGTTCGGATCGTCGGAACCGGTGAGCACGAGAGCAGGGCGGGCGATTGTGTTCCAGCCGTCGGCATATACGTCGTCGCCGTTCGCGAAGGCCGTATAGGCGGTCGCGTAGCCACACAGGTCCGCCGACTTCAGCCACGACTCGACCCGTTGCGCGGCAACCCGTTGCGATTCCTCGGCCGTGAACCAGCGCTGCAACGGTGTTGCCACATCGACGGCGCCCGAGCGCAGTTCGGCCGCGCGACGCAGCACGGCATCGCGCGCTTGCGCGGTGCGCCGATACACACCGTTCAACACGGCGACGCGCTTGACCAGATCGGGCCGCGTGACCGCGACGCCCGCCGCGATCAACGAACCCATCGAGTGACCGGCCAGATTGACGGGGCCCATATCCAGCGCCTCGATGAAACTCGCTGCCCACTCGACGAACTGTTGCAAGCCGGCGCCCGGTTCGAGCGGATCGCTTCGACCGTGGCCGGGCATATCGACCGAGATCACCCGGAACTCGGGCGACAGCGCTTCGATCTGCGGATACCACGCGTGCGCCTGCATGCCCACGCCGTGGATCAGCACCAGCGGTTCGCCGCTGCCCTGTTCCAGATAGTGCGCGACGCGCTTATTTGACAGCTGCAGGGTTCTTGACGTCATTTCCGAGCTCTGCGAGGTCTTTGTAGCGATCGCCAATGCGGTGATGCGGACGGCCGCCAGTAGCAGCGCCAATCGCGATCACGAGTTCGTCTGCGGCCGGCGCGTCCGCAATCGCAAACTGCAGCGTCAGATAGTGCGAACGGCGGCCTTCGTCGTTCTTGTCCATCATCGGGATCAGCAGCGGCGCATTGGCGGGGCCGCGCGTGTTGTTGAACGCCAGATACGACTTCGCACCGACGGCCGAGCGATACGTGTTGCCGAAGTGCAGTGTGTGGATCAGCGCGGACGCGTGCTCGATCTCGCCCGCAAGGCCGACGATCGCGCTCTTGCCGAACGCTTCGACCGCTTCGCCGGAACCGGCTTCGTCGATGATCAGCCTGGTCAGGTGCTCGCTCAGTTGCGGCGCGAGCGCGCGAATCTCCGGCGACAGGTCTTCCACATAACCGCGGCCCGCCCACGGGTTCTTGATCACGGCGGCCGCGCCGATCATTTTCAGCGGCTTCGCGGCGACCTTGTCGCCGTCGACGAAGACGGTCTCGACATGGAGGATGGATTTGCGAATCAGGCTCATGGCAGCTTCCTGCGTGGGTTGGATGTGTGAGGCATTGTGGTATACCATGTTACGGCATGCCATGAGTGTTAACCCGCGGCGTCGGCGGAAGCCGCGTCGGGCGGGGAGAAGGGCGTTTTTGCGAGGGATTTGACGGCGAGCAGCGACGCCAAAAACACGCAGCGCGCGGTTTGTCAGACCATCAAGGAAGCGGCAGGCATTGCGCAAACCATTCCGGATTTAGAAGGAGGAGATATGGCTGCATATTGGATCGCCCACGTAACCGTGCTCGACGCGGCGAAATACAAGGGCTACACGGACATCGCACCGCAGGCGTTCAACAAGTACGGCGCGGTGTTTCTCGCGCGCGGCGGCGCGTCGGAGGTGCTGGAAGGCGAGTCGTTCGAGCGGCACGTCGTGATTCGCTTCAGGGACATGCAAACGGCGCTCGACTGCTATCACTCGCCGGAGTATCAGGCCGCCAAACAGAAGCGCGATGGACATTGCCGGGCGCAGATCACGATCGTGGAGGGCTTGGTGGATGTTTGAAAACAAAACGTGTCCTGACGAAAATGGCTAAGTCACTGTTTGTATGAATATTCGTTCTTCCTCGCAATTCCCTCGTTGCAAACAAATATGGTCTAGGCGCGCGGCGCGCTGCAAAAACGGATTTGCAAATGAAAATCTGTACTGACGTCCTTGGGGCGTGCCGCGCAGCCAGGCACGCAGCAAGTTCTTATCGGGGAAAGCTGCCAGGGTTCGCTTTGCGATGACCTCCTCGCCTGCCGGCATCAGTTCGGATATCGATGTACGTGCTGACTGTACTGTCAAGGCGGGGAGGGTGGCCAGCCCTTCACCACCGTCACGTCGGGCAGGAAATCTTCACCGCCAGGCTCGCCTCAATTACGGATCTCACCCTCGCGACGGGGAGCGGTTGACGATGCAGAAACAGCCTGGCCGTCAGGTTTCCCGGGAGGGGGCGGCTGCCGCAGTACGTGGAGTTCCGGTAGGGCAGCGCTATCCGGCCGGGGCGGGGCCGCACTGCCTGCGCTTGCCGCTTGCGGACCCTCTCCGTAGGGGAGATCGTCGGTTTGCAGCGACAGGTTGGTCTCTTCCGACGACGTATGAAGCTGCATTTGCGGCAATGGGATCTCGATGCCGGCCGCATTCATCTTAAGCTTGAGCCTTGCGTTGAACGCGCGGGAGATGCTCCACTGCTGCAGCGGTCGAGTCTTGATCTGCCCTTTCACCACTAGCCAGTTGGTGTCGAAGCGCTCGAGCCCCCACACCTCGATCGGCGCGAGTATCTCGTCGCGGAAGCGATAGTCTTTGATCAAATCCGTGCCCACTTCCGCGATGATGCGCGTGACTTGATCAATGTCAGCAGAGAACGGCACTCTGCGAAGTCGCGCGACAGGTTCTTCACGATTTTGATCTGCGAAAACGGAATCGTGTGTACCGCGCCCTGCCCGTCGCGTAACCGGACCGTGCGGATCGTCAGATCCATGACGATGCCCGCATGGCCGCCATCGACGTCGATCCAGTCGCCGACGGAGATGGTCTCCTCGACGATGATGAAGAGTCCCGTGATCAGGTCAGTGACGAGCGATTTCGCCCCGAAGCCGAATGCAAGACCGATTACGCCTGCGCCCGCGAGCAGGGGCGTCAGATTGATGCCCAGGCTGGCCGCGCCGATGATGGCGGCCAGGGTTGCCACCGTCGCAAGGGTTGCATTGCGCACCAGCGGCAACATCGTACGCGCACGAACGCCGGGCTCCAGTGCCTTGTTGCGTGAACTGCTCGGGCCTAGAACCTCGAGAATGACCGTGTCGACGAGAATCCAGACGAACCATGCGCCGAAAACGGTCGCGATGACTGTAAAAAGCGCATGTCTGAAACCGGGTGTCATCGCACTTCGTTTGACCAGCCTTGCAATCGGGCCACTCCACAGAACCAGTTCGAATCGAATGTACGCGAGCCACATCACGAGAACGAGCAGCGAACTGGCAAAGCGCAGGAGCCGCATCAGGTGTGGCGCGCGGCGCTCGGCGCGGCTGTCCATTCGACGCGTCAGGTGCGGCAGCAGCACCGACGCAAATAGCGTGAGCACGAGCAACAGCGCGCTGAGCAGCGACGGCTGCCATACGTTGCCCTCGTCGCTGCGTCCAGCAATGGTGGCGACGACCGAAGCGACTGCAATCAGCAGTATCGGGATGTGCCACAGCGAGGCGAGGATATCGAGCGCTTCGGTGGCAAGTTTGTGGTCGCGTCTTCGCGAATAAGGTCGATTGCGAATCAGATGCGTGACGGGGCGGCGGTATGCAAGCGCGAAGTAACCGCTCAAAACGGCCGCCGCCATGTTTGCGAAGCTCGACACGATGCCGGCAACATTCGGGCCGACAATGCGCGTCACGTCAGGGTCGGCCATTGCGTCGCCGAGCGCGCCGAATGCCCCTATCGCGAAGATCGGCAAGAGGCCGCCCGCCAACAACTGCCGCACTGCGACACGCCGGTGTGCCGTGCTAAACGCCGAAATCACGACCACGCAGAGCACCCGGAAGGTTATACCCACGACGATCGCGTAGGCGATCACGAGTCCGAGCGTACGGCCAATGGCTTCGGGCATGCTCTGCCCAAATAGCAGTACCGCTACGAACGCGATGATCCATGGCCCTGTCTTGCGCAGCGTGAAGCTCAACAGGTCCACGAAACTCGGATCCGCAGCTAGTGTGACGTCCCGGCCATAGTGCGCAAGGACGCGCCGCTGCAAGTGGACTAGCAGCGCGGCATACGCGCCCCACCCCGCAAGCGTCGCGGCGATGCCGAGCAAAGCCTGGCCGAGTGTCTCGCCCCTCCCGCCCATGACCAGGGCTCGCAGTTCGCTAGCGGCCGAAGCAAAACGTGCCGCCCAGAAGTGCAGCGGTGTCCGGCCTTCGTTCAGATTCGTTTCGACCGACGCAATGCCCGATGCGATCACGCCGAGAAGAGCGCCATTAGTCTGCGCCGACGCCGCAACGGGTGCCGGAGCTTGTGTCCCGTCGCGGAGTCCCTTCAACTGGGCGATAAGCGCTTCGCGCCCTTTCTCATTCTCAAGCGTGACGATCAGGGTGTTCAGCGAACGCGTAAGTTCTGCCTGACTGGCGGGCGAAGGTGCAGAAGCGGCCTGTGGCGCCGAGGGCGGCTGTGTAGACGCACCCGTCATAGCGGTGATGCTGCTTTGCAGCGGGGCAGGCAAGGGCGCTGCTGCGGCCGCGCTGACCCATGCTGGCAGCAGCGCGAGGATGCCAATCAGCATCATGCATGCGCGAGCACGCCGTGTGGTTCGTCCTGCCGTTCCGCCCATCCTTGGTGTATGCGACGGAGCAGCTACAGCCCCGAGAGTATTCGGCGCGGAAAGAGGCCGGGCGTGGCCAGATTGACGCCGCATGAACGCGTTCATGGACATCCTTCAGGAAGGTCGCCACCAGTACGGTGCCGCGTAGTCGGGTGCGTTCGCGCAGCAGACATTAGAAGTGACTCTTTTCCCCCTCGAGAAAATCAGTGCCTCGCGTGCTGCAGTGCGACGCCCTGTGTTTTTGCGGCGACGAGAGAAGGCAAAATGCGCGTCAGACGTTGAACGCTCGAGAAGCGGTAGCCTCCGACTTCCATAACGAATGCCATCGACATGAGCGAACCTGTTTCCAGGAGGGCGATCCTGACAAGACATTTAATGATTGACTGCCGGGCAAATTGCGGACACGGCGACGTTCAATCGTCTCTGGAGTCTCACCGTACACGGTCAAGCGGGCAAAACCAATGGGACCAAAGTCCGATAGCAGCCCGGCGCTGCACTTTTTACCGCGCTGGACCTTGCGGTCGGCTCGTCGGACCCGCTAGAAACTCATCGCGAATCCGAACGACACGCCGTGCACGTTGCGACCGAACACGTAGCGCACCATCGCGCGCGTGCGGGTGACGATGATGGGATACCTGCTGCTATCGAGTTCGAGGCCGACTCCCAGCGACGTGAGGTCGTTGAAACCCAGCACCCCGGCGCTGTCGCCGAAATAGTGCGAGTAAGCGGCTTCGAGCACATAGCGGACTGGCCGGTCCAGCGCGTGCCAGCCGGTGGGCGCGCGCCAGCGTGTCCATAGGCTCACTTGCTGGGCCGTGGCCGAGCCCTGAACGGCCTGCGATGAACCGCCGAAACTGCGCAGGTAGATATCGGTCGCCCGCAATTCAGCGTCGATTTCGTAGTTTTCGCGGTAGTGCTCGTAGTCGAGCGTCAGGGAGCCGCCATAGCCGTAGGCATCGAGCGAGCCGTTCTCGAGGAACTGCAGGTTGCTGTCGGTGACGTGATTGAACAGCGTCTGCCCCACCTTCAGGTCGCTCGACACGCGCCCGATCGTACCGTTCAGGATTGGGCGGAATGCCAGTTCGTCGGTGATGCGGAAATCCCAGCCCAGGCCGACCGTGCCGCTGAAGGTGTTCCACTTGGTGGGCACCGCACGCTGCTGGGCGCCATCCGTGGCGATGAAAATCGGATCGTAGCGGCTGTAGGCGAGCGTGCCCTCCATGTACAACGGAAACGACCTGCTGAGCGTGAAACCGCCGCCGAATTGCGTCTGCCCGAAGCCGGGATTACCGGTCAGGCCGTTATTGACCGACAGATTGCTGGTCGTGACGTCCGGGACCGTCGTGTAGCTCATGATCGCGAGCACAGCGTCCGCGTGCTGCTTTACATTGCCGCCGATCACAGTGTTGATCGAAGATCGCGCTAGGGTCGTCTGGGCAATCACGAGACCGGGTAGCAGGAGCAAGGACAGAGCGACACACATCCGTGACGTGTGAAGAGTCCGATGTAACGGCAGTGCACGCATTCTTAAGCAACCTGGCCGGTTCTCCATGATAAGTAGGCATCGACACCCCGGGCCTGCCTCTGAGCTGCCTGTTCATTGCTGAAGTTGCATGAGCCCTTGAGGGCTTGCTCGAGGGCGATCGAAATGTTGACCGGCTTGCCAAGGGGAATGGATGGGGTATTGCAGCCGGCACCGAGAAGTGGCAATAGAAGTAGGGAAAGAGAAACATAGGTGGGCATGGCGATCTCCTGCCGAGACTCATACGATACCGGTCTGCCGGACGATCGATTTCAGGATCGGACAGCCACTGGCCTGCTAGATTCTGGAGAGAGAATGCCCACGAGCACCGCGTTTCTCAGCAAGTTGTCTGGTTGGCGTCGTGTATGTGTCGGGCAGCACGTGCGCGCCACTGAGGAAGTCGATGTGGCTTGTGGCGGATGTCTTCCACGGAGCAGATCCGCATCAGTGACGTTCCCGCTCTGCGCAAAGTGAGCGTGCGCCAATACGTTTTCCCCTCAGTGCTCAATAGAAAGTCACGCCGGTCACGAGCATCATGTTGCGAACCTGGTTCGTCGCGCTGCCGAGATTGGGGTTCAGTTGACCCCAGAAGTCGGCCGTGAAGGTTCCGCTACTGAAGCCTTCGCAAATGCATAGACCCCGCCGTTGAGTTCGGGCTTGCGCAAGGCTAGCGCCTGGAACACGAATGCAAGCATCAGCATGCCGACCGCGGTAATTGTCCAGCCGATCAGCACGGCGCCGGCATCCGCACTGGCCGCCATGTTCTGTGGCAGTGAAAAGATGCCGCCGCCCACCATCGAGCCTACGACGAGGGCAGTGAGCGCGCCGAGGCGCAGCTTGTTCGCTGAGGCGGGCGTCGCGGCGCTTTCGGGTGTCGGGGCGGCACGAGGCGTGGACGTCGAATCGGACATGGATGGTCTCCGGTACAAGCCGGTCGCGCCGCAGACTCGCGTTGCACCGACCAGTGAAAGCGCTTTCTTGTGTGAGGAGTGCGCGAATTTCCTGAAGCAAAAATGGAAAGCGCGCCTGATCGCGTTTCAAATCTGCTAGGGAACGACACGGCTCACAATAGGACCTTGGTCCAATAGGGCAAAGCTTTTCGTAGAAGTCGCTACTGCTGGCGTGTGTTAACTGGAAATACAAGAATTGCGCGGAAAGTAAGGAGCGGTATTTCGAGGGGTATGCAAGACCGATTTGTATGAACGCCGGTCATGTCTTTCTCCGGCAGCAAAGTGGACGACACCGCTTTGTGAGACCAGGTACGCCTCAGTTACTCCCGTTTCTCACCATTTACATCGAAGCACCGAATGGCCTTTCAGGATGACCGAACCGATCAATCGAATGATTATCGGACCAATACTTGCCGGAACCGGAGGCCTGCCGCAAACGGAGATGCAATTGGCAAATCTACGGCTGCTTTCAGTGGAAAAATCGCCATTTGAAATGTCCCCGGGTTGGCATGCGTGAATAGCACTTAGTAACCGCATTCCGACCCGCTACCGGGTGCAGTTTCATGCGAGATAGGCGACGCCGCCCGTTCGGAAGATGTTGGGAGGTCATAGCAATGACAGCCTCCGTGCGCAATGGCCGTCGGCGTCTGCATGCTGATCGAGCTCCGATGCTAGCGCAGAAATTAGCTGGTACGAGAGCGCATTGATCGCATTGTGCGATCCTGAGTAAGGTCGCCTTTTGCCACAAAACCTTTGCGCTCGTAATCTTACGCCGATAGCTCTTAACGTATCGCTCCCGTGCGTCCCTTTCATTCAGATGATACTGTCTTCGATTTCCGGGGAGGGCTATGCATGATTCTGCGCGCGTTTTCGGCGCGGGAGCGAGCGCTCTTCAAGGATGCAACACGCGCCTCGCCGAGTGCGATCATGGCGTCGGTGAGCTGTTCCATTTGCGTGTCCATTGATCTTTCGTCGCCAGACTGCAAGGAAATAAAGGCACCGTCAAAGCCAAGCATGCCAAAGTGAGCAACGTCGTCGACGACCTCTGATGCCCGGGTGTCGTCCTGAACGCTGAAAGCGTTCTGGACCAACTCTCGCATATAGCCGAGGCCCTCGTTGCGAACTTTGATAACCATCCGCAGAGCTTCAGGTTCCGCGGCCTCGTTGCTCATGACCAGGACGAGCATCAATCGCAGGAAGTTTTCCCGAGTCTTAAACACCTCGCCCACCTTTTTGAGGTACCAGCCTAGCCGCTCACGCGGTGTGCCATCTTCAGGTGGATTCCGGTGAGCTTCCTGCATGGCTGCGAAAAAGCCCCGGGCCCCCTGAGCCATCACTTCGGCCAGCAGTCCGGCTTTAGAGCCAAAGTGATGGTAGATCGCACTCTTCGGGATGCCTGTTGCATTGACAAGGGCGGACATTGAAGTGCCGGCATAACCGTAAGCGGACATCACACGCGATGCCGCGTCGAGGATTTCCTGGCGCGATCGCCGACCTCGACGATTGGTCGTCTTTTGCCGCTTTTCCATTGAACGATGATAGTCCCTAAAGTTATGAACCGAGCAGTACATTTCTTATGGCTTACCCTGGTGTTGGCTTGTGGACCTATTGGAAGATTCATTGGGCACGGGTGACGGAGAAGACGAACCTGGAGTCGCTCGCGGAGTTGGTACGCCGGCAAAGAAAGGCGCGGAGTTTGCCGCTGTTGCACGCGAGGTTGTCACGGCGCTGGGAGCCGGCAACCCGCACACCGCGGTTCAGTGGCGCATTACAGATTGTGCGGCGAGCGTTACGCGCCATGCTGGGTATCAGCCAGGTCCACATTGCGCGGCGTGACGCGCGCGCCGGGGAAACGGTCGCGGTACGGCTTTCGGTCCCGCGCAAGCGGCTGAATGCGAGCGCGGCCCCACTGACGATGCAGCGCGAGTCTGGCCTAAGCCAGATCCCGTCGTCATGCACGCCACGAACGCTTTCGCACAGCGCGTGACGGACCGGCACTGTCCGGGCATTGACCTGAGGAGTGAGACGGATGAGAAATCGGTATCCAGCAATCAAGCTGCCTGAGTCGGTGTTGCGCTACGCAAGGGAGCTAGCAGACACAGGGACCTACGCGGACTGGATCGCAATCTCCCAGCCCCTGTGTGCTCGATATGGGGAACACCGAAGCGCCCGGTTGCTGAGCGACCCCGCCGTTCGCGATGAGCTTGACCGGCGCTGCAATTTCGCGTCGCATCAGCGACAACAGCAACATGTGAATCCTCCGGGGATGCTTCCATGACGATACTGGCGGACGGGCCAGGTCGCGTCATGCCTCTTTCATGTATTCGCCCAGCATGGTGGATGACACTGAGGGATTACCGTCCCGCGCAAGAATGGCAGTGGATTCCTGGTAGCTGCCCACAACAGAATAGCATTCGCACGAGAGAGAGCGATGCTGCTGCAGGCGTCTGCCGAACGTCGGATCTTATAAAGGCAGTGTCGCCCGAAGAGACCCAAACACTGCGGGACACCCGAACACTTCGCCGGCGTGTCGGGAGTCTGCCGCCATTTGGACCTCCTTGACGAAAGAACATTGACTTACAGGAAAGCTCGCCGAACTCGGCCTATTCGCCAACTCCCTGGTGTGCTGCCGCTATTGCAGCATCACGCTCCTTTCCGGCTGCTGTCTTTTTCTCATCGAAAACTTTCTTTGCAGCGGCTACCTTCTTGTTGTAAACACGATTAGCTGCTGCAACCTGTTGGTGCATCCGCACGATTTCGTCGGGATGCTCTGTGGTCGCAGGCGCATTGCTTGCTGAATTGTCCT
The DNA here is from genome assembly GCF_038900515.1 of Burkholderia sp. JPY481. NCBI lineage: Bacteria > Pseudomonadati > Pseudomonadota > Betaproteobacteria > Burkholderiales > Burkholderiaceae > Burkholderia > Burkholderia sp. JPY481. The sequence continues at coordinate 198,525 of NZ_JAYMRT010000006.1, forward strand.
GGGCCCATACGTACGAATTCGATAGCACTACAACGAAGATGGCTGAGGCCGCAAATGCTGAAATCCTCATGATCTACTCCGGTGCGAGTTTGTGGATATGTCGCCGCCCTAAAGGTCGGTTGAATATCAACCTATACGACCACGTGCATGAAGCCAATGGGACCGAAGACCGATGGTGCTCACGAAACTCTAGTTAGGCGCGCAGTTCTTCCACGGACTCACGAACCGGAAAGGTGTGAAGGCCAACACGACCGCATGTCTGCGCGTGATCACTTCGGGGCTCGTGGCGTGCACCTTCATCCAATTCGGCATCACACTCGCGGCTCTGCTCAGCATGCTTCGTCTGACACATCGCTCGAATATGAGACCAAAGTCCAATAGCGTGCAGGCCACAGAGGAATTATTTTTGGCGTACACCCGGCAGCGATCGCCGGAGACCTGATCGTCGCTCTCTGATCGGATGTGCTGTCTGGACGTCGTCACAGACGGGCCGAGATGAAGATTGCGATTGGCGGTACGGCTGCGGCGCGGCGCGGGTCGGCGCGTGACTGCGGATGCCGCGTCAATAAGGGAGAAAGCCATGAAAGCAAACAGAACACTCAAGCTGGCTAGTGGAGCATTGATCGCTGTCGCGTCCATCAACGCATGGCCGCAAGGAAACGAGTCCGCCGCCACGTCCACGGAATCGGGCACGACGGCGGCTCCATCGAAGTCGGACATTAGAAAAGCGAATGGAGCCCTCAGCAAAAAGGTGCTGCGCGCGCTTACAAAGGGTGGGGTCGACACCTCGCACTTCACAGTGCTGGTCAAAGGTAGTGCGGTGACGCTCGCAGGGCATGTCCCGGATAATTACCAGATCGAAAAGGCCGGCAACATTGCGAAGGACGTTCCCGGCGTTACGTCGGTGACGAATGCCCTGGCGATTCACGACTGACATTATTGTTTTCCGTCGTGTGAATCGTAAATTGCGTTACATGAATCACTATTTCCAGAGAACGGATGCTTGAAGGATTTGAATGAGCGCTGTCCTTGGTGCTATTCAATCGGTCTGCAACTCAATGAACGTCGCATGAGCGGCGTGAGGATAGCTGCTCGTGGCTCACGCGCAGCAGGGATTTCTGAACGCCCGCTTCACTTTTGACAGCCGCTAATTGCTGCGAGCTTTTTCGTCCAGGGCCGGTGCACACGTGCACAGTCATATAACGAGATCGACGTGGACCGCCGCTGTCCTTGCAACGATCACGGCTCTGTCCTTTGACGCGTGCGTCGACGAAAAGCAGCCGCTCAGTTTTACCGATCCTGATGATGGGAAACTCGACATGAGCGATTTCCTCATCAAACACAAAGGCGCGTTACCCGTGCCGGTCGTGATCACCGAACCGGCCGTTGGCTATGGCTTCGGACTTGGGCTGCTGTTCTTTTCCGGGCCGATTGGCGAATCAGGCGCGACGGATTCGACGGGCCAACCTGCCAACCGTGGTCCGCCGAACGTCACGGCGCTGGGTGGTCTGTACACGCAGAACGGCACCTGGGCCGCGGCGGCCGCTCATTTCCACACGTGGGACGACGACCGTTTCCGCTACCTCGGCGCGGTCGCGAAAGTCGACGCGCATCTCGACTACTTCGGTCTATCCAAGCAGCCAAGGGCCTACACCTTGCTGGGCGCGGGTCTGCTTCAGCAGTTTCTTGCGCGCATTGGCAATAGCCGCTGGTATGCGGGCGTGCGTTATGTGTTCTTCGATGCTTCGTCGAACTTCGCGGGCGGAGTCGTTCCCACCGAGGTGCGCAACTTCCAGAAGGATCAGCGGATCGGCGCCGGCAGTCTGATCGTGGACTATGATTCGCTCGACAACATCTTCTATCCCGGCTCCGGCAGCTTCGCCGAACTCGAGAGCCAATTCGCGCGCACGGGCTTCGGCGGTACGCAGAATTACATTCCGTTTTATGCGCAGCCGTACGTCGATTTGCGTGGCGTGCAGAAGGGCCGTTACCAGGACCGCAATGCGATCTCGATCGAGGCGGAGTTGCGGTGGGATCTTACGCCGCGTTGGCGAGTGCTAGGTTTTACAGGCGCCGGCAAGGCCTACGGGCGACTGGAGAGCTTCTCCCAAGCTCAGGACGTCCAGAGTGTCGGCGTCGGGTTCCGATATCTGATTGCGCGCAAGCTCGGCGTTTCGATTGGTATCGACATTGCCCACAGCAAGGATCAGAACGCGTTCTACGTACAGGTCGGCAGCGCATGGCGTTGAGACACGACGCGATCGCGCCCTTCGTCATGGTCATCGATACGGAAACGATCGATCGCTACGAGGAAACCAACCCGTCAGGGCAGGCCAGAATCCGAAACAGGTTTCCTTTGCAAAGAACCCCTGGGCAGAACCACTGGGCGGCTGATTGTGCCCTCGTGTGCAAGCCTGGACGCCGGATAAGTCATAATATGGCATTCCACGCCCGCGCCCTTGGTGGGGGCCTTCGTCCATCGTCCCACTGCCGCCTATGCACGACCTCAAAATCGACCGCAATGTCAAAACCTTGCGTGAACTCACGCTCGACAAACTGCGCGCCGCGATAGTCCAGGGGTATTTCCGGCCGGGCACCCGCCTCGTCGAACGCACGCTGTGCGACGAGCTTGGCGTGAGCCGCACTGTCGTGCGCGAGGTGCTGCGGCATCTGGAGACCGAAGGCTTGGTCGAGATCGTCGCGCGGCAAGGTCCGATCGTCGCGCGGCTCGACCCCGCACAGGTCGGCGAGATTTACGAATTGCGCGGGCTGCTCGAAGCGAACGCCGCGCGGGCCTGCGCCGAGAACGCGACGCCAGAAGTCGTGCGGCAACTGCGCGAGATCCGCGCAGTCATCGAAGACGCGTTCGAGAAACGCGATCTGCCGCGCGTGCTCGAATACACCGAGCGCTTCTACGAAACGCTGTTCGAAGCCGCCAACAAACAGGTGTCGCTGGCGGTCGTCACGTCGCTGAACGCGCGCATCAACCGGCTGCGCGCATTGACCATCGCAACGCCGGGCCGCGGCAGCGACTCGAACCGCGAGATGAACCTGCTGCTCGACGCGATCGAGCGGCGCGACGGCGACGCGGCTTCCGCAGCGTCGTTCGCGCATATCAAGCGGGTGTCGGAACTGGCTTTGACGGTTCTTGCGGAGCAGAACGAAGCGACCGGCGACGCCTAAACCCCATCCGCAGCCGCCCCATCAAGGCCGCCGGCATCTGCCGGCGGCCTTTTTTTGTTTGTTTGATCAGCCAAACACACAACGCTTAGCCCAAAGCGTGCCTGAGCAACTCCCCCCAATATCATGGTATTCCATAATACGTCATGCATTGTCGTAGGCCATAAGATGGCATACCATAATCTCATCGATTTTGTATTGCGGCTCGAAGCCTGAAAGGAGAACCCCATGACGTTCGAAGTGGAGCGTGTCCGATGAAGCCCGATTTATCGCCGACGCGCGTGATTTCGCATGGTCAGCGTGGCCGAACCGCGGGCACCTGCTACAGCGTGTACGCGCCGCAATCGGACGCCGCCGCCGAAACCGTCGTGCTGATCCACGGCGTGGGCATGAATCAGAGCGTGTGGGCGCCGCAGATCGATGCGTTAGCCGAATCGTTTTGGGTCGTTGTCTACGACATGCTGGGGCACGGCGACAGCGTGCTGCCAAGCGCGGAGCCCTCGCTCGACGAATACGCGGCGCAGCTCGCGTCGCTGCTCGACGCGCTGCGGATCGAGCGCGCGCACGTGGTGGGGCACTCGATGGGCGCGCTGGTCGCGCTCGAATTCGCGCTGACCCACCCCGAGCGCACGCTGAGCGTCGCCGCGTTGAACGCGGTGTACGACCGCACGCCGGCGCAGCGCGAGGCGGTGATGACGCGCGCGGCCACGCTCGGCGATGCGCGTGCCGACACCGGGGTGGACGGAACACTGTCGCGCTGGTTCGGCGATCCCATTCCGGGACATCTCACCCAGGCCGCGCGGGCGGTGCGCGCGCTGCTGCTTGCCGTCGATCCGGTGGGCTACGCGCGCACCTACCGTCTGTTCGCCTGCTCGGACGACGCGCATGTCGGGCGTCTCGCGAGTCTCGCGGTTCCCGCGCTATTTCTGACGGGCGAGGGCGACCCGAATTCGAGCGCGCAGATGTCGCGGGCGATGGCCGCGGCGGCACCGCATGGCCGCGCCGAAATCATCGCGAACGCGCGCCACATGATGAACGTCACCGACCCGGCGCGCGTGAACGCAAGCCTGCTCGCTTTCCTCGTCGAAGCATCGGCGCTGCGACGGAAGAAGCCCGCAACGACCACAGCAACGAACGCAGCAACTACCGCAGTCGCAGTACCAACCGGAGAACGCCATGGCTGAGTCGATTACCGCCCCGAGCGCGCAACCCGCTTTCGATATCGTCGATTTTCGACGCGCGCTCGGCGCTTTCGTGACGGGCGTCACCGTCGTCACGACGATCCAGGCAGACGGCTCGCCGCGCGGCTTTACGGCGAACTCGTTCACGTCGGTATCGCTCGATCCGCCGCTGATTCTCGTGTGCATCGCGAAGACCGCGGCGAGTTATGCGGTGTTCTCGGACACGCACCGCTTCGCGGTGAGCGTGCTCGCCGAAGACCAGAAGCATGTGTCGGGCGTGTTCGCTTCGAAGGCCGCGGACAAGTTCTCGCAAGTGCCGTGGAGCACGCGCAAAACGGGCGCGCCGGTGATGGATGGCTCAGCGGCGAGCTTCGACTGCACGACGCATCAGGTGATCGATGCGGGCGATCACATCATCCTGATCGGTCGCGTGGTGGACTTCGTGCAAACGAGTTCGTCGCCGCTTGGCTACTGCCGCGGCGCGTACGTGAACTTCAGCCTGTCGCAGGACGCGCTGGCCGCGGCCGGTACGCGCGCGCAAGTCGGCGCGATCCTCGAGCATCGCGACGGGCTGGTGCTCGTCGACACCGGCAAAGGTTTGGGGCTGCCAACCGGCATCAAGCTCGACCCGGCCACCGACCCCGCGAGCCTGCACGGCGTGCTCGCGAAGCTCGGCCTGCGCGTGCATCTCGACTTCCTGTTCGCGGTATTCGAGGACGGCAGCGGCAAGGAGCCCGGCGTGCATATCTACTATCGCGGCCGCGTGATTCCGAACGGCTCGCCGTGGCTCGACAGCAGCGTGCGCATCGTGCCGCTGTCCCAGATTCCGTGGGACGACGTGAGCGACGCCGCCGTGCGCTCGATGCTCGAACGCTATGAGCGCGAACGCAGGCAGGACGCGTTCGGCATTTATGTCGGCGACAGCGAAGCCGGCACCGTGCAGCCGCTCGGCCTCGCGCATTGACAGCTCGGCACCGCTGCAACCCAAAACTCACAACTCACAACGATGAAGCCGGCGCGTTTTCTCGCCGCCGGACCGACGAAGCAACACCCAACCGTATCCCGGAGACAGACATGAGCAGCAGAAGCATTCCGTTTATCGCACCGTTGTTCGTTGCTTGCGCGACGGCGTTCGCGACAGCGCCCGCACTCGCCGCAGACCCGATTGTCTTCACGAGCTGGGGCGGCACCACGCAGTCGTCGCAACAGAAGAATTGGGCGCAGCCGTTCACGCAGGCGAGCGGCGTCACCGTATTGATGGACGGCCCGACCGACTACGGCAAGCTGAAGGCAATGGTCGATAGCGGCAACGTGAGCTGGGACGTCGTCGATGTGGAGGGCGACTTCGCGTACGCCGCGCAAAAGGCCGGCCTGATCGAGCCGATCGACTACTCGGTCGTGAAGAAGGACGAACTGGACCCGCGCTTCGCGACGCCGGACGCGGTAGGCAGCTTCTATTACTCGTTCGTGCTCGGCTACAACAAGTCGAAGTACACGGGCGCACAGCCGCAGACGTGGGCGGATCTGTTCGACACCAAGAAATTCCCCGGCAAGCGCACGTTCTACAAGTGGTCGGCACCGGGCGTGCTGGAAATCGCGCTGCTCGCCGACGGCGTGCCGCCGAACAAGCTCTATCCGCTCGACCTCGATCGCGCGTTCAAGAAGCTCGACACGATCAAGGGCGACATCGTCTGGTGGAGCGGCGGCGCGCAATCGCAGCAACTGCTCGCATCGGGCGAAGCGCCGATCGGGATGTTCTGGAATGGTCGCTTGCACGCGCTCGCGCAGACCGGTGTGCCGGTGGCCATTTCGTGGAACCAGAACCTGACCGCCGCCGACATGCTCGTGATTCCGAAGGGTGCCAAGCATCGCGCGGAAGCGATGAAGTATCTGGCGGCCGCGACGAGCCCGCAGGCGCAGGCGAAATTCGCCGCGGAGACGGGTTACGCGCCGATCAACGTGAAGTCGGCCGCGCTGATGCCGGCCGCGATGGCGAAGACGCTGCCCGACCAGTACAAGGACTCGCAGATCAATCTCGACATGAAGTACTGGGCCGACAACCGCGACGCGATTGCGAAGCGCTGGTACGCATGGCAATCGAAATAAGCCGCACGGACCGACGTTAGAGCCGAGCGCCGCGCAGTGAATCGGCGCGCACAGAGACACCGAGCAGGAGACATCATGCCCAACGTAATGAGTACCGTCGCGCATCCGCCCGCGACGGCCGCGCGCAAGCGGCGCGACTGGCGCAGCATATGGCTGCTGACGCCGGCCATGCTGCTGCTGCTGATCTTCTTCCTGCTGCCGGTGCTGTCGCTGCTATTGCGCAGCGTGCTCGAGCCGACGCCGGGACTGGAGAACTATCAGCAACTGGTTGGTTCGACCACGTATCTACGCGTCTTCGGCAATACCTTTCTCGTCGCGACGGTCGTCACGCTCGTGACGGTGCTAGTGGGCTTTCCGATGGCATGGCTGCTCGCGATCGCGCCGCGCAAGCTCAGCTCTTTGCTATTCGCGATCCTGCTGCTGTCGATGTGGACCAACCTGCTCGCAAGGACTTTCGCGTGGATGGTGCTGTTGCAGGGCACGGGTCCGATCAACCGCGCGCTGATGGCGATCGGCCTGATTCACGAGCCGCTCGCGCTCGTGAACAACCTCACCGGCGTGACGATCGGCATGACGTACATCATGCTGCCGTTCCTCGTGATGCCGCTGCACGCGACGCTGCGCGGCATCGATCCGTCGACGCTGCGCGCCGCCGCGGTTTGCGGTGCGAGCCGCTGGCAGGCGTTCTGGCGCATCCTCGTGCCGCTCGCGATGCCGGGCGTGGCATCCGGCGCGCTGATGGTGTTCGTGATGGCGCTCGGCTACTTCGTCACACCCGCGCTGCTCGGCGGCCCGTCTTACATGATGCTTGCCGAACTCATCGCACAGCTCGTGCAGGAACTGCTGAACTGGGGCCTCGCCGGTGCCGCCGCTTTCGTACTGCTGAGCGTGACGCTGGTGCTCTATGCGTTGCAATTGCGCTTCACCGGCAGTGCGCGTGCAATTCAGGGAGGACGCTGACATGTTGCTCGATTTCGATCGTCTCGGCGGGCTTCGCTGGGCACTGGTGGCGATAGGCGCGGCCGTCGCACTGTTTCTGCTGCTGCCGATCCTGTTCATCGTCGCGCTGTCGTTCGGCGATTCGCAGTGGCTGATCTTCCCGCCGCCGGGCTGGACGCTGGAGTGGTATCGGCAGCTTTTCACGGACGCGGGCTGGATCGATTCGCTGCTGACGAGCGCGAAGCTGGCGGTGATCGTGATGGCGCTTTCGGTGCTGCTCGGTTTTCTTGCGTCGCTTGCGCTGGTGCGCGGCAAGTTCCGCGGCCGTGAAGCGGTGAAAGGCTTCTTCCTGACACCGATGGTGCTGCCCGTCGTCGTTCTGGCCGTCGCGCTGTATGCGTTCTTTCTGCGCATCGGCCTGAACGGCACGATGACCGGCTTCGTGATCGGCCATCTGATCATTGCGCTGCCGTTCTCGATCATCTCCATCAGCAACTCGCTGGTGAGCTTCGATACGGCGCTCGAAGACGCGGCGCTGATCTGCGGCGCGTCGCCGCTGACCGTGAAGCTGCGCGTGACCCTTCCCGCGATCCGGCTCGGCCTGTTCGCCGCCGCGATCTTCGCGTTTCTGGCGTCGTGGGATGAAGTCGTGGTGTCGATCTTCATGTCGAGCCCGACCTTGCAAACGTTGCCCGTGCGAATCTGGTCGACGCTGCGGCAGGACCTGACGCCCGTCGTTGCGGCGGCGTCTTCACTGCTCGTCGCATTGACGACCGTATTGATGCTGGCGGGCGCCGTGCTGCGCCGCGCGCGCTAATCGACGTAATCAGCGAGGTAAACAAGCCATGACTGCATTCCTGCAAATCCAGCGTCTGCGCAAGACCTACGACGACGTCGTCGCCATCGACCAGGTTTCCCTCGATGTGCGCAAGGGCGAGTTCATGACCTTTCTCGGACCGTCCGGTTCGGGCAAGAGCACGACGCTGTATATCGTCGCGGGCTTTCAGGAGCCCTCCGACGGCCGCGTGCTGCTCGACGGCAAACCGCTGTTGGCGGTCGCACCGAACAAGCGCAACATCGGCATGGTGTTTCAGCGCTATACGCTGTTTCCGCACCTGACCGTGGGTGAGAACGTGGCATTTCCGCTGCGCGTGCGCCGGCGCCCGCAAGCCGAGATCAACGCGAAAGTCGACAAGATGCTCAAGCTCGTGCATCTGTCCGAGTGCCGCGACCGGATGCCCGCGCAGTTGTCGGGTGGGCAACAGCAACGCGTGGCGATTGCTCGCGCGCTCGCCTACGATCCGCCCGTGCTGCTGATGGACGAGCCGCTGTCGGCGCTCGACAAGAAGCTGCGCGAGGAAATCCAGCTCGAATTGCGCCGCATCCACCAGGAGACGGGCGTGACGATCCTCTACGTCACGCACGACCAGGAGGAAGCGCTGCGCCTGTCCGACCGCATCGCGGTGTTCAACAAAGGCCGCATCGAGCAGGTGGGCACCGGTGAAGAGCTGTACGCGAACCCGGCGTCGCGCTTCGTCGCGAGCTTCATCGGCAATTCGAATTTTTTGCCGGTGAAGGTCACGAAGAACAGCGACGGCCGCATGAACGGCGTGTTTCCGAACGGTCACGAGATCGCGTCGGACGCCTTCAGTCCCGCGCTTACCGCGGGCGACGACGGCACCTTGATGATCCGCCCCGAGCAGATGCGCATCAGCGCGCTGCAAACTGCCAGCGGCACGAGCGGCCTGCCTGTGACGGTGCGTGATATCACGTATCTCGGCGACGCGATGCACTACGCGGTGGCGACGCCGTGGCAGCAGGAAATCTCGATCCGGATGCCGGCCGCGCATCGGCACGACAGCGGTATCGCGATCGGCACCCAGGCGCTCGTCGACTGGGACGCACGCGATGTGCGCCTGTTCGCTCAAGCATAACGGCGACTGTCATGAGCGGCGCACTGCCATCGCTGAAGGTTCAACGCCCGACGACCACCTTGCGCGAACTCGCGCTCGAAAAAATGCGCACGGCGATCCTTGAGGCCCATTTCCATCCCGGCGAGCGGCTCGTCGAGCGCTCGCTGTGCGAGATTCTCGGCGTGAGCCGCACCGTGGTGCGCGAGGTGTTGCGGCATCTGGAAACGGAAGGGCTCGTCGACTCGATACAGAACCAGGGGCCGATCGTCGCCGTGCTCGACTTCGATACGGCGGCGGAGATCTACGAGATACGCGCGCTGCTCGAAGGCGAGGCGGCGATGGCGTGCGCTCAGCATGCGGACGAGCAGACAGTTGCCGATCTGGCTGATTTCATCGAGCAGATCCAGGCGGCGTTCGAAGCGCAGGATCATCAGGCCGTCAGGGCACTCACTTCGGCGTTCTACGAACGCATGTTCATCAGCGGGAAAAAGCATGTGGCCTGGGAGATCGTGCAGTCGCTGACCGCGCGCATCAACCGGCTCAGAGCGCTGACGATCGCTTCCGACGACCGCGGCCGCCAGGCCGTCGACGAGATGCACCGGATTCTTTCGGCCATCGAGGCGCGCGATACCTCGGCCGCGCGCGAGGCCGCGATTGCGCATGTGCACCGGGTGGCCGAAATCGCCCGCAAGCTGCTGGCGGAAGGGCACGAGCAGGCGGTATGGCGTCAGGCGCGCTAGCACTCGGGCGTTTCCAATCAACCGGCGCGCGGAACATCGCATCAACCGCATTTTGTGTAATGAAGGAAAGCAACGTGGAATTGAAGACCCTGTTGAAGGACGCGGCGCTTCTGCGCCATCAGGCTTATATCGACGGGCAATGGTGCCCGGCCGACTCGGGTGCGAGCTTCGACGTATCGGACCCGGCAACGGGCGCAACGCTCGGCAGCGTTCCGTCGATGGGCGAGGCCGAAACGACGCGGGCAATCGATGCGGCCAACGCCGCGTGGCCAGCGTGGCGAGCCCGCACGGCCAAGCAGCGCGCGGTCGTGATGCGCCGCTGGTACGAGCTGATAATCGAGAACGCCGACGACCTCGCGCTGATCCTGACCGCGGAACAGGGCAAGCCGCTCGCCGAAGCGAAAGGCGAAATCGCTTACGGCGCGTCGTTCATCGAGTGGTTCGCCGAGGAAGGCAAACGCGTGGCCGGTGACACACTCGCGACGCCGGCATCGGACAAGCGGCTCGTCGTCCTCAAGGAGCCGATCGGTGTGTGCGCCGCGATCACGCCGTGGAATTTTCCGAACGCGATGATTACCCGCAAGGTGGGCCCGGCGCTCGCGGCGGGCTGCCCGATCGTCGTGAAGCCCGCCGAAGCCACGCCGTTCTCCGCGCTCGCGCTCGCGGTTCTGGCCGAGCGGGCCGGCGTGCCCAAGGGCGTGCTCAACGTCGTGACCGGCGATCCGAAGGCAATCGGCGGGGCGATGACGAGCAGTTCAGTGGTTCGCAAGCTGTCGTTCACCGGATCGACCGGGGTGGGCAGATTGCTGATGGCGCAAAGTGCGCCCACGGTGAAGAAGGTCACGCTCGAACTGGGCGGCAATGCGCCGTTCATCGTATTCGACGACGCCGATCTCGATGCAGCGGTAGAAGGCGCAATTGCATCGAAGTACCGCAACAACGGGCAAACCTGCGTGTGCACGAATCGCTTCTACGTGCATGAGCGGGTGTACGACGCGTTCGCGTCGAAGCTGGCTACGGCAGTCGAAGCCCTGAAGGTCGGGCACGGTATGGAGGGCGGCGTCACGCTGGGTCCGCTGATCAACGACGCGGCGCTCAGCAAGGTCGAAGCGCACATCGCCGATGCGCTCGGCAAAGGGGCGTCGCTTGTCACCGGCGGCAAGCGACACGCGCTCGGCCACGGCTTTTTCGAGCCCACGGTGCTGACCAACGTCACCGCGCAGATGGCCGTGGCGAAAGACGAGACCTTCGGCCCGCTCGCGCCGCTGTTCCGTTTCTCGAGCGACGAAGAAGTGGTGAGGCTCGCCAACGACACCGAGTTCGGTCTGGCCACCTACTTCTACAGCCGCGATATCGGCCGCATCTGGCGCGTGGCCGAACAACTCGAATACGGGATGGTGGGGATCAACACCGGCCTGATCTCCAACGAAGTGGCGCCGTTCGGCGGCGTGAAGCAGTCGGGTCTCGGCAGGGAAGGTTCGCACTACGGGATCGATGACTACCTCGTGATCAAGTACCTGTGCGTGGCGGTTTGACCTCGCTCCGATAGTCAGCGCGCGGCACGGCCAAGCGTAGAATTGCGGGCGCAGCGGCGAGCCGATTCGTCGCCGGACCGGAGACCGATGGCTGATGGAAATCAAGTGGATCGAAGACTTCATCGCGCTCGCCCGCTATCAGAGCTTTTCCCGCGCGGCGGAGTTTCGCAACGTCACGCAGTCGGGTTTCAGCAGACGGATTCAGCAGCTCGAACAATGGGTCGGCGCCGATCTCGTCGACCGTACCGGCTTTCCGCCGACCTTGACTCCGGCAGGCCAACTGTTTCGTGACGCGGCCGAAGACATCCTCGACAAGCTGTTCGACACGCGCGCGATCATTCGCACCGAACAGCGCATCGCGGGCACGAGCCTGCAGATCGCGGCGGGCCACACGATCGCGCTGAACTTCCTGCCCGCGTGGTTGCGCACGCTGTCGAAGCATGTCGGCGAAGTACGCGCGCGCGTGATTCCGGCAAATGTGCACGATTCGATACTGATGCTGGTCAACGGCAACTGCGAGCTGATGTTCGCTTACCACCATCCGCAACTGCCGTTGCATCTCGATCCGGCCAGGTACGAATGCGTGACCGTGGGCGTCGACACCTTCATGCCGGTATGCAGGCCCAACCAGCGGCTTGCGCACGTGTACCGTCTGCCGGGCCTGATCGAACATCCGATGCCGTTCATCGCCTATACGGAGACCAGCTACTTTGGGCGCTGCTTCAAGTTGCTGATGGAGCAAAGCAAAGCGTCGCCCGCCTTGCATCTTCATTACGAGTCCGACATGGCCGAGGTCGTGAAGAAGCTCGTGCTGGAAGGCGAGGGCGTCGCATGGCTGCCGAAGAGCTCGATCGCCGCCGAACTCGATAGCGGCCAACTCGTCGCCGCCGGCCGCTCGGAATGGCAACTGCAACTGGAGTTGCGCGTGTACCGTGATCTGACGAATCGCAGCGAACTGCTCGATACGCTGTGGCGGCATCTTCGGGCTTCGTCGGGGCTCGCCGAACAGCGCTGATAGGGTTATCCCGCGTTATGCGAAACTTGCATAGCCGTATGCAACACTAGCATTCAAGGCGGTTCCGCCGTCTCTAGAATTCCGTCCAGACACAAAAAAGCGGTACATCGACATGCGATGTGCCGGCCATTCCCGAGCGCGCGCCGGTCGATGCCGACCGTTCGTGCGCCATCCCAGGACGGAGACACATGAAGAATCGGCTCACCCTCTACATCCTCGCCGGCATGCTGCTCGGCGTGGCCGTCGGCTATGTCTGCCATCGCACGGCGGCCGATGCCGCGCACGCGAAGGAGATCGCCGGCTACTTTTCGATCATCACCGATATCTTCCTGCGGCTCGTGAAGATGATCATCGCGCCGCTCGTGTTCGCCACGCTCGTGTCGGGTCTCGCCGGCATGGAAGGCACCAGCGACGTGCGCCGCATCGGCCTGCGCTCGATCGCGTGGTTCCTGTGCGCGTCGCTGTTCTCGCTCGCGCTCGGCCTCGTGCTGGCGAATCTGCTGCAACCGGGCGCGGGTTTGCACATGGCCCAGACGAGCGCTGACGTGGCCACCGGCCTCAATACGTCGAGCCTGAACTTCAAGGACTTCGTCACGCACGCGTTCCCCACCAGCATCATCGATGCGATGGCGCGCAACGATATCCTGCAGATCCTCGTCTTCTCGGTGCTGTTCGGCATCGTGCTCAGCGTGATCAAGTCGGACCCGCGCGTCGCGCCGCTGATCGCGGGCGTCGAAGCGCTCGTGCCCACCATGCTGAAACTGACCGATTACGTAATGCGTCTCGCGCCTCTCGGTGTGTTCGGCGCGCTGGCCTCGGCGATCACGGTGCATGGTCTCGACGTGCTGACCACGTACGGCAAGCTCGTCGCGAGCTTCTATACAGGGCTCGCGCTGCTGTGGGCGGCGCTGATTCTTGCCGGCTACGCGTTTCTCGGCAAGCCGATCTGGGCCTTGCTCAAAGCGATCCGCGAACCCGCGATGCTGGCGTTCTCCACCGCGAGCAGCGAGGCTGCGTATCCGCGCCTGACGGAGAAGCTGGAGGAATTCGGCGTCGACAAGAAAGTGGTCGGCTTCACGTTGCCGCTCGGCTATGCGTTCAATCTCGACGGCTCGATGATGTATCAGGCGTTCGCCGCGATCTTCATCGCGCAGGCGTTCGGCATCGACATGCCGATCAGCACGCAGATCGTGATGCTGCTGGTGCTGATGGTGAGCAGCAAGGGGATGGCGGGCGTCGCGCGCGGCTCGGTGGTCGTCGTCGCGGCGGTGGCGCCGATGTTTCATCTGCCGCCATCGGGCGTCGTGCTGGTGCTCGCGATCGACCAGATTCTCGACATGGGGCGCACGGCGACCAACGTGATCGGCAACAGCATCGCGACGGCGGCCATCGCGAAGTGGGAAGGCAAGCGCGTGGCGCGCCAGGAGCGCCGCGCGGCGATCGCGACGGCTTCGTTCGGTCAGCTCGAAGGCGAGACGAAATGAGCGGCATCGATGCAACCGCTGCCACGAGCGCGCGCAAGTTCGGCGTGGTGGGCGGGCTCGGCCCGCTCGCGAGTGCGGACGTGTTCTTCAAACTGATCAAATCGACGCCGGCCACGCGCGACGCCGAGCACTTCGATGCGATTTTCGAGCAGCAGCCGTTTCGCAGCGCCGATGCCGACAGCGAGACATTGACGCAGCGCAAGCTGTACATCTTCGATCTGATCAGCAGTTTCGAGAAGCGCGGCGTGACGACAGTCGTGCTGCCGTGCTTCCTGAGCCACACGTTCATCGACGAACTGAAAGCCAATTCGCCGCTGCAAATCGTCGATATGGTCGAGGCGGTGCGCAGCCACGTGCGCAGAAGATTTCCCGCGGTACGCCGCGTGGGCGTACTCGCGTCGGCCTATACGCGGCGCAAGCGTCTGTTCGAGAAGTACTTCGCGGCGCCCGAATTCGAACTGATCCATCCGCGTATCAGCGACGGAACGGATTTCGTCACCGAAGCGGTCTATGGCGAGGATGGCGTGAAGAGCGGCAATCTGCGTGGCCGTCCGGTCGAGTTGCTGCGCGCGGCTTGCGAAGATCTGATCGCGCAGGGCGCCAATGTGATCGTGCCGGGGCTCACCGAGATCGCGTTGGTCGCGGACGAACTGGGTGCGTTGCGTGTGCCGCTCGTCGATTCGAACCTGGCTTACGCGCAATATGTCGTGTCCGGCCAGTACCACACGCCGGAGACGATCTTCAAGGTCGGCGTGGTGGGCGGCGTGGGTCCGGCGGCCACCGTCGATTTCATTCACAAGATCGTGCGGGCGACGCCCGCGCAGCGCGATCAGGACCACATCAAGCTGCTCGTCGAGCAGAACCCGCAGATCCCGGATCGCACGGAGAATCTGATCGGCGACGGACCGGACCCGACCATCTCGCTGTACGCGACCTGCAAGAAGCTCGAAACGGGCGGCGCGGATCTGATCGCGATTCCTTGCAATACCGCACATGCCTTCGTCGAGCGGATTCAGCCTTATCTCGGCGTGCCGATCGTCAATATGCTGACGGTGACGGTGCGTTATCTGCGCGAGTCGTTTCCCGCGCTGCGCTCGGTCGGTGTGCTCGCGACTTCCGGCACGCTCGCGAGCGGCGTCTACCAGAAGGCGCTCGAATCGCAGGGTTTGCGGCAGGTCGTGCCGTCACCCGCGCTGCAGGCGCGCGTGATGGACGCGATTTACGGCAAGCAAGGCGTGAAGGCCGGATTCACCGCCGGGCAGTGCCAGCAAGACCTCGCCGCGGCGATCGATGGGCTCATCGCCGAAGGCGTAGAAGTAATCGTTCTCGGCTGCACGGAACTGCCGCTGCTGCTGCGTGAGCCCTATGTGATCGGCGCGAACGGCGCGCGCGTGAGCGTCGTCGATCCGACCGATGTGCTCGCGAAGCAGTGCGTCGCCTGCGCGACCGCGCCGCCTCGATAAGCCAACCGCATCACCCATTCAACGCGACGGACCTGCACACGACGTGTGCCGGATGACCCCGCTCGCCTGTCGTTTTCAGAACCTGAGAGGACCTCATGCTTGCACCGACCGAACGTATCGAACACGACCTTCTCGGCGATCTCGCCGTGCCCGCGACCGCGTATTACGGCGTTCATACGCTGCGCGCGTTGCAGAACTTTCCGATCACCGGCCTTCCGATCTCCGTGTATCCGAACCTCGTCAACGCACTGGCGAGCGTGAAAGAAGCCGCGGCACTCGCGAATCACGATCTCGGCCTGTTGAGCGCAGTGAAGATGCAGGCCATCGTGCATGCATGCCGGCAGGTGCGTTCAGGCACCGCGCACGAGCATTTCGTCGTCGATGTGATTCAGGGCGGCGCGGGCACCTCGACCAACATGAACGCGAACGAGGTGATCGCCAATCTCGCGCTCGAACATCTCGGGCGACAGCGCGGCGAATACGCGATTCTCCATCCGAACGAGGATGTGAATCTCGGCCAGAGCACCAACGACGTTTATCCGACCGCGCTGAAGATCGCCACGCACGCCGGAATCATGCAACTCGTCGATGCGATGGGCGTGTTGCGCGCGTCGTTCGAACGCAAGGCGGTGGAATTCGGCAACGACCTGAAGATGGGCCGCACGCAGCTTCAGGACGCCGTACCGATGACGCTCGGCCAGGAGTTCAGCACCTTCGCGGTGATGCTCGGCGAAGATGAAGAGCGGCTGAAGGAGGCCGCCCAACTGATCTGCGAAATCAATCTCGGCGCGACGGCGATCGGCACCGGCATCAACACGCATCCGGAATACGCGCAGCTTGCATGCAGGCACCTGAGCGAAATAACCGGTATCGCATTGACCACGTCGCCGAATCTGGTCGAAGCGACGCAGGATGTCGGCTCGTTCGTGCAGCTTTCCGGCGTACTGAAGCGCGTCGCCGTCAAACTGTCGAAGACCTGCAACGATCTTCGCCTGCTTTCGAGCGGCCCGCGCGCGGGCCTCGGCGAAATCAACCTGCCGCCGGTGCAGGCGGGCTCGAGCATCATGCCGGGCAAGGTGAATCCGGTGATTCCGGAGGTCGTCAACCAGATCGCGTTCGAAGTCATCGGCAACGATGTGACGGTGAGCTTTGCCGCCGAAGCAGGGCAACTCCAGCTCAACGCGTTCGAGCCGATCATCGCGCACAGCCTGTTCAAGAGCGTCGCCCATTTGCGCGCGGGGTGCCTGACGCTCGCGTCGAAATGCGTCGACGGCATTAGCGCGAATCGCGAGCGTCTGCGCGCGATCGTCGAGAACTCGATCGGCATCGTGACCGCGCTGAACCCGTACATCGGCTATACACACTCGACCGAAGTCGCGAAGGAAGCGCTGGCCTCGGGCAAGAGCGTCGCGCAGATCGTGATCGACAAAGGGCTGCTGAGCCAGGCGCAGCTCGACCAGATCCTTCAACCAGCGATGCTGACGCAACCGAGAAAAATGTCCCCAGCGCAATGAGCGACGACGGTTTTGCTGGACACAGGTCGCGTGCATACGCACGCGGCTCTTTCAAACGATGTGGAGACGAAACATGAGCATCAAGATCAATCGAAAAGCAATGCGGTTGTGCGGTTCGGCGGCACTGCTGATCGCCGCACTTGCCGCGGGTACCGGCGCGCAGGCGGCCGACGCGTCATTGCAACAGGCAAGCGCCGTCACCGCAATGCCGCGCGTTCTGCTGCTGGCCACCGGCGGCACGATTTCCGGTACCGCCGATCCGCGCTCGGCGATCGGCTACAACTCGGGCAACGTGAAGGGGCAGGAACTGGTGCGCGGCGTGCCGGGCATCGAGAAGCTCGCGAGCATCAACGCGGAGCAGGTCTCGAACGTCGGCTCGCAGGACATGAACGACAAGATCTGGTTGCAGCTTGCGCGGCGGATCGACGAGGCCTTCGAGCGCAACGAGGCCGACGCCGTCGTGATCACGCACGGGACCGATACGATCGAGGAAACCGCGTTCTTCCTGAACAACGTGCTGCACTCCGACAAGCCGGTGGTACTGGTCGGCTCGATGCGCCCGGGCGGTTCCACGAGCGCCGACGGTCCCAACAATCTGTACGAAGCCGTCGAAGTGGCGGCGAGCCCGCAGTCGCGCGGCCGGGGCGTGATGGTCGTGATGAACGATCAGATTCACGCGCCGCGCTGGATCACCAAGACGAATACGACGGCGGTACAGGCGTTCGCGTCGCCGAACGCGGGCGCGATCGGTTACGTCGATCCGGCCAGCGTGCGCTTCGTGATGCCGGCGGTGCAATCGGCGCGCACCGCGCTGAGCCTGCCCGCGAACGGGCAATTGCCGCGCGTCGATATCGTCTATGCGCATAGCAACATGGATGGCCGCCAGATCGAGCATGCGATTGCCGATGGTGCGAAGGGCATCGTGGTAGCCGGCGAAGGCGATGGTGACATGTCGAAGGAAGCCCTCGCGGCGCTCGACCGCGCTGCCGCAAAAGGCATCGTGGTGGTTCGTTCGACCCGCCTCGTGTCGGGATTCGTGAACCGGAACGTCGAGGTGGACGACGACAAGCGCGGCTTCGTCGCATCGCTCGATCTGAATCCGCAGAAGGCGCGCTTGCTGACGCAGTTGCTGGTGGCCAACGGCGTGACCGACGCGCTCAAGGTACAGCAGGCGTTTAGCGGCACGTGGTGAGCGGTTGGCGGCGGTGCGGCATCGCAAGCGACGGATAGCCGCTCTATCGCCCCTGCATCAGCGACGAAAGCAGCTTCAGCAGGCTGTCGATATTGACGGGTTTGACGAAGTGATAGTCGAAGCCCGCCGATTGCGCGCGCAGCCTGTCGTCCGTCTGTCCGTAACCCGTGATCGCGATCAGCAACGGCTTCGCATCGCCTTTGCGGCGAAGCTGTCTCGCCAGTGCGTATCCGTCGATATCCGGCAAGCCGATATCGAGCAACGCCACGTCCGGTGCGAATAACGGGGCGGCTTCCAGCGCCTCGGCTGACGAGTACGCGACGCGGGCAGCATGCCCTTCGGATTCGCACAGCATCGAGAGTGAATCGGCGGCGTCGCGATTGTCATCGACGACCAGCACGCGCAACGCGGTTCGCGCGTGCCCCGGCGCGGGCTCCGACAGCGCGACCGCCGAATGGCGCTCATGGTGGTGCAGACGCGGCAGTCGGACCGTCACCGTGGTGCCGAGATTGGGGCCGTCGCTATGCACGGCGATCGTGCCGTTGTGCATTTCGACGAGCTTCTTGACGAGCGACAGACCGATGCCGAGGCCGCCATCCGAGCGATCGAGCGTGCGTTCGCCTTGCGAAAAGAGCTCGAACACCTTCGGCAGAAGCTCGGCCGAAATGCCTGTGCCGGTATCTTGCGTGACGATGGAAACCCATTCGTCGTCGGCCGCTACGTTCACCGAGATATGCCCGTTCTCCGGCGTGTACTTGCTCGCGTTGTTCAGGATATTGACGAAGATCTGCGAAATCCGCGTGATGTCGCCAGATACCCACGTAGTCGGATCGCAAACACTGACGTGCAACTGCTGATGACGAGCTTCGGCCATCGCCGCGATCGCCTCGACAGCGTGATAGACGGCCGTGCCGACCAGAACGGGCTCGAGTTGCAGCACGATGCGTCCTTGCGTGATGCGCGACACTTCGAGCAGGTCGTCGACGATTCGCGTCATGTGCTCGACCTGCCGGCGCATCAGGTCGATCAGCTCATGTGGGCGCGACACCGTGCCGGGCTGCTTGTCGAGCAATGCGATGGCCGTGCGCAGTGGCGCGAGCGGATTGCGCAACTCGTGCGCGAGCATCGCGAGAAACTCGTCCTTGCGGCGATCGGTTTCGCGCAGCATCAGTTCGAGCTGCTTGCGCTGGGTGATGTCGATCACGCTGGCGATGATGCGCAACGGCTTGCCGTCCGCGCTTCGCTGGAGCATCGCGCTGCCGTGCATCCATTGTTCGCCGTGCGCGTTCTGCAAACGGAATTCGAAGTTCGCGACCGGGTCGTGGCCTTCGGCCAGTCGGCAGACATATTGTTCGAGCATCGCGCGGTCGTCGGGGTGCACGTTGCGCAGCGCCTCGTCGTAGCTGAGCACATGGTCTATCCGCGGTGCGAGGCCCTCTTCGAACGATAGCGTGCGCGAGGCCAGGTCGAAGCAGACGATGTTCAGCCGCGCCGCCTGCATCGCCACCGACAGACGCAGGTTGCGCGCCTCGATCGCCAGTTGCGCTTCATACTGAGGCGTCACATCGGTCGAGGTGCCGAACCACTCCTGTAGTTTGCCGTGGCTGTCGAACAGGGGCGCCGCCTGGGCGTGCATCATCCTGTACTGGCCGTCGTGACGTCGCATGCGGAACATGGTCGATGCGGGTGCGCGTCGCTGCAGCACATCGACCCACACCTGCCGGGCCGCCTCGCGGTCGTCCGGATGAACGTAGTCGAGCCAGCCCCAGTCCGCCAGACGGACCACGTCGTCGCCCGTGAACCGGCTCCAGTGCTCGTCTGCGGGCCGGATGTCGCCGTTCGGCTCGGCCGACCACACGAGCGCGCCCGTCGATTCGACCAGCACCCGATAACGCCGCTCGCTGAGACTGAGCTGTTCTTCGGCTGCCCGCTGCTTGCTGATATCGAAGGTGACGCCGTACACGTGCGCGAGCGTGCCGTGCTCGTCGAATTCCGCATGGCCGCGCATGCGCAGCCAGCGTGGCGAAGCCGAGCCACCATGCAGCACGAAATCGAATTCGAAGGGACCGCCGTGTTGCAGGGCGTCATCGAGCTTGCGCTGGAATAGCGCCCGATACTCGGGCTCGATCTGATTCTCCAGATCGGATAGCGCAAGCGCATCGGTGCCGGGCGGAAAGCCGTACAGATCCGCGAGTTGCGAGGTCATTCGCACCACGCGGTTCTTCATGTCCCATTCCCACGCACCCATGCGAGCGCCGTGGAAGGCAGCCTTCAGGCGTCGCTCGCTCGCCTCGTACATGGCCCACGCGTGACGGGCTTCGTGGATATCGGTCGCGACGCCCACCGTCTCGCCGATGCGGCCACTCGCGTCGCGCTCGGCTTGAAGATGCAACACGTGCCAGCGATACTCGCCGTCCGCGCGCAGCAGACGCACTTCGACATTGCCGAGCAGCGTGCCGTCCCGCATCTGCCGCACTGCGTCGAGCACATGATCGATGTCGTCGGGATGAACGAAGGCCTTCCAGTGCATCCCGACCAGTTCAAGAGCGGGAATGCCGAGATACCGTGATGTCCACGGGTTGGCATAGCGAATGACGCCGTCGCGATCGGCACGCCAAACGAATGAGGGAAGGAAGTGAGCAGGATCGTTCATCAGCGTCCTTGCATCGGTTTCCTCTGCAGACACGGCGCCGAAGATGATCCAGCGCTGCCCGCATGGTGTGCCTGCTTACATTAGCCAGCCCGAACTGCGAAACACGATGTTTGTACCATGCGAATGTTGATGCGGTAAAGGCGAGCCACGCAGTCGAAGACTTGCCCATGCAATAACGGTGTGTTTATGGAAAAATATATCTCACAGTGTGATATGTTGGACGTGCGTGCCGGAAGACATTCACATCGTCGACCGTCGGTACTGCCACCGCTTGCTTTCGTTGCGGACGGATGCCGCCGTGGCATTGAATTTGCTCAATGATGTATATCAGGCTGCGAGTTTTCGCCGCAACGGACGCATGGGTCATTGCTGCTTTGAAAGCATCCGTGACGTGAACTCCGGCCATCCAGAAGGAGACAACGATGAATTACCCCGAAAACAGCAAGCCGCAGGAAGGTCAGCCGCGCGACGCGGATGGGATGAGCGAAACCTACGTGCCGTCATACCGCTTGTTGTTGAAAGAGCCAACCGTACTGCTTGCTGGCAACCCGATCGACCGCACGGATGTCGCAACGGCGGCGATCCTCGGCTACAACTGACGATCGCGCGCGATGCGCCGGTTCTGCATCCATCAGTTACAAAGCCGCGCGTAGCGCCTCATCGGCAACGGCAAGGCGTAACGCAATCGTCTTCACGAAAAACCGGTGCAACTGTTGCGCGGTTGCCGGATCGTGCTGTTCGAGTTCGAGCAGCCGGGAGATCGACAGTCGGTACACGCGCGTCGGCGCCTCGGCAATCACGTCCGCGCTGCGCTGCTGCTGCGTGTACACCGCCATTTCCCCCACGACCGTGCCAGGGCCGAACGAGCGCAGACGCGCGGAACGGCCATCGGCGAGGGGCAGCGAGACCGCGACACGTCCTTGCGCGATGAAATACAGCGCATCGCCCGGCTCGCGATGACGAAACAGTGCCTGGCCCGAAAGCAGATCACGCACCTCCAGACACGCGATCAAGCCGTTCAACGCGCTGGCCGTGAAATGCGGCTCCAACATCGCCCGCAGATCGCCGCCATGCGCGAGCGCGAGCGAGTTCGACGCTAGCAGCTTGTCTTCGATCCACTCGAGACCCGCATCGAGCGTATCGAATTGATGGATCTTCAGATTGAGCGTGCCGGTCTTCTCGAGCAGATCGCGTGAGCGCGGCGGCAGCGCGGTCAATACGAGGTCCGCGTTTTTTGCCGCGCAGAATTGCCTCAGCTTGACGAAGCTGATTGATACGGACGCATCCATGCCATGGGTCGCCGCAAAGTCGAGCACGACGAAGCGGATCGGCATCTGGTTGTTCCCACCGAAGCGTTCCCGCAGGCGCTGCAGAATCGAATTGGCCGTGCCGAAAAAGAGGAACCCTTGCAGGCACATTCCGCATACCTGGGCGCCGATTGCACGCAACGCCTGGGTGTCTTCGATGCTGCGCTCCACATTCGAGGACCGCGCGCGCAGGTCGAACTCCATGCGTATGCAGCCGACCCGGCCGTAGAGCAGCGTGAACATCACACACGCCGCAACGACGCCCACGACCACGCCGACGATCACGCCATACGCCGCGATGGTGCCGAGAATCACGGGCACGAGCAGATACTCATACCAGTCGAGCCTGGTCCAGGCGCCCGCGAGCCAATGCACGAGCAGACGCAGCCCCATGAACAGTTGAAGACCGACCAGCACTGGCACCGGAAACAGCGCCACGATGTCGGGCGAGGTGGCGAGCACGACCACGCACGCAAGCGACGCGAACACGCCCGCTACCCGGCTCGTCGCGCCCACCCGCGCATTGAGCATCGAGCGATTGAAAGACTGGTAGCCGACCATGCCGCCCAGCAGTCCGCTCGCGAGATTGGCGAGGCCGGCGGCGCGCATCTCGCGATTGAGGTCGACGTCCTCTCCGGTAGCGGTGCCGATCGCCGTCGAATTCATCAGGATCGTCACGGCCGACACCGATGTCACCACCAGGCTTTCGGGAAGATGCGCGCCGACCGCCGACCAGTCGATGGCGCCCTGTCCGAGCCTCGCGGCCAGGTGCAACTCCGGCAGCCCGGCAAGTTGCAGCTTGACGCGCGGCAGCAGCAGACCCATGCCGCGCGCGTCATCGATCGAAATTCCGGCAACCTGTAGCAGAACGTAGAAAAGCACGACACCGAAGGCCAGTATGAGCGGCAGCGCGGCAATGTGCTGCCACGTGCGCATCAGCACCGTGGCGAGCACGCCGACGACGAGCGCGGGAATCCATGTGATCCAGTGAAGGTGCGCGAGCAACGCGAGCGTGTGCCACTCCAGCGGCTGGCCCGTCAGCACGCGGAACGCCCCGGCGAGCAGCAGGTAGCCCGTGCCGGCGAGGAACCCGCCGAGCACCGGATAGGGCAGGAACTGCAGCGAGCGGCTGCGCCTGGACGAGCCGATCGCATAGAGCACGATGCCCGTCATCACCGAACAAAGCGCGATGGCGATCAGCACCGTGAGGATCTGCGTCTGCGGTGAGCCGCCGTCCGCGCGCACGCTGCTGGCCACACCCGCCGCCACGCCCGCGAGAAAGGCCGCCGCATTGCTGTCGGGTCCGCCGATGTTGATGCGCATCGAACTCGTCAGTGCGATCACCAGCGCCGTGACGACGCAGCTCACGAGCGCGGTAGGCACGCCTAGCATCGCGTAGCGCGCAAGATCGGCGCTAAAGATCATCGTGCCGAGGCTCATCGCATAGCACAGCATGACGAGCGTCGAAACGGCGCCCGCCGCCACGTCGCCTGGCAGGCCCGCCAAACGCGAGCGCAGCGGGACGTCGGAGACGGAAACGGTCTTGCCCGGCTTCACGTGGATTCCCGATCGAATGCGAGGGCGCCGCGAGGCGCGCCAGCCAGTATCCTGCGCGGCTCGAACGGCTGTCAAACGCGATGCAGCGTGCTGATCGGACACCTACACTGATTATTCATCGGCCTCGTAGCTGGCGCACTCCACGGGAGTGCAATGCACCTCAGGGCCGTTCACGCCGGCGGCCGGCACGCGCGCTATTCATCAGAGCTTTTGCCCGCGGGGCCACGCATCGGAGGCAGGGCGACGAACATGGATATCGAGAAATGGCTGCGGGGCCTCGGGCTCGAGCAGTACGTCCACGCGTTCGCGGCAAACGACATCGACATGTCGCTGCTCGGGCAGCTGACCGACGCGGACCTGAAAGAGCTTGGCGTACAGTCGCTCGGCCACCGCAAGCGGATTCTGGCCGCGGCGACGGCATCGCCAACGATAGCGGCGCCGCTATCGCCTCAGTCTGCCGCCGACAACGAAGTGCCCGCGGACGAGCGCAGGCAGGTCACGATTCTGTTCGCCGATCTGTGCGGATACACGATGCTGTCGCGCTCGCTCGATCCCGAAGACTTGCGCGCGCTGATCGGACGCTACACGGCGCTGGTCGACGGGATCGTGCTCGCCTATGGCGGCACGATCGACAAGCACATCGGCGACGCGGTGATGGCGCTGTTCGGCGCACCGCGCTCGCACGAGACGGACACGCTGCGCGCCGCGCGTGCCGCACTCGACATTCACGACGGCGTGGCGCGGCTCGCCACGCAGACCGGGCGGGCATTGCAGGCGCACATCGGCATTGCGAGCGGCGAGGTCATCGCAGGCGCGCTGGGCCGAGCCGACGCGCAGGACTACACCGTGCATGGCGATCCGGTCAACCTCGCCGCCCGGCTGGTGGCTGCCGCGCCAGCGGGCGAAACCTGGTTATCCGACGACGCAGCGCGCACGCTCGGCGACGTCGCCAGTTGCGAAGCGATCGGCGAGCGCCGCTTCAAGGGCATTGACACGCCGGTGCGGCCATGGCGCCTCGTCGCGCTCGGCAGCGAGCCGGTCAGGACGAGCCACAGCCATTTCGTCGGACGCGAAGCCGAGCTCGAACAGTTCCACGGCATCCTGCATGCGTGCATGGCAAAGCGCGCGGGGCACGTCGTGCATGTGCGAGGCGAAGCCGGGATCGGCAAGACGCGGCTCGTCGACGAGATGCGCCGCCATGCGCAGGCCCAGGGTTTCACGCTGCATCGAAGCCTCGTGCTCGATTTCGGCGTCGGCAAGGGCCAGGACCCGGTGCGAACCATCGTCGGCAGCCTGCTCGGTTTGCCGGCCGGTGCATCGAGCGAGGCGCGGCAGGCCGCTGCCGCGCAGGTCGCGGCGCAAGGCATCGTCAAGGCCGAGCAGACCGTGTTTCTGCACGACTTCCTCGACCTTCCGCCGAGCGCCGAATGGCAAACCATCTACGAGGCCATGGACCACGGCGCGCGCAAGCGCGGCAAGCAGGCGCTCGCCACGAAGCTGACCGAGGACGCTTGCGCGCACGCGGCGACGCTCATCGTCGTCGAAGACCTGCATTGGGCCGACGCCGAAGTCGTCGGCTACCTGTCGGCGTTCGCGTCCGGCATTGCCAACGGCACGGGCCTGCTGGTGACGACTTCGCGCGTGGAAGGCGATCCGATCGATGCAGGCTGGCGCGCACGTTGCCGCGACACTCCGTTCGCCACGATCGATCTCGGACCGCTGCGCAAGGACGAGGCGCTGAGCCTGGCGGGCAATTTCATCGATGCGACGCAGCGCGTCGCGCTCGCCTGCATCGAGCGCGCGGGCGGCAATCCGCTGTTTCTCGAACAACTGCTGCGCAACGCTGAAGAAGGCAGCGGCAGCAACGTGCCAGCGTCGATCCGCAGTCTGGTACTCGCGCGGATGGACCGGCTCGCGCCCCGCGACCGCCTGGCGTTCCAGGCGGCCGCGGTGATCGGCCAGCGTTTCGGCCTGGCGCTGCTGCGGGAACTGGTCGACGATCCCGGCTATGTCTGCGCCGGCCTGCTCGTCAATGCACTGGTGCTGCCGGAAGGCGAGGACTTCCTGTTCGCGCACGCGTTGATCCAGGAAAGCGCCTATTCGACCTTATTGCGCGCGCGCCGCCGCGAACTTCATCTGCGCGCGGCCGAATGGTTCGCACAGAGCGATGCCACGTTGCACGCCCAGCATCTCGACCGCGCCGAAGACCCGCATGCGCCGCACGCCTACCTGGGCGCGGCGGTGGCCGAGCGCGCCGCTCATCGTTTCGAAGCCGCGCTGCGGCTGGCCGAGCGGGGCATCGAGATCGCGCAGTCGGACGCGGACCGCCATGCACTGAGCTGCTGCAAGGGCGAACTTCAGCGCGACCTCGGCGACATAGCGGGATCGATCGCGACCTACCGCGCCGCACTCGCCGCCGCCACCGACGACACCGCCCGATGCGACTGCCAGCTCGGGCTCGCGGAAGGTCTGCGGGTCAGCGAGGGTCTCGACGAAGCACTCGGCCTGCTCGCGCAAGCGCAACGGATCGCGGAGCGGGACAACCGGCTGGCCGAGCTGGCAAGCCTCCATTATTTGCGCGGCAACATTCTGTTTCCGCTCGGCAAGATCGACGCCTGCTGCGCCGAACACGAGCGCGGTCTCGCCTATGCGCGCCGCCTCGATCTGCCCGAGGCAGAGGCTCGCGCGCTCGGCGGCCTGGCGGACGCGGCGTATGCGCAGGGACGTATGCGCACCGCGTTCCATCATTTCAGCGAATGCGTGGCGATGAGCCGTGAACACGGCTTCGGCCGCATCGAGGTCGCCAATCTGTCGATGCAGGGCTTCAGCCGCATCTATCTGAACGACGCGGGTCCGGCACGCGAGGACGCCATTGCCGCCGCCCACACCGCCGAGCTGATCGGGCAGCCTCGCGCGCAACTGCTGGGGGAGACGCTGGGGGTATTCGCGTGCCAGGAATTGGGCGACGTGCAGGCGGCCAGCAAGCATCTGGCGCAGGAGCTGCGCGTGATCCGGCAACTGGGTGCGCGCCGCTTCGAAGCGCAGAACCTGGAGATGCAGGGGCGCCTGTTACTGGACCAGGGATGCCGCAGTGAAGCGGTAATGGCGCTGCGCGAAGCACTGGCCATCTCACGCGAAGTGGGCAGTCAGTTTTCCGGGCCAAAGACCTTGAGCGCACTGAGCCGCGCGGTTGACGACAAGGACGAGCGGACGCGGCTACTGGCTGAAGGCGAGGCGCTGTTGCGCCTTGGCGCGGTCGGCCACAATCACCTGTGGTTTTACCGCGACGCCATCGAAGCGATGCTGGAGGCGGGCGATCCTGCCGGCACGCTGCACTACGTGGACGCACTCGAGGCCTACACGCAGCGCGAACCGTTGCCGTGGTCCGAGCTATTCGCGGCGCGTGGCCGTGCGCTTGCGCTCGCGCTTCAGGCGCCGCTCACCGACGCCGCACGGCATGAACTGCTGCGGCTGCTTGAGGCGCTACAGCAGGCCGGCTTTCGCAACTACGTGAGCGCGGTCGAAGCGGTCCTTGCGGCCTGACGCACGCGCGGAGCCGATCGTCAGCGTGGCGCGGAATCGTCGCGAGGCGGGTCCTTGTGGACCACCTCCATGTCGATGGTGCGGCCATCGTCGTCGGGCGTGTCCGTGTGAACGACCTCCATGTCGACGGTGCGGCCGTCGTCGCCATACGCGGCCGCCTGCCGGCGCAACTTGCGCATCTTCCACCACAGATAGCCGACCACGACCGTGCCGACCGCGAACAGCACGGCGAACAGCACGATCGATAGCATCGCGGCCACCACGAACAGGATCGCGCTCAAGGCGACGGTCAGCAACCGGCCGAACCAGCCCGAGCCACCGATCCGGATCCCTTTCTCATATGTCACCCGCCGCGGCGGCGGTCTGTCGTTTTGCATCGTTCATCTCCCGGCCGCCGTCCGGCGGCTGATGCGGGTAAGTCCTAATCCGTTGTCATTATGCGGGATGTGAACCGCGAGCGTCGCCCGCGCGGGGCGGCTCAGCGTATAGTCGACTCATACCGTTGAAGAAGGCCGCGCGTTTGCTCGTTTAACTTCGGTAGTAAGTTGCCGCTCGCCAGGACTGACCGAGCGGCGTGGTTTTCAGTTACCCCGGTTGCCCGCGTGATCATGCGACGCCTGCATCTGCTCGAAATCGAAGACCAGCCGTGGTGCCCACGCGCCCTCCGTGACGGCGGGACGGATTGGCTGCATTTTCTGGCCAATTCCCACAAGGGCTTCAACGTGATCGCGGGCAAGCTGCGCGCGGCGATGCGCCGGGTCGGCAGCGACCGGATCGTCGATCTGTGCTCGGGCGGCGGCGGGCCGTGGCAGACGCTTGCACCGTTGCTCGCGCTGTCCGGCCGCGTGATGGTGCAGTTGACGGACTTCTATCCCAATCGCGCGGCATACGAGCGGATCTCGGCCGGGGCGACCAACTGTGTCACCTATGTGAGCGAACCGGTGGACGCGATGAACGTGCCATCGAGATTCGACGGCGTGCGCACGATGTTCAACTCGTTCCACCATTTTCGGCCGGACGATGCGCGCGCGATCCTCGCCGACGCTGTGACGAAACGCCGCGCGATCGTCGTCGTCGAGGGTGCGGATCACCGGCTGCTCGGTATCGTGTTCATCCTGGTGATGCCGCTGATGATGCTCGCGCTGACTCCGCTGATCCGACCGTTTCGCTGGTCGCGGCTAGCGCTCACCTATGTGCTGCCGGCGATCCCGCTGCTGTGTCTGTTCGACGGCATCGTGTCGATGCTGCGCATCTACAACCCCGACGAAATGCGTGAGATGGTCGCGAGTATCCCCGATCAGCAGAGCTTCGAGTGGGACATCGGCACGCTGCCGGTGCAGGGCTCGCCGCTCGGTCTGACTTATCTTGTCGGCGTTCCGCGGCAACCCGCAGGCTTGAACGCAAGCGCGCGCCGTCGGGAGCGGCGCGCGGATCACTTGCCGGCCAGATGCTCGGGTGTCTGGGTGTTGCCCGGCGGCAACTCGCCCATCGCCTGAAACAGCGTCGCCGTATCGGCCAGGCGCCGGCCGACCAGGCGGATTTCTTCCAGCCTCGCTGCTTCGTACTGCTGCTCGCCGCCGCGAGCGGATGCAGCGGGCAGCGCGCCGAGCCGGTGACGCGACGTGGCATCGTCGAACGTCTCGCGTGCGTCGCGGGCGGCGCCGCTCGCGGCTTCGAGCGCCTGCGCGTCGTGTTCGAGCGACGCGAGCGTGTCGGCGACGTTCTCGAACGCGGCCAGCACGGTCTGCTTGTACTCGAACACGGCGGCTTCGTAGGTGTCGATGGCCGCGCGCCGCTGCGCGACGAGCGCGCCGCCATGAAACAGCGCTTGCGACATCGTCGTGGCGATGCTCCAGATCGCGCCGGCGCCCGACAGCGCGAGCGGCCAACTGAACCCGCCTTGTCCCATCGAGGCGTTCAGCGTCAGGCTCGGAAAGAGCTGTGCCGTGGCGACGCCGACATCGGCCGCGGCGGCTTTCAGCGCCGCCTCGGCGGCCGCGATATCGGGCCGTGAGCGCAACAGGTCCGATGGCAGCACGACGGGCACGTCCCGCGGCAAATGCAGGCTCGCCAGATCGGGCTCGGGCGGCGCCGCGTCGGGCGTGCGGCCGAGCAGCACCGCAAGCGCGTGCCGGGTCACGGTCAACCGTTGCCGCAGATCGGCCACGCTGACCTGGAGCGCGGCGATGCTTTGCCGCGCAGTGGACACGTCGCCGCGCGTCAGCGATCCGAGTTGGTAATGCCGTTCGGTATCGTGAGCCTGATCGCCCGCCAGCACGATCAGGCGCTCGGTCGCATCGATTTCGGCCCGCAGCATCGCCGCCTCGATCGTCGCCGTGACGATGTTGGTGGCCAGCGCGCGGCGCGCGGCTTCGCGTTGATACGCGTCGATGTCGACCCGCGCGGAGCGCGCCGCGTTGGCCTTGCGCACCGCGCCGAACAGGTCGAACGTGTATTGCGCCTGGACTACGCCGATGAACTCGTTGTAAAGCAGCGTATTCGGCGCGCCAGGAACCGGAATGCCGAGATCGCGTCCGCGCGAGGCCTGCGCGACCAGGTCGACCGACGGCAGCAGCGTGGCGCCGATCTGCGCGCGCAGTTGTTCGTGCGCGGCGGCCAGGTGCTTGTCGGCGGCGGCGAGCGTCGGGCTGTTGCGCAGGCCTTCTTCGACGAGATCATTCAACGCCGTCGATCCGAACAGGCGCCACCATTGCGGTACCGGCTGCGCGGCGGGGGTGAAGCGCTGCGCGACACCGAGCGCCTCGACCGTTTGCGCGGGCTGCGGCTCGACGCCGTAATGGGCGGGCGAGGGCATCGCCGGCGGCTCGCCGCTCGGACCGAACGAGCATGCGCCAAGCGCGATCGCAGCGGCCGCGCCGAACGCCGCGCGCCAGCCATGGCTCGCTACGGCCCGCGCTCGGCGCGGCGCGCCAGTGAAATGCGGCGCGCTCGCCGGCCCGTCGACGGAGTTGCAGTCTGTGCGCACGATCAGCTCCACGTGTATTCGATCGTCGGAGACGCGGTTCGCACACCGCGTTCGAAGTGCCGCACCTTGAACGCGGTCGCGTAGAGCGCGGGAACGAAGAACAGCGTCAGCACGGTCGCGCCCGTGATGCCGCCCATCAGTGCGGTCGCCATCGGCCCGAAGAAGGCCGATTGCAGCAGCGGGATCAGCGCGAGCACGGCGGCTGCGGCGGTCAGCATGATCGGGCGGAAGCGCCGGACCGCGGCGCCCACGATCGCGTCGAAGCGCCCCTGGCCCGCGGCGATATTGCGTTCGATCTGATCGACGAGAATCACCGAATTGCGCATGATGATTCCGGACATCGCAATGACGCCGAGCATCGCGACGAAGCCGAACGGCTTGCCGAACAGCAGCAGTGCGGCGACCACGCCAATCAGCCCGAGCGGCGCGGTGAGCACGACCATCAGCACGCGCGCGAAGCTGCGCAGTTGAATCATCAGCAGCGTGAGCACCACGACGAGCATCAGCGGCAACTGCGCGATCACCGACGCCTGCGCCTTGCCGCTGATCTCGCCCGCGCCGCCGGTCTCGATCCGGTAGCCGATCGGCAACGACGCGCGTAGCGGCGCAAGCGTCCGATCGATCGCCTGGGTCACGTCGAGGTCCAGCGCGTTGCCGCGCACGTCGGCCTGGACCGTGATCGTCGGTTGACGGTCGCGGTCCCAGATCACCCCGTATTCGAGCTCGTTGTGCAGATGCGCGAGCGTGCCGAGCGGAACCGGGCCGTTCGGCGTCGGCATCGCGAGGTTCACGATCTCGGCGGGATCGACCCGCTCACGCTGCGGCGCGCGCAGCTCGACGCTGATCAACCGGTCGCGCACCCGGTACTGCGTGAACGTATAGCCCGACAGCGTCATCGCGAGGAAGCTCGCCACGTCTTCCGACGTGACACCGAGCTCGCGCGCCTTCTGCTGGTCGATCTCGAAGCGCACCGAGCGTTCGCCGGGTTCGTCCCAGTCGAAATGCACACCCGTCGTGCGGGCATCGGCCTTCATGGTTGCCGCGACTTTTTCCGCGATTTCCCGCACGGTGGCGAGGTCGTTTCCGCTGACGCGAAACTGCACCGGATAGCCGACCGAGGGGCCCGTCTGCAGCGGCGAAACGCGCGCACGCACGGCGGGAAAGCTGTTTTGCAGCGTGCTCGCGAGCCAGCGTTCGAGCTTCGCGCGCTCGTCGACGGACCTGGCGGTGATCACGAGCTGCGCGAAGTTCGGCTGCTGCATCTGGACGTCGAGCGGCAGATAGAAGCGCGGCGCGCCCGCGCCGACGAAATCGACCAGATGATCGATCTCGGGCCGGCCCGCTAGCGTCTTTTCGAGGTGCGCGGCTTCGCGCAGCGTCGCTTCGAACGACGCGCCTTCGGGCAGCCGCAGGTCGACGAGCAGTTCGGGCCGCTCGGAGCTCGGGAAGAACTGTTGCGGCACGAGCGCGAAGCCGGCCAGCGCGACGACGAACAGCGCAGCCGTGACGCCAATCACGACGAGGCGGCGCTTCACGCACCACGCGATGCAGTCGCGCAAGCGGTCATGAAAGCGGGTGGCGCGCGGCGCCGCCAGCGGGGCGCGGCGCGTCTGCGCGTCGTCGCGCCGGCGCAGCTTGCGAAGCGCGCGCCGGGGCGGCGTCTCGCGCGCGCTGTCCTTGCGTTCGGGCAGCAGGTGATAGCCGAGCAACGGAATCAGCACGACCGCCGCGAACCACGAAGCAACCAGCGCAATCGCGGACACCTGAAAGATCGAGCGCGTGTATTCGCCGGTGGCCGATTTCGCCAGCGCGATCGGCAGGAATCCCGCCACCGTGACCAGGGTTCCCGTCAGCATCGGAAACGCGGTGCTGCTGTAGGCGAACGCCGCGGCCCTCGCGCGGCCCCAACCCTGTTCGAGCTTCACGGCCATCATCTCGACCGCGATGATCGCATCGTCGACGAGCAGCCCCAGTGCGAGGACCAGCGTGCCGAGCGAGATCTTGTGCAGGCCGATGTCGAACCCGTTCATGCATAGCGCAGTGACCGCGAGCACGACCGGGATCGAGATCGCCACCACCACGCCGGCGCGCCAGCCCAGTGAGATGAGGCTCACGGCCAGCACGATCACGATCGCTTCGGCGGCGGCGCGCAGAAAGCCGTTGACCGAATGCGAGACCGCGTGCGGCATGCTCGACACCTGGACGAGTTCGAGCCCCGCGGGCAGACGCGCGCGCAATTCGGCCGTCTTCGCGTCGAGCAGCTTGCCGAGCTGAATCACATCGCCGCCAGTCTGCATCGTGATGCCGATGGCGAGCACCGGGCGGCCGTTGGTGCGAACCTGCGAGACCGGCGGATCGTCGTAACCGCGCTTGATCGTCGCAATGTCGCCGAGACGAACGAGGCGGTGATTGATGTCGATCAGCGTGTCGCTCATCGCCTTCAGGTCGGTGAACTGGCCGCTCGGACGCACGAACACGCGGTCGAACGCGGTTGTGAGCGTGCCGCTCGGCGTAACCGCGTTTTGCGCGTTGATCGCTCGCGCGAGCTGTTGCGGCGTGATGCTGAGGCGCGTCAATTGCGCGTTGGCAATCTCGATCGTGATGTGCTCGTCGGGGTCGCCGAAATAATCGACTTTCGCGACACCCGGCACACGCAGCAGCACGCCGCGCAGTTCGTCCGCATAGTCGTGCAATTGGGCCGGCGAGAAGCCGTCGCCGGCGAGCGTATAGATGTTCGTGTAGACGTCGCCGAATTCGTCGTCGAAGTACGGTCCTCGCACGCCGGGCGGCAGCGTATCCGCGATGTCGCCGATTTTCTTGCGCACCTCGTACCACGTGTCGCGCACCTCGCGCACCGGCGCGGAGTCTTTCATCGTGAAGACGATCAGCGATTCGCCGGGACGCGAGTAGCTGCGCAGATAGTCGAGATGCGGCGTCTCCTGCAGCTTGCGGCCGATCCGGTCGGTCACCTGCTCCTCGACCTGGCGCGCGGTCGCGCCGGGCCAGAAGGTGCGGATCACCATCGCGCGGAACGTGAACGGCGGGTCCTCGGATTGGCCGAGCCGGGAATAGGCGAGCACGCCGAACAGCGTCGCGAGCACGACGGCGAAGAAGACGAGCGCCTGGTTGCGGATCGCCCACGCGGACAGATTGAAGCGGCCGGAATCGTCCGGTGCTGGGCGTCGCGGTCCGCCCGGTTCACCCGGTCCGCCCGCTCCGTCGGGGCCCTGGCCGAACAGCGCTCTCATGATGCGAAGTCCTCGGGATGCAACGGCGCGACCGCGCGCACGGTTTCGCCGGCGCTGACGGTATGCACGCCTTGCAGCACGACGCGCTCGCCGTCGGTGAGGCCTCGCGCGACCGAGATCGTGCGGTCGTCATAGCGGCCCACCTGGACCCGGCGCAGTTCCAGCGCCTCGTCGCCGGGGCGCACGACCCAGACGGCCGGCGCGTTGCCGTCGTGAAAGAGCGCGCTGGCGGGCAGCGTGATCGGGTCGTCCGCTTGCGCCTCGCCGGACGCGTCGGCGAAGGTGATGGTGGCCGTCATGCCGAGGCGGACCTCGGGGCCTGGCGCATCGAGCGTCAGCTTCGCGCGATAGGTGCGGCTGCCGGGGTCTGCTGCCGGCGACAGCTCCCGGACGTGCGCGGTGAAGCGTCGGTCCGTGACGGCCGGCAGCGACACGC
Source organism: Burkholderia sp. JPY481 (assembly GCF_038900515.1). Taxonomy (NCBI): domain Bacteria; kingdom Pseudomonadati; phylum Pseudomonadota; class Betaproteobacteria; order Burkholderiales; family Burkholderiaceae; genus Burkholderia; species Burkholderia sp. JPY481. The sequence goes on from NZ_JAYMRT010000006.1 coordinate 232,517, forward strand.
TGGCCGCGCTGCCGACCGCGAGCGCGTTCAGCAGGCTCTCGGGCACGTCGCAGAGGATATCGACCTCGCCGGACCACGCGAGGTGGTAGACCGGCTGTCCCGCCGCGACGTTCTGCCCGGTATCGGCGTCTTCGGCGGTGACGACGCCGGCATGGTCCGCGGTGAGGACCGTGTATTGCGTCTGATTCTTCAGCAGCGCGAACTGCTGTACCGCCTGATCGCGCTGCGCGGCGGCGGCCACATACGCATCCTGGGTCTGTTCGAGCTGCGCCGTCGAGATCAGCTGTTCCTGCGCCTGCGCCCGGTCGCGGTCGAGTTGCTGCTCGGCGAAGGTGAGCCGATGCTGCGCCGCCATCAATTGGGCCTGCGCGCTCGCGAGGCTGCGCTGCGCGTCGTCGGCATCGAGCCGCGCGAGCACCTGACCGGCCGTGACCGTATCGCCGAGCCGCACCTTCCGCTCGATCAGCTTGCCGGCGATGCGAAACGACAGCGGCGTCGCATAGCGTGCGTTGACTTCGCCCGGCAGCGTCGCGAGCACGGGCTTGCTGTCCCGATGCACGACCACCGCGATGACCGGGCGCGGCAGCGTCACCTCGGCTTCTTTCGCGTGACAGGCGGCGAGCGCGAGTGCGCCCGACACCGTCAGCATGATCTCGCGCCAGCGCATGCTCACGAGTGTTCCTCCAACTCGCCGGCTTCGAACTGGGCCTTGGTCCGGCGGCGCTGCACCTTGCCGCTCGAAGTCCGCGGCAAGCTGCCCGCCTGCACGATCGCGACGTGGCCGACCTGCAGGCCCGCGCATTCGGCGACCTTCTGCGCGATCGCCCGGCGCAGCGCCGTGGCCTCGGCGGGCTTGCCCTCGGCGCAGACGACCAGCGTCTCGTCGCCGTCGCGCATCACGCTGAACGCGATGACGCCGCGGCTTTGCACGCTCGGCAACTCGGCCACCGCCCATTCGATGTCCTGCGGATAGAGGTTCGAGCCGTGAATCACGATCAGGTCCTTGCTGCGGCCGCAGATATAGAGCTGATCGCCGGCGACGTAGCCGAGATCGCCGGTCTGCAGCCAGCCGTCGCGGTACGCGCCGGCGCTCGCGTCGGCCAGCCCGTAATAGCCCACGGTGATGCTGGGCCCGCGCGTGACGATCTCGCCGACGCAGCGTTCGGGCAACGCACGCCCGGATTCATCGACGATCCGAAGCTCATGTCCGGGAAAGCAATGGCCGCAGCCGACCAGTTCGATCGTGCGCAAGCCGGTATCACGCGCGGCCGGTATCGCCCGACCGAGCCCCAGCGGGGCCGCATAGACGACGTCGGTGACGATCGGCTGGCCGTGGTCGTGAAACGTGATCGCGAGCGTTGCTTCGGCCATCCCGTAGCACGGCAGCAGCGCTTCAGCGCGAAAACCGGCCGGCTCGAAGCGCGCGGAGAACTGGCGTAGCGCTTGCGCATTGATCGGCTCGGCGCCGCAGCCGGCCACGCGCAGCCGACTCAGGTCCAGGCCTTCGAGGTCCTGGTCGCGGGTGCGGCGCGCGGCGAGCGCATACGCGAAGTTCGGCGCGAAGCTGATCGTGCCGCGGTACTTCGTGATCGCCTCCATCCACAGGCCGGGCCGGCGCACGAATGCTTCGGTTGAGAGCAGCACGCTCGGCAAGTCGCAGATCAGCGCGCCGAGTACGCTGATGAGTCCCATGTCGTGGTGCAGCGGCAGCCAGCTGACATAGACGTCCTGCTCGTGCAGATCGATGCCGCGCGGTCCGAGGAACGCTGTCGCATTCGCGATCAGATTGCGATGCGTGACCATCACGCCTTTCGGCAGCGACGTGCTGCCCGACGTGTATTGCAGAAAGCACAGATCATCGGGATGCAGCGTGGGCAAATCGCACGCGGGCGGCTCGCTCTCGAGCAGCGCTTCGACGGTCACGATGCGTTCGAGGCCGGTGTCGGCGGCCAGCACGTCCTCGATGGTCTCGCGTGTCGAGTTCGACGTGAGTAGCATCCGCGCGCCTGCCGAGCGCACGATGTGACTGACGGTTTCGGCGTAACGTTCGCGGGTTCTGAAGTTCAGGCTTCCGCGCGGAAAGATCGGGACCGGCACCAGACCGGCGAACGATGCGCCGAGAAAGCTCAGGATGAACGCTTCCGGGTCGAGGATCACGAGTGCGATACGGTCGCCCTTGTTCAGGCCCAGTGCGACGAGCTTTTGCGCACGCTTGCGTGCCTCGCGCTCGAGCGCGTCGTACGGATAGTAGTGCTCGTCGCCGTGCGAGGAGACAAAGCGAAGGCCTCGTGCGTCGCCGCGCGGCAGCGCTGAAACGGCATCGACTAGCGTCAGGTTCATGGTGACGGCTCCCCGCTTACTTGGTCGAGATTCCGTGATCGAGCGAAGCAGCGGGCGACCAGTCGCGGATGGGCTGCAGACGGCGACGCAAGAGCGCGATCACCTCGTCGTCGCTGCGCGCCGGCGCCCCCGGCAAGCGCACGAAATGCCTGGCGAGCTTGCGGTGCTGGCGCGTGACGAGCAGCAGCCAGATCTGCGCGATGTCGATGCGATCGAACACGACCGCGTCCTCCTGACCGTACTTCTCCAGGTTCGCGGCGAACTCCTTCGTGAGCTCGCTGAAGTGCGTGCCTTTGCGGACGTGGTGGTAGATGTGATAACCGGCGTTGAAGACGCGCGCATTGAAACGCGAGTCGATCGTATTGGTGCTGTTCCTGTACGGGTTGTCCGGATGATCGGGGTCGATGAACGCGTGCTGGACCCAGTTGCCGATCATCATCATCAGCCGCACGAACACGAACGGAAACACGAACACGACGAGCGTCGCCCGCAGGTTCCAGTACGCGGCCGCGCCAATCGCTGCGTAGAACGCGATCTCACCGACGAGCAGTTGCCGGATCAGCCTCGTATTGCGCGAGCGCCACAGATAGACGCTGAGCTCGACCGGCACCAGCGCGGCGAAGCGCAGGTAGTAGTGCAGAAAGCCGATGACGCTATCGCGCTGAAAGCGCATCGTCGAGCTCAGGTCGCGTGGCAGGTTGTCGTCGATGTGATGCATGCCCATGTGATGGACATAGAACGTGCCCGGCGTCTGGCCGAAGAACGGGCACAGCACCCAGTCGAGCAGGATTTCGAGCGCACGGTACTTCTTCCTGAAGAGCCGCCGATGCAGCGTGCAGTGGTAGCTCATCGTGAAGCGGTCGCCGAACATGTTCCAGACGATCACATAGGCCACGCCCGCCCACCAGGGGAAGTGGCCGAGCCAATACAGCACGGCCGCGGCGGGGATGAATATCAGCGCGCACTCGATGTAGAGCCACAGATGCGGCAGGTCGCGACGATCGTTGAGCAGGCGGTACATGGCAGTTTCCTTCAGAGGCGGTTGCATGGTCAGTCAGGGGGTGGGGATTCGTTTCAGGTCGGCTCGGGCAGTTCGATCACGCCGCTATGGCCATCGACCTTGAGCTGCATGCCTGACTGCACGCGCGTGGTGAGGCCGGGAATCTGCACGACGGTCGGGATGCCGATTTCGCGTGCGACGATCGCGGCATGGGTCAGCGGACTGCCGCGCTCGATCAGCAGGCCGGTCGCCGACGCGAATACCGGGACCCAGCCGGGGTCGGTCCGATAGGTGACGAGGATGCCGCCGTCGAATTCGTTCGCTTCGCGCACGACCTTCGCGCATCCTTCGGCGAAGCCCGGCGAGCAGGGTGTGCCGCGCAGGGTGGCGCCGGCCGCATGGGCAGGCGCCGCGTGCAGCGCCGCGAGGTTCGCCGGCTTGCTGAGCCACGCAGCAACCGGCCCATGCGTGACGAAGCGTGGCGGCAGGTCGTCCATCGCGCGATAGCTCGCGTCGTCGCGCTTGCGCTGCTCGATGAGCGGGCGCAGTTCGCGGTGGGACACGGTGCCTTCGAAGCAGCCGCGGATTTCGTCGAGGCGCAGATGGAAGATGTCGCGGCCTGTGGCCAGCACGCCGTCGGCGGCGAGACCCTCGCCGATCGCGCGGAACATCCGGCGTGCGACGCCGAACGCGCGCGAACGGCAAAAGCGCACGGTCTCACGCGCCCGAATCGCGGCGCGCACGCGGCCGCGTGCGCGGGCAAAAATCCAGCGCTGCAGCGGATTAAGCCGCTCACGCACCAACGCGTCGATGCGCGCTTCGGTGGCGCTGCGATCTATCGTCGCGGCGCCATGCGCGAGCGACGCCTTCAACATATCGAACAGCACGCCAGGGTCTTCGCGCAGATCGGGTTCTTCGAGCTTCAGCTCGTTGTTGCTGCGGTACGCGAAGTCGGCGAGGTAGCGCTCGATGTCGGCGACGACCTCAGGCGCGCCGCATTCGCGCAGCGCCGCATACGCTTCGCTTGACGGGGTATTGCGGATCAGCGCTTCGACCCGAGGCTTTGACCGCACGGCTTCGGCCAGCGCGGCCAGCCTGCGAACCGGCTCGATCGACTCGATGTCGTCCATGCCGCCGATCACCGCCACTTCGAGCCAGTCGGGCGCATCGGGAATCCACCGCTTGATCAGGCGCCGGAGCACACCGTAACTGAGACCGATCGCCGATTCGAGCACGATCATCATGCCCCAGCGTGCCAGTAGCGCCTGCTCGAAGCGGCAGTAGTGCGCATAGACGGCGTCGGCGGGAAGCGAACGATAGTCGGGCGCGTTGAACTCGTCGTAGACCGGATAGAAGAACGCGCGGAAGCGCTTGACGTTGCGCTCGAGACGCGCGAAGTGCCATGCGAACTTCGCGCCGCTCACGGCGCGGATGCAGGCGAGCCCAGCGCGCGAGCCAGCCTTGTACGGTTTGATCAGCTCGGCGAAGCTCGCCAGATCGAGCGGCTCGTCGACGCCCATCTGGACTTCCATCATCTTGCGGCCGAGGTCCTGGAACGGCGCGAGCCCGGAAAGCTTGTACCAGTGCAGCAGGTTGTAGTACACGCGCCCGTTCAGGAACGCGAGCGTCGAGCCGAGGAAGCCGTCCATCTCGCGCCGCTGCTTGTGCGGAATCGCGAGCAGCCGGCAGAACTCGCGGAACACCTGCGCATAGACGTGCTGCGCGAAGGTGAAGGTTAGCTGCGTGGTCACGCCGGGATAGTTCTCGACGATGTTGGAGTTGTCCCACAGCTGGAATTCGCCGGTCCGCGATGGGGCCGGTGCGACCGGCGTGGTCACCGGGCGCGCCTGCAGAATCCACAACTGATGTTCCGCGATACACCATTCGATATCGAGCGGCTCGCCGAACCTGTTTTCGAGCGTGCGGGCCGCCGCCACGACGCGCTCGATCTCGTCGTTCGAGAGAGCTGCTGCATCGCGCAGCGCGGCCGGCACCTCGCGGATGTGGCGGCCGTCATGACGCTCGCGTTTTTCACCGATCACCACCTGCTTGTGCTGTCCGGTCTGGCGGTCCACGGTGATCGTGTCGGCGTCGACGGCGCCCGACACGAGTCCTTCGCCGAGCCCGTAGACGGCGCTCAGCACCAGCTCATCTCGGTTGCCGTTGGCCGGGTTGATCGTGAACACGACGCCGCTCGTGTCCGCCTGAACGAGGCGCTGCAGGATCACGGCCATGCCGGCGCCGGCCATGTCGAGTCCGTGTTGATGCCGGTAGCGCAGAGAGCGCTCGGAATACGCGGAGGCCCAGCACCGGCGCACGTGTTCGAGCGTCGAGTCGAGCCCGCGTACATCGAGGAAGGTGTCGAACTGGCCTGCGAACGAGAAGCTCGCGCTGTCTTCTTCGACACCGGACGAACGCACCGCGAGCGGTCCGTCTCCGATCGTGCCGTGCGCGCGTGCGATGTCGGCGCGCAACGCGGCGCTGATGTCGCACGTCAGCACGGCCTCGCGGATCTTGCTCGCGATCGCGGCGGCGTTCGCGGGCGTGAAGTCGCTGAGCAGCGCTGCGATGGTTTGATCGAGGCCGCCGTCGCGGCGGAACTCCGCAAAGCAGTCGGTGCCGAGGATCGCCCAGCGCGGCACCGCTACACCGAGATTCGCCAGCCGATGGAGCGATCGTCCCTTGTTGCCGGCGAGCCGCTCGATGGTTTCGGCGGGACTTGCCGCGGTGAGGATCACGCGTGGCGATGCTGTTGAGTCGGCGCTGCTGCTTGCGTCGACGGTCTCGTGCGGTGCGTAGCTTCCGCCCGCTTCGAATTCGCCGCGTGCGCGTGCAATGGTGTCGAAATTCATTGAGGTCCCCGTTGCTCAGGTGCTCGACGAAGCGAGCAGATCTCTTGCTTCCTCGGCGGTACCGCGCCCGCCGTGAGCGGTCTGCGGAAAACGCGCGTGCAGATGCGCGCCGAGGTTGATCCAGTCGTAGGCGGCGTGGATCGTGCCGCGCCAGCCCGACGCCGTATCGAAGCTCGCCGGAAATTGCGGGTCGCCGCCGAGGTTGCGCAGACGCTGCGCGAGCACATCGGCCAGCGCGACGTAACGCTCGGCATCGGTTGCCGATCCGATCGAGCACTGTTCGAGTTCGCGGATGCCGTCGATCAGCGCGGTATCGAGAGGCAGCAGCCGGATCGCGTCGAGCGTCGCTTCTTCCATCGTCGACTGCGGCGTCACGCCGTGCGCGCCGAGCGTGACCATGCAGGCGGTCTGCATCATCCGTTGCAGCGCGTACTCGAGCACCTTCCATTGGCCGCGCTGCAGTGCGCCCTGGGCGTCCTCGCGCGCATTCTCGAGGCCGATGTTGGCCCAGACCATCTCGAGGCCCGCTTCGGCGAAGCGCCCGGCGGGCATTGGCAGCAACTGGGCACCGCTCGCGCGGCCGGCCGCGAGGCGCGCGCCGTCGATCGAGATCAGCGGCGCACGGGACACCGGCGTCGAGGTCGCCTGCTCTCGCGCGTGGATTTCTCCGCTGCCCTTCCAGCGCAGGCTGACGAGACCCAGCCGGCTGAACTCGGCGATCAGCGCGCGCTGCCGGCTCGCCGCCTGCGCGTCGCCACGGCTCGCGATCGCCGTGCATGGGGTGTCGAATGTGATCGCACGCCACGCCTGGGCGGCTTCGTCGTCGAGGGCGAAGACGTCGCTGCCTCGCAGCACATGGACCCGTTCGCCGATCTGCCAGGTCGTCGCGTCCTTGCCCGGGCCGATCAGCACGTTCTCCGCCGCGAGGCTCACACCGTTGACGCCGAACTCTCGGAGGAGCGCAACCCCGGCCGCGAGGAACGCGCTGTCGGCGCCATGCTCGCGCGGCGCGTGGAGCAGGTTCCACAGACGGCCGGCGAGGCCGGCGTCGACAGCCGCGCGTTCGAGCTGCAGCGACAGCCATTTCGGGCTCATGTAGCACTCGCCGACGCGCGCCACATGACTCTTCGCCGCATGAAACGCGGCGGTCCTGATCCACGCGCGGGCGTAGTCGGGCTCGCCGAGCGCGAACATCGCGACCGCATAACGGCCGGTATGGCGCGCGAAATCCTCGAACCACAGCGCCACCGCCTCGCAGAGCGCGTCGCGGCCAAGCTCCGCTTGCAGCGTTTCGATCAACTCGGGGTTGTCGATCGGCAGCGCGCCGATGAAGCGCTGGCACCGTTCGAGCAGATTCCACGACAGCCGCGCGACCGCGCGACGGCCTTTGCCGAGTGCTGCGCGAACCTGCGCGAGTTCGCGGCGCAGGCGCGCCGGACTCAGCAACCTGACTTCGATGCGGCGGCCGTCGATGAACAGGATGTACGGCATCGTGGCCGGCTCCAGCCCGCTATCGACGATCGCGACGAAGTCGACATCGGAGCGCTCGTTGCCAAAGCCTTCGGCGATCGAGCCTTCGAGAAAGACGGCGCACGGTGCCCGCTGTTCGAACTGGGCGCTCAACGCGTTGCGCGCTTTTTGCCAGAGCTCGGCGAGCATCGGATCGGTCATCAACATGGTTAGGCTCCCTGAGCGTCAAGTCGTACGCGGCACGAAGTAGCCCGCCGCGATCCCATAACGGAAGATCCTGCGCAGCAGCGTTTTGCCGGTCGCGCGAGGCAGGGCCGGCAGGATCGCGGCGGTCGCGTCGCGGGCGAAACGCACCTGACGCGTCAGGTACGACTCGTACAGCTTCACGACCTCGTCGTAGTAGCGCCGCTCGAGCGGTTTCATCGCGGCGGCGTCGAACACATGCCGCGGCACATAGCGAGGCACGTGAAACGACGGAAACTCCGCGCAGACGTCGTTGATTTCGCGCAGCGTGGTCGGCGCGCCCGAAGTCAGATGCAGCGTGCGTCCGCGCACCAGCGGGAAATTCACCAGCGCCTCGACGACGCAGTCGGCGACCCAGTCGATCGGCACGATGTTCAGCGTCGCGCCGTAGTCGCCGGGCATCGTGCGCACGAGCCCGGCGGCCGTCAGGCGCACGACCGTGTAGAGCGTGTCGAACTTGCGGATCACGCCGGTCGCCGAGTCGCCGACGATGATCGACGGGCGCAGCACGGCGGCCGGCAGACCGTTGCGCATCGCCGCCCGCACCGACTGCTCCGCGCGGTACTTGCTCTGCTCATACGGATTGCCCAGACGCTGACCGAGGTCGAGATCGTCCTCGCTGAACACGCCGGGGCGCTCGCCGCAGACATAGGCGGTGCTCACGTAGAGCAGCGGAATCGGCGCGTCGTCGCGAGGCTGCGCGAACTCGACGATGCGTTCGGTGCCGCGAAAGTTGATCGCCTCGTAGACTTCGGGCTTGCGACCGAAGCTGGTTAGCGCGGCACAGTGGACGATCGCGCCCGTCGTCGCGCGCAGTGCCTCGTAGGTGCGTGGATCGAGCCCAAGCTGGGGTTCGGCGACGTCGCCCCGCACACATGCGAAGCTCCCGGCTGCAGGCGGGTGGCCGTCGTACGTGGTGGCCGCGAGCGGCGTGCCGTCGTTGCGGACGACCGGTCCTTCGGAGCGCAGGAATGCGACGACCGGGTAGCCCATCGCCGTGAGCCGGGCGATCACTTCGGCGCCCAACAGACCTCGCGCACCGGTGACGAGAACGTGCTTATCCATCGTGGGTGACCATCCAGGGTTGGGTGTCATTTGAGGAGAATCTCGGCCAGCAGTCCGAGCTCGACGGCGACGATGAAGCGCGTGCCCGCCCAGCGTGGCCGAGCCGGCCTGCTCGCAGGGCCCGGCCAACTCGCGTTGAGCCAGACGAGCCATGCGAGTGGCAGCGTTGCGGCATAGATCGAATAGGTTTGCGACAGGCCTGCGAGGCGCGACAGCGCCACGTTGATGCCGAGCGCGAGAATCAGCAGGAGATTCAGCGCGACGCGGATTCCGTGCACCGACAGGTGATAGGGCTGCAGCGCAGTGGTGCCGACCTTGCGCGAGAACTTCCAGAATTCGTAGCCGCTCCACATCAAGCCCGTTACGCACGTCACGACGTAGAAGCTCAATTCGCGCCCAGCCATGTCGCGCCACAAGAAATAGCCGTACATGAAGATCACGAAGGGCGCCCCCTCGAAAGCGGGAAAGCAGAGCAGCGGGCGGCTCGGGAGCAGCCGCTTGAATACGAACGGCGCGGCGAAGGCGAGAGCGGTGGCGGCAGTTGCGGCCGTTCTCGCGTGCGCCATGCCGGTGTTCAGCGCAACGAGCAGCAGCGCGCTTGTCGCGAGGCTGGCGACGAGACGTGTGCGTCGTGCCTCGCGGCCCGCCAACAGCACGTGCCCGGCGGGATAGTCGCGTTCGAGATCGTCGAGATCGTCGATGAAGCGAAGCTGGACGAACAGCAGGAAAAAGGACGCGAGGCCGGTGAGCACACGCCAGCCCGGTTCAACGGCGACGCCGGCGATCCGTCCGTAGAGCAGCAGCGAGCAGACGAAAGCGCCGGCGATCGGCAGCGCCTCGGCGGCCAGCGGCAAGCGGCCGAGCGTGTTGCCGACAGCAACTGCCGCGGCCGCAAGCCGGCCACGTCTTGCATGCGAGGTGGCCAGCGAAAGGCGCGAGCTCATGTACGCATCCCCTCGTTGGCGTCCAGGCGGACGGGGGCGTGCCGGATGCACAGGTCCACGAGCGAGCCGACCGTGAAGTACGTTTCCGCGTGTTCTTCGTTCAACGCTTCTAGCGGCAGGCGCTCGATGCCGAACGCCTGCTCGACTGCGACCACCGCTTCGACGAGCGATAGCGAGTCGAGACCGAGATCGGCGATCAGCGAACTCTCGAGGTGAATCTCGGCGTCGAAGTCGCGCTGATGCTCGCGGCAGACGCGCAGTAACTGCGTGCGTACGATGCCGAATACGGTGTTGCGCATCGACGCATTTTTCGGTGTGCTGGCCATGCTGGGTTCCTTTCCGTTCACGCGTTGCTCGGCGCGGCGTAGCGCCACGGCAGAGTCTGGCCACCGGCCAGGATGCCTTGGGGATGCGCGAGCGCGACCGGCTCGATCGCCAGTTGCAGGCGGACGAGTGCGAGCGGCCGCTCCAACGCTTCTTCCCAGCGGTATGAGAGGGGAATGCGCGCGCGCTTGCCACGCAGCCACGCGCGGCGCAGAAAACGATGGACCCAGAAGTTCGGCCACCACGGCGCGGTCAGCGCGGTGCCGAGCAGACCGACGATGCGCGCACGCATCGGTTCGAGGCCGCAGTCGAACGCGAGAAGCGAGGTCTCGCCGGCCCAGTCCTGGCCGTAGCCCGTCAACACATGCAGCAGATCGTGAATGCAGCCGCTGCGCTCGATGAACCACTGACGGTCCGGGCCCGGGAGGATTTCTTCGAGGCCGGCGGCCAGCCGGCTCGCTTGCAGCAGACCATCGGCGCTGTAGCCGCTGCGCTCCATCATCGCCATGTAGGCGCGGCCGAACGAGCCAGGCGGCAAGCGCAGCAGCGTGTCGGTATCTGCGAGCGTGCCGAGCAGTGACGGCTGCTCGGAAATCAGCGCGCCGGCGCCCGGCTCGCTCAGGAATCGCTGGTACATCGTCTCCATCTGACCGCCGTCGAGCGCGATCATCACTTCGTACGCGTGCTGAATGTCGTCTACGTTCTCCCTCAACGCCTTGATCGCTCGCAACGCGCGCGGCCAATCGATATGGCGTCGCGCCAGCGCGTCGTCCTTCAAGCTTGCTGTCATCTGCGGCTCCCGGCAAAGATCAAGAGGCGGGTCACGAGTGGCAATCGACTGGCGCCACTTCTTGCGGACGCTTTTTGCAGGGTTCATGCCAGTCATCCGTTGGCACCACGCAAGTCGTCCTCATCCCATGCAAGAACGGAACGAAGTGCCCAGATCTGAAAAGGCGGCGCGGCTATCGCGCGGATTGAAGCGGTGTCTGCGATTTGCCGACGCACTTTCAGGCGGAGCCCCCCGCAGCCTGCCGAATGTCGGTGCCGGGCCAACATGTGAAGGGCGTCTGTTGGTTGCCGCTCGACTGCGGGACGTCTGATACCGGCCCGGTTCACGTGTCAACGTCCAAACATCTATACGTGCGGATGTATCGCCCCGCCTTTTGAAATCTGGCTGCCTGCTTGCGTCATTGCATCTGACGGGGACTCAGTTCGCGCAGCAAAAGAACGCCTGGCACGAACAGTGCACTAGCAGCGCGAACACGGACGGTGCGCTGTGAAATTCGTAGAACTCACGAGGACGGAGGTAGAGCAATGAATCAGGCCTGGAAGGCGAAAGCGGGGCAGTTCCTGCCGGGGGCGAATCTGACTGTGCTGCCGCACTGGGAGCGCGACGCGGTGCCGAGCTACGATCGTGCCGAAGTCTCGGTGCCAGGGCGCCTTCACTTCGCCGTATTCGACTTCATGCAAATGATGCCCGGCTTCGGGGGCGGCGGACTCGGCGTATCGACGAGCACGGTCGGACACCGGATCACCGTCACGAAGACGAACAACGGCGAAGGCGGCTGCGACGTGCCGAGCGGGCGGCACATGCTCGAGTTGTTCAAGCGAACGGTCGGCTACGCACGCGACGACATCCGTGTGGATCGGCTGCGCAGCATTCAGCATCAGCACAGCGGATTCGGCTCGAACGTGTCGTTCAACACCGCGACGCTCGCCGGCTTGAACGCGTTGTTCGGCTCACCGTTTTCGCCGCACGACATGTGGGAAATGATTACCCGCAACTACGTCGAGACCGCGAAGGATGACGAGCATGTGTATTTCGGCCTCGAGACCGGCGTCGGCGAAGCGTGCCTGTTCTTCGGCGGGCTGGTCTGGGTCGACGAGAAGCACGGCAACGGTCGTTTCCTCGGCAACCTGAGTTCGGAAAACCTGTGGGTGACCACGGCCGTTGGCAACTACGACACGCTGTCGACCGAAGCGCTGCGTGCGCATGGCGAAGGCGCGGACATGTCCGGCACCACCGAGGCGGGCTTCGTGCCGACGCATTTCGTCGAGTGGCAGAAGCGCTATGGCGTCGCGTGGCGCAACTTCATCGAACAGAAACTGAGGCCGGCACTGCATCGCAATGACCTGTTCGCGTTTCTGAAGCACGGCTGGGAACTCAACAGCATGAGCAACATGAAGGTGCTCGAAGGCATCTTCCGGACCGACGTGATGCGTGAGTTCGACGAGACGATGCAACGCGAGGGCGCGGTGTACGCGGGGATGAGCAGCGCGGGTCCGGGCTTCTATGCGTTCTCCGACTGCGAGGAAAAGGCGAAGCACCTCGCGACGGTGATGCTGCATCGGTTCAGTGAATTCATGAGCGAGATGACGGTGGCCCGCGCGGGCCAGAAGATGTCGATCGACGTCGCCGTCTAGCCGCATGCCTGTGAACCCTCGCGAAACTTTCCACTGAGACTGATCGAACATGGCCAAGCGCGTCACCTTCGTCAACACGAACCAGATCAAGCCGGCGATTGCGCCGATTGCCTTCGACTATCTGTCGGCGCCGATGGAGCGAGCAGGGTTCGAGCTCAACTTGCTCGACCTGTGCTTCTCCGACGATTGCGAGGCGGCTATTGCCGAGCACTGCCGCACCACCGCGCCGGATTACTGGGGGGTGACGCTGCGAAATACCGACGACGTCTATTTCTCCAGCGGCTACAGCTTTCTCGACCGCATCAGGGACATCGTCGCGATGCTTCGGCGTGCGCGCGCGGTCCCGATCGTGATGGGCGGCGCGGGCTACTCGGTGATGCCGGAGAAATTGCTTGCTTACCTCGACGCGGACTTCGGCATCGTCCGGGAAGGCGAATTCAGCTTTCCCGAGTTGCTGACCTGCCTCGAAGAAGGTAGGAGTTTTACGCACATACCCGGCGTGGTCTACCGCGATACGGCCGGTGTGCACGCTACGCCGCTCGCGCCCAACACATGCGGACCACTGGCCAGCATAGGGCCTCACAAACGCGAACTGGTGAACAACCCGCACTATTTCGCCAAAGGCGGCCAAATCGGCATCGAAACGAAACGCGGCTGCAATCGCTCCTGCATCTATTGTGTCGAGCCGCAGATCAAAGGCCGTTCGGTGCGCATGCGCGAGCCCGATGATGTCGTCGCCGAGATGGCATCGCTCGAGGAGCGCGGGGTCAACGTCTTTCATATCAACGACTCGGAATTCAATCTGAGCGTCGCGCATCCGATGGCTCTGTGCGCGGCCATCATCCGGCACGGGCTCGCCGGCAAAATCCAGTGGTATGCGTACGGTATGCCGCGGCCGTTTCCCGATGAACTCGCGGCCGCGATGAAAGCAGCCGGTTGCGTGGGCATGAACTTCGGCGTCGACACCGCTAGCGCAACGATGCTGAAGATACTGCGCCGCACCTTTAGCGCATCCGACATCGAACATGCTGTCAATACCGCGAAGCGCCACGGCCTCGAGCACATCATCGAACTGCTGTTCGGCGCGCCCGGCGAGACGCAGGAGACCGCGCGCGAGACGATCGAGTTCATCAAGCGGGTCGATCCGGAGCGCGTTTCGGTCACCGTCGGACTGAGAATCTTCCCGGGCACCGAGCTCGAACAGATGATCCGCCGCGAAGGCCTCCATGCCGGCAATCCGAATCTGCACGGCCATATCGAAGGCAACGACGATCTTCTGCATCCGGTGTTTTATCTGCCGACCGCATTGGGCCCGGACCCGCAGCAATTCATTGCCGATCTGATCGGCAATGACCGGCGGTTCTTCGGGACCAATGCGAGCCTGTTCAACTACAACGCGAACGACGCGCTGGTCGAAGCGATCGCGCAAGGCGAGCGCGGCGCGTATTGGTCGATCCTGAACCGGATCGAGAAACGCTTCGAGGCGGCCCATAACGCGCGCGCTTGTCACCGCACGTCCGCGGACGGCGGCGATCCGGACTGGACGCCGATCGAGATTTTGCCGATCGAGCAAAGCGCCTGACGCGGTATGTGATGCCCGAAGCGGCCAGTCATCCGCTGGCCCGCGCATTTTTTCAACGCAGGAGGAGTGCATGCTTCCAGAAAACAGCCAGCCTGAGCCGTACAGGATCAAGATGGTCGAGCCGATCAGGCTGATCGACCGCGAGCAACGGCAGGCGCGGCTTGCCGCTGCCGGGTACAACGTGTTTCGCCTCGAAGCCGACGACGTCTATATCGATCTGATGACGGACAGCGGCACTACCGCGATGAGCGCGAACCAGTGGGCAGGCATCATGACCGGCGACGAGTCGTATGCCGGCTCCCGCAGCTTTACGAAGCTGACGCAGTCCGTGCGGGACATGCTCGGCTTCGAATACGTGTTGCCGACCCACCAGGGGCGCCCGGCCGAGCACTTCCTGTTCCGGACCCTCGTGCGCCCGGGCCAGGTGGTGCCGTTCAACGCTCCGTTCGATTCGACCGAGGCGCACGTATCGATTGCCGGCGGGACCGCGATATCGTGCGTCGCCGAAATCGGCTACCAACCCGCTGTCGAGCATCCATTCAAGGGCGACGTGGATGTGCAGAAGCTGCGCAACGTGATCGAGAGCGAAGGGCGCGGCAACGTGCCGTTGATCATGGTCTCGCTGACAAACAACGCGGGCGGCGGCCAGCCGGTATCGATGGCGAACCTGCGCGCGGTGAAAGCGTTGGCCGATGAGTTTGCGATTTCCGTGTACTTCGACGCGGCGCGCTGCGCGGAGAATGCTTACTTCATCCAGCAGCGTGAGAGCGGCTATGCGAACCGGTCGGTGGCGGAAATTCTGAAGGAGCAGTTTTCCTATGCCGAGGGCTGCACGTTCAGTTGCAAAAAGGATGCGCTGGTCAATATCGGCGGCTTGCTCGCGACACGGTCGCGCGCGCTCTACGACCAGGTCGTGCCGCTGCTCGTGCTGCACGAAGGCTTCGTCACCTACGGAGGGATGGCAGGCCGCGATCTCGAAGCGCTCGCGATCGGTCTGCGCGAGATGGTCGACGACAGATACCTGCAACACCGCGTGGGTCAGGTCGAACGGCTAGGCGACACACTGCTTGCCGGCGGGGTTCCGATCCTGAGGCCCACCGGCGGACACGCGGTGTATGTCGATGCGGCCGCCTTCCTGCCGCACGTGCCGCGCTCGGAGTTTCCAGCCGAGGCGCTGGCTGCCGAGCTTTATCTGGAGGGCGGCGTGCGCGCCGTCGGTCTGGGCTCGTTGGCGTTCCTGAAAGAAGATCCATCGACGGGCGCGCTCAGCGCTCCGAGGCTGGAATTGCTGCGGCTCGCCATTCCCCGCCGTGTCTACACTGATAGCCATCTCGCGGCGGTTGCGGCCGCGTTGGTCCGCGTCTATCAACGACGCGATGCGATCCGCGGAATGCGCATCGTCTCGGCGCCGCCGATGCTCAAGCACTTCACCGCGGTCCTCGCACCGATCGATGCCCGTGACGAGATGCTCGCGGAGTGTCGCGAAGTTATGGTCTGAGGTGATTTCATGTCGAATGCTGTGTTCGAAACGCTCGAGCTCAAAACCCATGCTTATCCGGGCGTGCTAGTCACGTTGTGCGGTGTGGATGGAGCTGGGAAGTCTTCACTGATGGAAAAGCTCGAAAGCGCGTGCACGCGTGCCGGGCTCAATTGCGTGACGACGTTTACGCCGACCAGTCGCATCCGCAAAGACGCGGTGTTCCGGGATATGGTCGACAGCCACTGGCATACCTCCAAAACCAGCCTGGGGCCCGACGCAAGCGTACGCCGCGTCGACATGCTGGGCATTCTGCTGTCCATCATGGGAGACCTCCTCCAACATCTGACCGACACGGTCATACCGGCACTGGAACGAGGCGACGTGGTCTTTTGCGACCGCTATGTGTTCACCTCTCAGGCCGAGATCGGCACGCGCGCCGATCCCGCTGAGACCGCGCCGGTGCTCCGCAGCATCGCTGGCCATGTGCTGCGTCCCGACGTCGCCTTTGGTCTGAACGTTTGCGGCGCGACTTCACACCGCCGCGTGCGGTCAAGGAACGACGAGAAAGACCAGCCGCCGCCGATGAGCTTTCTGACGCGCCAGGTGGCGGCTTATCGCGCCGTGTTCGAGGCCAACGGCGTGGTCGCTCTGGATGGAGAGCGCAGTATCGACGAGACGTACCGTGCGGCACTCAGTCATATCGCGGCTATAGAACGGGTTGCGGGGCGGTTGGGTTCTATCGCGGCGGCACATCCTGCACGAACCCTGGCGGCATGCTGAGGCTTCGACCTGCGCGGAGACGCCGCATTCTGGCGCCGAGGTGTGCGACAAAATGCACGTCGACACGTTTTGGTGAGCATCTATCCTTCAAGACAGGACCATGTTGCATGGAACGTCAGAGCCAAGGAGACGATGATGCTCAGCCCACATGAGATCGCAACGCTCATGCTTCTCGAAACAAACCCGCGTCCGGAAAATTTCGATCCCGGCGATCTCGACGCGCTGTGTGAACATCAACTCGTATTTCTGGAAAAGCTCGCGTCTGGGTACGCGCGAGGGCATCTGACTGCTCAAGGACGCTCGATGTTGAGGTCGGTCGGCAGAGTGCACTAGTTCTGCGCTCTGCATTGCCGCGGAGGTTCAATACGCGGCGTTTTACAGCCAGCACAGGCGGCTGGAAGAGGAAGTGATTTTGCCGGCTGCGTTGCGATATCTGACTGCGGACGACTGGATGGAACTGGACGAGGTGTTCGGCGCCAATCGCGATCCGTTCAGCGGCAGCGAGATCGAAGGGGAAATGGACCGCTTGTTTTCGCTGATCGTCAGTACGGTCTCCGAGTCGATTCACTAGGCCGCCAACGGGACCGCGCCCGTACATTTGATTTCATCGAGGCAAACGCTCGACTTGACTCCGCTCACACCCGGAATGCGCATCAGCGTATCGAGCAGAAACTCCGACAGCGCCTTGAGGTCGTGCGCGACGACCTTGAGCATGTAATCGATATCACCCGTCACGACGAAGCATTCCTGAACCTGGGTGAGTTCCGAGATCATTCGCTTGAACTTCGACAGGTCGCGCACATGGCCTCGCTCCATCGTCACCTGGATGAAAGCCACTACGCCGAAGCCCAGCAGTTGCGCATCGAGCCGCGTCTCGTAGCACTTGATCACGCCCATTTCCTCGAGCCGGCGATGACGCCTCAGCGTTTGCGCGGGCGACAGCTTGATCGCCTCCGCCAGCTCGAGATTGGAGATGCGCCCTCGCGACTGAAGAATCTCCAGCAAACGCACGTCGATTCGGTCTATGTCGATTGTATGCACTGTTATTTCCTTGTTCCGCAGTGAAATGAAATGTTAATGCACAAATCAGGGTTTGTCTGCGTCCGCTACGAAATCCTATTGCATCGATAAAAAATTAAACTGATTCCAGATGTCGCTGCGACACGAGCATGTACGTTGAGAAATGCTCAGATGCGCAGGTGGCGAGAAGACGCTGCCTGCTAGACGAACAGAGAAAATTTACTTTCATTTCTATAACATGCCTCCGCATCACACTCAGTGCTAGTCGCTCGCTATCAATCATTCACCATTCGCTGAACCCGAGAGATCATGGCCGACCTGTTTGACAATCCAATGCAACTGATGGGCTTCGAATTCGTTGAATTTGCTTCGCCCGTGCCCAACGTCCTCGAACCGCTGTTCGAGCAGATGGGCTTCACACTGGTGGCTCGCCACCGTTCGAAGGACGTGCTGCTTTACCGCCAGGGCGAAATCAACTTTATCGTCAATCGTGAGCGCAATAGTCAGGCCGCTTACTTTGCCGCCGAGCATGGCCCGAGTGCGTGCGGCATGGCGTTTCGCGTGAAGGATTCGCACAAGGCCTACGCCCGTGCGCTGTCGCTGGGCGCTCAGCCGATCGAAATCGCTACCGGTCCGATGGAGTTGCGATTGCCGGCAATCAAAGGCATTGGCGGCGCACCGCTTTATCTGATCGACCGCTTCGAAGACGGCAAGTCGATCTACGACATCGATTTCGAGTTCATCGAAGGTGTCGAGCGCCGGCCGGCCGGTCATGGCTTGCGCCTCGTCGATCACCTGACGCACAACGTCTATC
Organism: Burkholderia sp. JPY481; assembly: GCF_038900515.1. Lineage (NCBI taxonomy): Bacteria > Pseudomonadati > Pseudomonadota > Betaproteobacteria > Burkholderiales > Burkholderiaceae > Burkholderia > Burkholderia sp. JPY481. Next base: position 250,855 of record NZ_JAYMRT010000006.1, read on the forward strand.
GCGGGCGCATGACGTATTGGGCCAACTTCTACGAGACGCTGTTCAACTTCCGGGAGCTACGCTACTTCGACATCGAAGGCGAATACACGGGGCTCACGTCGAAGGCGATGACGGCGCCGGACGGCAAGATCCGCATTCCATTGAACGAGGAATCCGGCAAGGGCAGCGGCCAGATCGAAGAATTCCTGATGGCCTTCAACGGCGAGGGTATTCAACACATCGCGTTCCTGACCGACGATCTGATCACGGTGATCGACAACCTGCAGATGGCAGGCGTGCCGCTGATGACCGGGCCGAACAGCTACTACTACGATGCGCTCGAAACGCGTTTGCCGGGCCATGATCAACCCGTTGGCCAATTGCAGTCGCGCGGCATTCTTCTCGATGGAACGACGGCGGACGGCTCGCCGCGCCTGCTGCTGCAGATCTTTTCCAAACCGCTGCTTGGCCCCGTGTTTTTCGAATTCATCCAGCGCAAGGGCGATGAAGGTTTCGGGGAAGGCAATTTCAAGGCGCTGTTCGAGTCGCTCGAACGCGATCAGATCGAGCGGGGCACGCTGATAGTTTGACGCGCATACAACCCGTTCATCGCCACTTCAACAATACCTAATCCCAGCAAGACACGACACCGGCGTCACAAGCGTCGGCTGTGAGGCCTCGGCATATTTCGCCTGCTCTGACCAGAGCAGGCGAAAAACGAGGCGTGGCGTCCAGAACCAACCGCAGGACACAGGAGACAACATCGTGGCACATCAGGAGCAGGGCACGCTAAAGCGCGGCCTGAAGAATCGTCACATTCAGTTGATCGCGCTTGGAGGCGCAATCGGCACGGGTCTTTTTCTCGGCATCGCGCAGACCATCAAGACGGCAGGGCCGTCCGTATTGCTCGGGTACGCAATTGCCGGCATCGTCGCCTTCTTTATCATGCGGCAACTCGGCGAAATGGTCGTCGACGAGCCCGTTGCAGGTTCGTTCAGTTACTTCGCAGGCAAATACTGCGGGCAATTCTCCGGTTTTGTTTCCGGGTGGAATTACTGGGTGCTGTACGTGCTGGTGTCCATGGCGGAACTGTCGGCCGTTGGCATCTACATGCAGTACTGGTGGCCGGGTCTGCCAACGTGGGTGTCCGCGCTGGTGTGCTTTGGCGTAATCAACGCGATCAACCTCACCAGCGTGAAGTCGTACGGCGAACTCGAATTCTGGTTCTCGATCGTCAAGGTCGCGGCAATCGTTGGCATGATCGGCTTTGGCGGCTATCTGCTGATTTCGGGCCATGCGGGTCCTGACGCGGGCGTGGCGAATCTGTGGCGCCACGGCGGCTTCTTCCCGAACGGCGTGGCGGGTCTCGTGATGGCGATGGCCGTCATCATGTTCTCGTTCGGTGGACTGGAACTCGTGGGCATTACGGCGGCCGAGGCCGAAGATCCTTCGCACACGATCCCGCGCGCGACCAACCAGGTGATCTATCGGATCCTGATTTTCTACGTCGGCGCACTCGGGGTGCTGCTGTCGCTGTATCCGTGGGAAAAAGTCGTCGCCGGTGGTAGCCCGTTCGTACTGATCTTTCACGCGATGAACAGCAACTTCGTCGCCAACGTGCTCAATGCGGTGGTGCTCACCGCCGCGCTGTCGGTGTACAACAGCGGTGTCTATTGCAACAGCCGCATGCTTTACGGCCTCGCAGGCCAGGGCAATGCGCCGCGCGCTCTGCTGAAGGTCAACTCGCGCGGGATTCCCCTCGTCGCGCTGGGGATTTCCGCCGTGGCGACTGCCGCCTGCGTGGTGATCAACTACCTGATGCCGGGCAAGGCATTCGAGGTGTTGATGGGGCTCGTCGTCTCGGCGCTGATCATCAACTGGGCAATGATCAGCATCATTCATTTGCGTTTCCGCGCTGCGAAAGCTCGCGCCGGTGAGAGGACCCTGTTCCGCAGCCTCGGTTATCCGCTTACCAACTATCTTTGCCTGATCTTCCTTGCCGGCATTCTGGTCGTGATGTGGCTGATACCGGATCTGCGCATGTCGGTCTACCTGATCCCCGTTTGGCTCGTTGCGCTGGGCGTCGGCTATCGCGTGCGCAATAGGCGCGCCGCCGCCTCGGTCGCCGTCGGCGTGGCGACGCGCTAGGCATCGCGCTTTTGCAATCTTTTGGCCTGATCCAGGGAACTAGCATGTTTGAACACATCGATGCCTATGCGGGCGACCCGATCCTCACGTTGAACGAGAACTTCGCGAAGGATTCGCGCGAGCATAAGGTCAATCTGAGCATCGGCATTTACTACGACGATCAAGGCCGCTTGCCCGTAATGCAAGCGGTACGCGAGGCCGAAGGACAACTGCTCGCCGAGCTCGGTCCCAAGCCGTACCTGCCGATGGCGGGCTTCGCCCACTACCGCGATGCCGTGCAATCGCTGGCATTCGGCGACGACTCGGCGGCGCGTACCGAGGGGCGCATCGCGACCGTGCAGACTTTGGGCGGTTCGGGCGCGCTGAAGGTCGGTGCGGATTTCATCAAGCGCTACTTTGCGGGCTCGCGCGTATGGGTCAGCGATCCGACGTGGGAAAACCACCGTTTCATCTTCGAGCGCGCGGGATTCGAAGTCAACGCGTACCCGTACTATGACGAATCGAGCGGCGGGCTGAAGTTCGAAGAGATGTTATCGGCCATCGACGCGCTACCCGCGCGCAGCGTCGTCCTGTTGCACGCGTGCTGTCATAACCCGACGGGTGTCGATCTGAACGACGCGCAATGGGTGCAGCTGATCGAGGTCATCAGAAAGCGCAACCTGCTGCCCTTTATCGACATGGCGTACCAAGGCTTCGGCGCAGGTATCGACGCCGACGCATTCGCGATTCGTGAACTGGTGCGCCAGAACGTGCCGGCGTTGGTGGCCAATTCGTTCTCGAAGAACTTCTCGCTGTATGGCGAGCGGTGCGGTGGACTGTCGGTGATTTGCGAGTCGGCGGAGATTGCCGCGCGCGTATTGGGTCAATTGACGAGCGCCGTGCGCGCGACTACAGCAATCCGCCGACGCATGGCGCGAAGATCGTAGCGCGGGTGCTGACCACACCGGCGCTGCGGCAATCGTGGCAACAGGAGCTTGCCTCGATGTGCCGGCGCATCATGCGCATGCGCGCGGAGATCCATGAACGCCTGCGCGGCAAGGTGCCGGACACGCTGCTCGCGCGCTACCTCGAGCAGCGCGGCATGTTCACGTACACGGGGCTGTCGGCGGAGCAGGTCGACACGCTGCGCGAACGCCACGGCGTCTACCTGATCCGGTCCGGGCGCATCTGCGTCGCCGCGCTCAATGACAACAACGTTGCGACGGCGGCGCAGGCCATCGCGAGAGTCATCTCGCGGACAGGCGATTGACACCGCCGCAGGCTGAGCGCGCCAGCCTGATACGCGACCAGTCCGACTGCATCCACGCCGGATCGAGCGGACGGATCGCGAGTCTCGATTGAGCGTCGCGGGGCGCCGCGCGACGCGGCATGATCGAGATGCCGCGTCCGGCTTCGACGAGTCCGAGCGATGTCGTCAGAGGCGCCGTCCGTCCATTTCAGTTTTGTCGCGCGCTCGCGTTGCCGCTGTGCTTGAGCGTCGGATCGATCAACGAAGCCTTGACGTCGACCGAAGACGCTTGCCCGAGATTCGCATAGTCGCTCTTGAGCCATACATCGGCGACTTCACGGCCGCGCTCGAACAGCGTGTTGAGCAACGACCACGACGTGCTGCTCTTCGACACGAAACCGAACTTCGCCAGAAAATCGTCGTCGCGGATCAGGTGGAACCTGACGGGCTTGTAGCGGCTCTTGCGCGCCGCTTCCTCGCCGACCGAATCGAGCACACGGTTGACCGCTTCGATTGCGTTGATCTCCAGCACCACGGACGCGTTGAACCCAATTTCATTGAGCCGGTCGAGAATGCCGCGCGCATCTTTGGGCGGCATATCGTGGCGCACGAACGGATTCGCGAGCACGAGAATCAGGTCCTGGGCATGCTCGAGCAACGGCGCCAATGGCGGGTTGCCCAGATAGCCGCCGTCCCAGTACGGTATGCCGCCCACGCTGACGGTGCGAAACTCGTTCGGCAGGCATGCGGAAGCGCGCAATACGTCAATGGAAATAGCGGGGCGGGTGAACATTGCGCGTTGGTTGGTTCGTACGTCGGTTGCGCAAATGAATAGTTGCGGGCCGTCGCGCGTCGTATTGAGCGCGGCGAGATCGTGTTCGGGGAGCGCGGAACGGATCACCGGCCCGAGCGGATCGCGGTAGAACGGATTGCCATAAGGCGAAGCGACGAGTCCGACGGCCTCCAGCATGATGGCAGCGGGATTCCAGTCGATATTCCAGCCGCCGAATGGGCCGGGTTCGGAAAAGCCGAGGAGCGCGTTGCCCGCCAGCGCGCCGGCGCGCGATACCGCTTCCCAAAAGGCGCGCAGCATGTCGCGTGCTTTCGGTGCCCCGCTGGTTGCGAGACCCGCCGCGCACAGCGTCGCATTGATGCCGCCCGCGCTCGCGCCGCTGATTGCCGCGATATCGAGTGGCATTGCCTGCGACGAAGCCTCCAACAGACGGTCGAGCACACCCCACGTGAACGCGCCGTGCGAACCGCCGCCTTGCAGGGCAAACGCGACCTTGGGGCCTTTGTGTCGCGTCGAGTTCCGAGGTTCCTCCATCGCCATGGCTCCTTCGCGTCTTGATCGCGTTCCGGCAATCTTACCCGGAAGTGTCACGCGTTTGGTCTAGCCTCGCCAGACGCGGCTGCGGGTTTGTCTCGGTTAAACCGCCGCCCCGCAGCAGGTACAGTGTGAGACGATTTGCGGCGGGCCGGAGTCCAACCTCGGCCGATCGATACTATTAATAGTCGCAAGCGACATATCCGATATAAAACGGGCCATGAGAGAGAAGTTGATTGACATAAGCCAGCGTGCCAGGGCGGCATCGCGGGCTCACCGCGCTCGTCCGGGGGCGTCTCGATGAAACGGGATCTCGATCCGGATTCCCGCGGCGCGATCACGCTAAACGGGCTGGCGCGCCAGCTGGGACGTACCCGTGAGCAGCTGATGCAGCGCTGGATCGCCGAGACCTCGGAGCAGGGCGCGCACCCCGCCGATGCGGACAGTGGACACGGACTGACCGACTGTTTCGCCTACATGCTGGCCGAGGTATGCGCGTCCTTGCTGGTCGCCGACAGCGACCCGTCCCTATCCGATCATGTAGGCATCGCGCAGCCTGGCAGGTTCTGGCCGGACGACTGGCGGGTCACGGATCTGTTTCGCAACATGGATCTGATGCAGCGCTCTCTGAAGCACGAGATCCGCGCGTATTTCGGTCCCGTTGCCGCTTCCGTCGACGTTCACATGCGCGCGCACGACGTTGTCGAGCGCACCTTTCGCGCGATGATCGAAAACGCGATCGAGGCGCACATGCAACGTCAGACGGCCGAGGTGGCGGCGGCACAGGACAGCCTGCACACCGCGCTGACCGCGCTGAAGCTCACGGAGGAGCGGCTGCGAGTCGCGACGAGCGCGGCGGGCATCGGCATCTTCGAGTGGTGTGGCGCGTCGCGACAAGGCGTGTGGGAAAACCGCCGGATGTATGAAATCACCGGGCAACCCGAGGACAGGGGGCCGTTGACGGAAACCGAGTTCATGACGTCGGTCGTTCATCCGGACGATGTCGAACTGCTGCGAAGTCATTTCCAGTCCCGGCGAATCTCCGGCGAGCCGGTGCATGTCGCGTTCCGGCTGCACCGTGTAATCGACCGTGCGCTCAGGACCGTCGAAATGTTCGGGTATCTGCGACCGCCCGTTCATCAGGACGATTACACGTTCATTGGCAGCTTGTGCGACGTGACGGAGCGCGCCGACGCGGAGGCGAAACTGCGCGACGCCGATCGCCGCAAGGACATCTTTCTGGCCACGCTCGCGCACGAGCTGCGCAATCCGCTGGCGCCCGTGCGCAACGCCGCGCATCTGCTGGGTCACAGCGCGGGAGCCGATCCCGCCAAACGCGAGTGGCTGCGCAATGTGATCGAACGCCAGACCGGTCACCTGTCGCATCTGATCGACGACCTGCTCGATGTTTCGAGAATCACCACCGGCAAGATCGTTTTGAAGCGCGAGGTCTTCGATATCAGGCTGGCACTCGACCACGCTCTGGAAATCACGATGCCGGCTGCGTTGCAGCGGCATCACGACATCGTGCGTCTGCCGCTGGAACATCCGGTGTACGTGCACGGCGACCCGGCGCGCATCACTCAGACATTTTCGAATCTGCTCGATAACGCGATCAAATACACCGACGATGGTGGCCGGATCGTCGTATGCGCGACGCTCGTCGGTCAGGAAGTGTCCGTGACTGTGTCGGACACGGGCACGGGTATTTCGGACGATGCACTGCCTCACGTGTTCGATCTGTTCGTCCAGGGTTCGTGCCACGGCGAGCCGTCGCGGGGCGGTCTAGGGATCGGGCTGTCGGTGTGCAAGACGCTGACCGAGATGCACGGCGGGACCATTGCCGCGAGGAGCGAAGGCAAGAACAGAGGCAGTGAATTCGAAATACGTCTACCCGTTTGCCAGGCCCGTAACCAGGACGCTAAGGACGGTACCGAAGCCGGTCTGCCGGCGTCCGACCGATTGCGGGTTCTGATCGTCGACGACAACAGCGACGCCGCGCTTTCGCTCGCGATGATTCTCGACACGCACGATGTGCGCACCGCACACAGCGGCGAAGACGCGCTTCACATCGCGGCTGCGTTCGAGCCGCAGATCGTGTTCCTCGATCTTGGGCTGCCGGGAATCAGCGGCTATGAGGTCGCGCGTCGGCTGAGGGATCATCAGGCGGCGGGCAAGCACCTCGAGATCGTCGCCGTGTCGGGATATGGTCAGCCCGAGGACGTGGCTCACTCGGCGGAGGCGGGGTGTGATGCGCATCTCGTCAAACCCGTCGATATCGAGGAGTTGCTCGCGATCATCAGGCGGATCACCGGAGAAAATCCGGACCTCAGTCGCCAATCGAGCGGATAACTCACCGGCCGTCACCCCGGCGATGATCGTTGCCCGGCCGTGATCCAGACGATTCGCTCGATCACGATCGGACTGGCGCGTTGCGCCCGCATGACGCTGGGATCGTTCTACGGGATGACCCGATGTGATGGGAACGCTGGCTGGCCGGGTACGCTGTTTGATGAGTCAAGCCCGAAGGGCGACGAATCATGAGCGGCCAATGACGCGGTATGCACGTGAATGCGAGCCGTGACGCGCCGTCTGTACCCATTTTCAATCTGCGACAATAGCCGCGATTCTCGTCCACGCCGATCGTGAAATGGAACTCAGACAATTACGCTATTTCCTCAGCGTCGTCGAACACGGCAGCATGGGAAAGGCCGCGCTCGAACTCGGCGTCGTCACTTCCGCGCTGAGTCAGCAGATCAGCCGCCTCGAAGGCGAACTGTCGACGCGCCTGCTGCAGCGCACTTCCAGCGGCGTCGTGCCGACCGATGCCGGTCTCGCGTTCTGGCGTCAGGCGCAACTCGCGCTGCGTCATATCGACGACGCGGCGCTCGCCGCGCGCGCTGCCCGGCTCTCGGGCCACGTCAGCGTCGGCATGGCGCCGAGCACCGCCAGCGTGCTCGGCGTCCCCTTCATGCAGGCCATGCGCGCGCGCTATCCCGAGGTGCGGCTGCGCATCGTCGAAAGCCTGTCCGGGTATCTGGCGTCGATGCTGAGCGCGCGCCAGATCGATCTTGCCGTGCTGTTTCGCCCGGAGCCCGCGCAGCGCTGGAGCGTCGTGTCGCTGCTCGACGAGCGGCTGTTCGTGATCGGCCGGCACGAGCTCAAAGACATGCCGGCGGGCGCGAGCGTGCGTCTCGGGCAACTCGGCAAGCTTCCGCTCGTCCTTCCGAGCGGCGCGCACGGCCTGCGCTCGCTGCTGTCCGCCGCGTTCAAGCGGGCCAAATATGAACCGAACATCGCGGCCGAAGTGGACGGCCTCGCGCTGCTGATGGACGTCGTGCGCACGGGCATCGCCGCGACCATCCAGCCCGGCGCCGCGCTCGCGCGGCCGGAGAACGCGGTTTTGGCTAGCGTGCCGGTGACCGAAAGCTTCGCCACACGGCCCAATATGATCGCGAGCATCTCCGACGACGAGCTTTCACCCGCGGGGCTCGCCGCGCGCGTGGTGCTCGCCGACGTCGCGCGCGAACTGGTGCGCGAAGGCCGCTGGCCCGGCGCGCGCCTGCGTCAGTCGGAGGCCTTCACAAAAACTGAAGGCCCGTTGACGGCCCGCTGATGGCGGAGGACGAGCGCGACCATTAGAGTGCGTCCGAAAGGAGGCCCACAAGATGGTCGACGTACTCGTAATCGGAGGAGGCAATGCGGCGCTTTGCGCGGCATTGATGGCGCGCGAAGCCGGCGCGTCGGTTCTGCTGCTCGAATCCGCGCCGCGCGAATGGCGCGGCGGCAATTCCCAACACACCCGCAATTTGCGCTGCATGCACGACGCGCCGCAGGACGTGCTCGTCGATGCCTATCCGGAAGAAGAATTCTGGCAAGACCTGCTGAAAGTCACCGGCGGTATCACGAATGAGCATCTCGCGCGGCTGACGATTCGCGCGTCGTCGTCGTGCCGGCCCTGGATGCAAAAGCACGGCGTACGCTTTCAGCCGCCGCTGTCGGGCGCGCTGCATGTGGCGCGCACCAACGCGTTTTTCATGGGTGGCGGCAAGGCGCTCGTGAACGCCTATTACCGCAGCGCCGAAGCGCTGGGTGTCGAGATTCGCTACGACACGCCCGTCGATTCGGTGGAACTCGACGGCGGCCGTTTCGTCGCGGCCCGAAGCGGTAACCAGCGCTTCGAGGCGCGCGCCTGCGTGCTGGCGGCAGGCGGCTTCGAATCGAACCGCGAATGGCTGCGCGAGGCCTGGGGACAAAACGAGCGCGGCGAATGGCCCGCCGACAACTTCCTGATCCGCGGCACGCGCTTCAACAAGGGCGTGCTGATCCGCCACATGATGGATGCCGGCGCGGACATGATCGGCGATCCGTCGCAGTCGCACTGCGTGGCCATCGATGCGCGCGCGCCGCTCTATGACGGCGGCATCTGCACGCGCATCGACTGCGTGTCGCTCGGCGTGGTCGTCAATCGCGAGGCCGAGCGCTTCTACGACGAAGGCGAGGACTTCTGGCCGAAACGCTATGCGATCTGGGGGCGCCTCGTTGCGCATCAGCCGGGGCAGATCGGCTACTCGATCATCGATTCGAAGGCGATCGGCCGCTTCATGCCGCCGGTGTTTCCCGGCGTAAAGGCCGACACGCTGCCCGAACTCGCACGGCAGTTGAAGCTGCCGGAAGCGCGCTTCATGGAGACGCTGTCGCGTTACAACGAGTCCTGCCGCGTCGGCAGCTTCGATCACACGTCGCTCGACGACTGCCATACCGAAGGCGTCACGCCGCCCAAGACGCACTGGGCGCGCCCTATCGACACGCCGCCGTTCTACGGCTACGCATTGCGTCCCGGCATCACGTTCACGTATCTCGGCCTGAAGACCAACGACCGCGCCCAGGTGCACTTCGGCGGCGAGGCGAGCGAGAACCTGTTCGTCGCGGGCGAGATGATGGCGGGCAACGTGCTCGGCAAGGGCTATACAGCGGGCGTCGGCATGTCGATCGGCACGGCGTTCGGGCGCATTGCCGGCACTCAGGCCGCGCGCGCCGCACTGCAGACAACGGAGGTTTCCTGTGCAGCACACTGACACGCTCGCGCCCGAACGCACGCGCGCCGCGGCGTTCGAATCGAAGCAAGACATGCAACGCACGCGCGGCGGCTCGCGCGTGATTCCAATCGTGCCGCTGACCGCAAGCGAAGGCGAAGTGGCGCGCCAGATGCAGATCTGCAACGCGTGCCGCTATTGCGAAGGCTTCTGCGCGGTGTTCCCGGCGATGACGCGGCGCCTCGAATTCGGCAAGGCCGACGTCAACTATCTGGCCAATCTGTGCCATAACTGCGGCGCCTGTTACCACGCGTGCCAGTACGCGCCGCCGCACGAATTCGCGGTCAACGTGCCGAAGGCGATGGCGCAAGTGCGCCTCGAAACCTACACCGAATACGCGTGGCCCAAGGCGCTAGGCGGGTTGTACAAGCGCAATGGCGTGACGCTGTCGGTCGCGCTGGCGGCGGGGCTAGCTCTCTTTCTGCTGCTCGGCACGGCCATGCATGGCGGTTTGAGCGGCAACGTCGCGCCCGCGAACTTCTACGCGATCTTCCCGCACAACCTGCTGGCGGCGATGTTCGGCGCGGTCTTCCTGTTTGCCATCGTGGCGCTCGGCATCGGCGTGACGCGCTTCTGGCGCGACGTGTCGCCAGGAACCGCGAACGCGAGCGCGCCGGCCGTGACGGAGGCGGCGAAACACGCGTTGACGCTCAGGTATCTCGACGGCGGACATGGCGACGGCTGCAACGAATCGAACGATGCCTTCACGCTCGCGCGGCGGCGCTTTCACCACTTCACGTTCTACGGCTTCATGCTGTGTTTCGCGGCAACGGTGGTGGCGACGCTCTATCACTACCTGCTCGGCGAGGAAGCCCCGTATCCGTTCTTCAGCTTGCCGGTATTGCTGGGTACGGCGGGCGGGATCGGCCTGATCGTCGGGCCCTTGGGGCTGCTGTGGCTCAACCTGAAGCGCCATCCGGAGCAGGGCGATGCGCGCCAGCGTCCGATGGACCGTGCCTTCATCGCGCTGCTGTTGCTCACGAGCGCGTCGGGCCTCGGGCTGCTGGCGCTGCGCGAAACGGCGGCGATGCCGTGGCTGCTGGCGGTGCATCTGGGCATCGTGATCGCGTTGTTCGCAACGCTTCCGTACGGCAAGTTCGCGCACGGCATTTTCCGTTCGGCGGCGCTGCTCAAATCGTCTATCGAAAAGCGCCAGCCCAATACGTTGGGTCTCGGCTCGGACTAGGCGCGACACGCGCCGCATATTGTCATAACAACAGGGGACATATTCATGAACGCTACCGAACCACTAGCCGGCACGCCGGTCGGGGCGCGCTCGTCCAAAGCCGCGGCCGTACTGCGCGTGACGAGCGGCAACTTTCTCGAACAGTTCGACTTCTTTCTGTTCGGCTTCTACGCGACGTCGATCTCGAAGATATTCTTCCCGGCGTCGAGCGAGTTCGCGTCGCTGATGCTGACCTTCGCCGTGTTCGGCGCGGGCTTTCTGATGCGTCCGTTGGGCGCGATCTTTCTCGGCGCCTATATCGACAAGGTAGGGCGGCGCACCGGCCTGATCGTCACGCTGTCGATCATGGCGAGCGGCACGATCCTGATCGCGTGCGTGCCCGGTTACGCGACCATCGGCCTGCTCGCGCCCGCGCTCGTTCTGCTCGGGCGGCTGTTGCAGGGCTTCTCGGCGGGCGCGGAACTGGGCGGCGTGTCGGTGTATCTCGCGGAAATGGCCACGCCCGGCGCACGTGGCTTCTACACGAGTTGGCAGTCGGCCAGCCAGCAGGTCGCGATCGTGATGGCGGCGGCGCTCGGCTACGGATTGAATCACTGGATGAGCGCGCAGCAGATCGGCGCGTGGGGCTGGCGCATTCCGTTTTTCATCGGCTGCGCGATCGTACCGTTCCTGTTCCTCCTGCGCCGTTCGCTGCAGGAAACCGCCGCGTTCGAGGCGCGCCGCCATCATCCGCAGACGCGCGAGATCTTCGCGATGCTGCTCAGCAACTGGCGCACGGTGATCGCCGGCATGCTGCTCACCGCGATGACGACGACCACGTTCTATCTGATCACCGTCTACACGCCGACCTTCGGTAAGTCCGTTCTCAAACTGTCGACGTCGGATAGCCTGATGGTGACGTTGCTGGTGGGCGTGTCGAACTTCATCTGGCTTCCGATCGGCGGCGCGCTGTCCGATCGGATCGGCCGCAAGCCGATTCTGCTCGCCATTTCCGTGCTGGCGATTTTCACCGCGTATCCGGCATTGTCGTGGCTCGCCGCGGCGCCGAGTTTCGGCCGCATGCTGAGCGTGCTGCTGTGGTTCTCGTTCTTCTTCGGCATGTATAACGGCGCGATGGTCGCCGCGCTTACCGAGGTGATGCCGGCGGAGGTGCGCGTCGCGGGTTTTTCGCTGGCGTTCAGTCTCGCGACGGCGCTGTTCGGCGGCTTCACGCCGGCCGTGTCGACCTTCCTGATCGAAACCACGCACGACAAGGCCGCGCCCGGCTACTGGCTCAGTTTCGCCGCGCTGTGCGGGCTTGGCGCGACGCTTGGACTCTATCGGCGGCGCGCGGGGCGGGCGGCTTCGACGGCGCAACGCTTTTAGCGTGTTGCCGTTGACGCGCCGAGCTGGATGGAGAGGGTGCCGCCATGCCTGGCGGCGCGCTCTCGTGCAGATGATATGAGGCCCGCCGAGTTTCCTCGGCGGGCCCCGATGCGCATGAAACTACAAGGTCAGTCGAGAATCAGAACGCGGTGCGAAGGCCAACTCGTGCAATGGCCTGCGACGCCGTGCTGGACGATCCGTTGGGACCCATGATGCCGTTGATGGCAGCGTGCGAACCTGCGCTCGCCTTCTGATAAACGCCCTCCGCATAGACCATGCTCCGCTTGGAGAGCGAATAGTTCAGCGTTGCGCCGAGCTGATGCGCGTGGTTGTTGTCGAGTTCCTCGTTACCCTTCAGGTACATATAGTTCCCGCCGAAGGACCATGCGGGAGTAATCTGCCAACTGGCGCCGACTTGCGCGGCATAGGCCGCGGCGCCGTTGAACGAGTTGCGCACGGTCGTGAAGTCCGCGACCGTGTAGACGGGTCCGATTACATAGTGCGCGCCGACACCCCAGTTCGTGATCGGAATTTGCGGCGAGCCGGTGCTGGAGCCGGGATATTTCGCTTTGGTGTAGGCGGCCCCGACTCCGAACGGACCGGCACCGTAATTCAGCCCGAAGCTCATGGTCGAATTCGACCCGAACGAACCAGCCACTCCGCCGAGCGAATACAACGCCCCAGCGGACAAGCCCGCAAACACCGGTGATTGATACTTGATCGAATTGGCCGCCGGGATGCCGCTCGTGCGGCTCCAGTCGAACCAGCCGGTCGGGTTTTGCGGAATATTCAGTTTCTGGAACGGGCCTGCCGCGAAGTTGTACAAGCCGCCAGTGAACACGGCGGGAGCATTGCCTGCCTCGGACAGCGACGTCGTCATGAAATCTAAGACATTGCCGAAAGTCAGCTTGCCGAAGGTAGAACTATCCAGACCCACGTAAGCGTTTCGCCCGAAGATGCCCGGCTGCACCGTCGCGCCCGTACCGAGCTGAAACTGGTTCTCCAGCTTGAAAATGACCTTGTTTCCAGCGCCGATATCTTCGGCGCCCTGCAAGCCGAACAGGTTCGGCGTATAGATGCCGTCGTCAAACTTCGTGACCGAATGCCCGCCCTGGTTCGTCACATAGGACACGCCGCCGTCAATCAGACCGTACAGCGTGACGTTGCTCTGCGCGAACGCGTATCCGGCAGGCAGAAATCCCAAAAGAATTGCAATGGAATGTTTTTTCATTCCAGTCTCCAGATAGTGTATTTGATCGATCTTTTTTGGCAGCTTCAATGAGGCGGCTCATTCGCGCCCATCAAGCCTGGCGTGCGTGTTTCAAGTCGAGTGCGACGTCGACGATCATGTCTTCCTGACCGCCGACCATGCGGCGCTTGCCCAGTTCGACCAGAATGTCGACGGTCTTCAGGCCGTACTTGTTCGCGGCCACTTCCGAATGACGCAGGAAGCTCGAATACACGCCGGCATAACCGAGCGCGAGCGTTTCGCGATCGACGCGCACCGGGCGGTCCTGCAGCGGACGCACGATGTCGTCGGCGGCGTCCATCAGCGTGTAGAGATCGGTGCCGTGATTCCAGCCCATGCGCTCCGCTGCCGCGATGAACACTTCGAGCGGCGCATTGCCCGCGCCCGCGCCCATGCCCGCGAGCGAGGCGTCGATCCGGTCGCAACCTTCTTCCACCGCGACGATCGAGTTCGCCACGCCCAGCGACAGGTTGTGGTGCGCGTGCATGCCCGTTTGCGTTTCGGGTTTCAGCACCGCCTTCACCGCGCGGAAACGATCGCGCACGTCGTTCATCGTCAGTGCGCCGCCTGAGTCGACCACGTAAATGCAGGTCGCGCCGTAGCTTTCCATCTTCTTCGCTTCGACTGCCAGGTTCTCCGGCGTGCTCATGTGGCTCATCATCAGGAAGCCGACGGTGTCCATGCCGAGTTCGCGTGCGTATTCGATGTGCTGCTTCGAAATGTCCGCTTCCGTGCAATGCGTCGCGATACGCACCACGCGTGCGCCCGCGTTGTACGCGGCCTTCAGGTCGTGAATCGTGCCGATCCCGGGCAGCAGCAGCGTCGCGATCTTCGCGTGCTCGACGACGTCGGCGACCGCCTCGATCCATTCAAGGTCGCTATGCGCGCCGAAGCCGTAGTTGAAGCTCGACCCTTGCAGGCCATCGCCGTGCGCCACTTCAATCGAATCGACTTTCGCCTTGTCCAATGCGCGCGCGATGTCCTGCACGTTCTGGATCGAGTACTGGTGACGAATCGCGTGGCTGCCGTCGCGCAGCGTCACGTCGGAGATATAGAGTTTTTTGTCCATGCGGGAAGTCTCCTTAAGCCTCTGATGCCTGTACGAGCGCCTGCGCCATGCGCTCGGCGGTCGCGAGCGCGGCCGAAGTCATGATGTCGAGATTGCCGGCATAGGCAGGGAGGTAGTGCGCGGCGCCTTCCACTTCGAGAAACACCGAGGTCTTCAAACCGCTGAACATGCCGAGGCCCGGAATATTGAGCGGCGCGTTCGCCGGGATTACATCGAACTGCACCTTCTGCTTCAGGCGATAGCCGGGCACGTAGGCGTGAACCTTCGCGACCATCTCCTCGATCGACTGCTCGACCTGGTCGAGGTCGGCCATCTCCGACAGCGTATAGACGGTGTCGCGCATCATCACCGGCGGCTCGGCCGGATTGAGCACGATGATCGCCTTGCCTTTCGCCGCGCCGCCGACCACTTCGATCGCCTTCGACGTCGTCTCGGTGAACTCGTCGATATTCGCGCGCGTGCCGGGCCCGGCCGACTTGCTGCTGATCGACGCGACGATCTCCGCGTAGTGGACCTTGGCGACGCGCGACACGGCCGCGACCATCGGAATCGTCGCCTGACCACCGCAGGTCACCATGTTCACGTTGGGTGCGTCGATATGCGCGTCGAGATTGACGACTGGTACGCAATACGACCCGATCGCGGCCGGCGTCAGGTCGATCAGGCGAATGCCAGGCTTGCGAGCACGCAGGAACGCATCGTTCTTCACGTGCGCGCCGGCCGAAGTCGCGTCGAACACGAAATCGATGTCTTCGAACACCGGCAGACGCGTCAGACCTTCGACGCCTTCATGCGTGGTCGCGACGCCAAGCCGCGCGGCGCGCGCGAGACCGTCGGAGTTCGGATCGATGCCGACCATCGCCGCCATCTCCAGATGCCGGCTGTTGCGCATGATCTTGATCATCAGATCCGTGCCGATGTTGCCGGAGCCGATGATCGCGACTTTCAGTTTTTCGGAAGTCATATTGCGTCCTGATTCAAGCGGTAAACGTCGCACGCACGCTGCCGAGGCCTTCGATCTGCGCGCAGTAAGTGCCCGGCTCCTTGACGGCGGCCATCGGGCCGAGCGCGCCGGTCAGCACGACGTCGCCGGCGCGCAGCGGCGTGCCCAACTGGACCATGCGATCCGCGAGCCACACGGCGGCGTTCAGCGGATTGCCGAGACACGCCGCGCCGCTGCCGCGCGAGAGCACTTCGCCGTCGCGCGACAGCGTCATCGCGCACGCGGTGAGGTCGATCCGCGACAGCGGCACCGGCCGGCTGCCGAGCACGAACAGCGCGCTCGACGCGTTGTCCGCCACCGTATCGACGAAGCGGATGTCCCAGTTCTCGATGCGGCTGTCCACGACCTCGATCGCGGCCAATGCGTACGCACTGGCGCGCAGGATGTCCACGAACGTGTGCTTGTCGTGCGTGAGGTCGTGTTCGAGCACCAGCGCGATTTCGGCTTCGACCTTCGGCTGGATCAGCTTCGACAGCGGCATCGGTTCACTGTCGCCGTAGGCCATGCCGGCGAACAGCGCGCCGAAGTCCGGCTGATCGACGCCAAGCTGCTTCTGCACGGCGAGCGACGTCAGACCGATCTTGCGGCCGACGATGCGCTCGCCGTTCGCGACGCGCAGATCGACGTTCGCCTGCTGCACTGCGTAAGCGGTAGCGATGTCGTCGACTGGGATATCTCCGCGTACGGGCGAGATGGTCTGGCGCGACGCTTCAGCGTTGCGCAGACGCGAGGCCAGCGCATTGACGACGTTGGCATCATGCATGTTCATGTTTCTCCCTGGGTTGAGGCGTGTCGGGATACGGGTAGGCGGCATTCGTCGCCTACCCGTTCGTCGACCGATGTCACTTAGTGCGGCGTGTCAGGCAGGAACCGCAAGACCGCTGACGTCGGCGCAGGCGACGAAGCGATCGGGGCGCAGCGCGACTGCGCGCGCACCGTACTTGCGCAACCATGGGCGCAGTACGCCGTCGAGGTCGACGAATTCGTCGCAGCCCTTGGTGTGCTGATCCTGCTGGCGCAAAGCGATGTAGCGGGCGCCGAGCTGGTCCCACGCCGCTTTTTCAGCGGGCGAGAGCAGCGTGGCGGGATCGACGTCGTCGCCGAGCAGCACGAAGCCGTCGCCGAGCAGGTCGTCCAGCCGTGCCATCACCCCGCGGTTATCGCCGACGACGGGTTGCGGCACCATGCGGCCCACGATGCTGTCGTTGGCGAGCGGACCGCGCAGCCAGCCGGCTTCCAGCACCGGCGGCGCGATGAGCGGCTGCTCCGGCGCGTCGGGCGGAGGCGGTGCGTTGAGCGCGGCCTGCTCTTCTTCGGAGAGTTCCTGCTTGATGATGCGGCCGAGTTGTACGGCAAGGCCGGTGTAGAACGCCGCATTGGGCCGGCGTTCCGTTTCGTAGGTGTCGAGGAATTGCTCGGGCAGCGTGCCCTTGAGCACACCAGCGAGCTTCCAGCCCAGATCGAACGCGTCGCGCATGCCGGTTTGCATGCCCGCGCCAGCCCAGGGCGGCATCAGATGCGCCGCGTCGCCCGCGAGGAACACGCGCCCGACACGCCACTTGTCGGCCATCCGCGTATGGTGGCGATAGAACGCATACTGGTGGATTTCGACGTCGTCCTCGGTGACGCCGAGTGCTTTCAGCAGCGGCCAGACTTCCTCGTTCGTCGCGAAGTCCGCTTCCGACTCGGTAGGCTTCAGCGGCAGTTCCCAGCGATGGTTGCCGCCAGACAGCGCGATGTCCACCACCGGCCGTTCCTTGTCGGACCAGAACGTCAGCAGGTTGCGGTCCGGCCACCAGCGCTTGACGCGGCAGTCGATCACGATCCACTGCACGTCGAGCGTATCGCCGAGCAGCTTGACGCCGAGCTTGCCGCGCGTGGCACTGCTGCCGCCGTCGCAGCCGATCACGTAGCGCACGCGGGTCTGTTTCGTTTCGCCCGTCGAGAGGTCCTTTGCGGTTACCGTGACGCCGGTTTCATCCTGCTCCAGCGATACGACCTCGAAGCCGTAATGCACGTCGATGTACTCGGCGTGCTTCGCCGCGCATTCGCGCAGCGTCGACTCCATCGTCGGCTGATAGATGTTGAAGAAGCGCGGCTTGATGCCGAGCGTCGAAGGCGGGTGCTCGATACGCAAGATCTCGGTGCCGTCATAGCGCATCCAGCGTAGCGCGCGTTGTGGATCGATCTGCTTCAGCACTGGTTCGTCGACGCCGAGGTTCTGGAAGATGCGCATCGTCCAGTCGTTGACGGTGACGGCGCGCGCACGCTGGTAAATGTCTTTGTGTTGCTCGAACGCGATGGTGGAAATGCCGTGTTTCGCGAGGGTCAGCGCGGCGATCACGCCGGTCGGTCCATAGCCGACGATGGCAACCTCGGCGTCGTACTCATTGGTCATATCTTGTCTCCACTAGATATTCTGGATGTTCACGGTGGCAGCGGGATGCGCGTGTTCGCAGCACAAGGACCCGCGATGACGGCGACCGCCGCCCGTCGCCCGCTTTTTAGTTATTCAGGAAGTCGATGACGAGGCGGTTGAATTCGTCGGCGTGTTCCCACTGAGCCCAGTGGCCGCACTGCGGCAGGATATGGAGTCGCGCATCCTGCAAGGTATTGATCATGCGCAGGCCGTGATCGAGAGGCACGAAGCGGTCGTCGCGGCCCCACGTGATCAGCGTCTTGTGAGCGATTTGCGGAAAGCGTGCGGACAGGTCCCATGTCGTCACGGGGCAAAGCTTCGAACTCGCGATGAAGTTCTTCAGGTGATTCAGGTTCGACTCGATGTTGTTCCAGCGTCCGCGGCGCAACTCCTCGGTGATTGCGCCAGGCCAGTACACGAACACTTCGAGCATGGCCTCGAAGTTCTCATAGGTGGGTTCCGCATAGAGCTTGAACATGCGTTTGATGCCTTCGCCCGGCTGAGGCTGGAGGATGCTCGGACCCTGAGCGCCCGGTCCCATCAACACCATGCGATCGAGGCGTTCCGGATACTCCAGTGCGAAGCTCAATGCCGAGGCACCGCCCATCGAGTTGCCGACGAGATGCACGTTGGCGATGCCGAGCGCGTCGAGCACCCCTTTGGTCGCGCGCGCGTTCAGCAGGTTGCGCGGCACGTCGCTGACGATCTCGCCTGATTTGTTGAAGCCGGGGCTGTCGATGAGCAGCACTCGAAACCCCGCGTTCACCAGCGCGTCGACATTGCGGTAGTAGTTGCTCCAGCCGCTCGCGCCGGGCCCGCCGCCGTGCAGCATGGCGACGGCCGGGCCGTGGCCGGCGTCGTTGAAATGGATGGTGAAGTTCTCGAGACCAGGTTCGTTGATCGTCACGAACTTGCTGGTGTTGGCTTCGGTCAAGGTCATACTGTGGCTCCAGGAATTTGGTCTTGCAGTCAAGCTAGGTGATGAGTCGGGATTCAATGCGCGTTGGGGGCGGGCGCGCCGGGCGGCGGATTCAGTTTGTGTCCCCAGTCGCTGAGTTCGGAGTAGCGCTTGATTTCCCATGTGTCGTCGTCAACCACGATGCCGCCCGCGCCGAATTCGATCGCGAAACCGGACGGCGAGATCATGTAGAACGAGAACATCTGGTCGTTGGGGTGATGGCCCAGTTCCATCAGGATCGGCACGCCGGCCTGCTTGCAGCGGTCGTAGGCGAGGCCGACGTCGTTCGCGTCGGTGCACTCGACCATGATGTGGTGGATACGTTTGGGGACCGGGAACGGAACGTCCGCGACCGCCATCGAGTGATGACGTCCGCTGCGAGCGTGAAAGAACGTCACGTCGAGGTTCACGCCCGGTGCGGCTTCGCCAGTGATCGAGTCGCTGAGCTTCAGGCCGAGCACGTCCTGGCAAAACGCCTTGGCGCGCGCACTCTGCTTCGGTACGGTCACGAAGTGGCCAGCACCCAGGCGTCCGGTGCTGAATGCTCCGCGCAGTACCGAGGAGCGGAACGCGTCGCGTGTGTGAGCGCGGTACGCGCAGCTATAGAACTCGTGGCTGATGCCGTCGGGATCGTGGCATACGAACAGGCGGGCTACGCGGCGCTGTTCGGCGATTTCGCGATCCGCCTCGACGATTCCGGCTCCGCGGGCACGCGCCTGATCGACGAACGCGTCGAGCTGCGCATCCGTTTCGAATTCCCAGCCGGCGGCGAGGAAGTCGTCGAGCTCGCTCTTGACCAACAGGAAGCGCTGCTCGTAATCATCCATACGCAGGCCGAGCGATTCGCCGGCGACGCGCCTGCCCACCTGCAAACCCAGTACGTTGACGGCGAACCCCTCCCATGCTGCCAGGTCGCTTACGCCAAGGACCATATACCCCAGTGTCGACACGCTGTGCATAGCTCTCCCTATGTTCAAGTTCTGATGACGGGCCATTGGCCCGGAAATGTTGCGAAGCACTCTGCGGTGCGTGCCCGTGTCTCGATCGGGCGATGAGGAGCAACGCCCAATCCGGACGATGGTCTGGCTCATTCCCACAGTTCGAATTAGTGTACCGATCGGTCCAATCGCAGACAGCCAGGGCAAACCAGTAATGAACCGATCGGTACAATACGGGAGAAAAGGGGGCGAAGCGATATACTTTTGGGATGGAAAACACACAGCAAATTGGCAATCGACGCGGCCAGCGATCGCGCCAGGAAATTCTCGACGCGGCTGCCCGCGTGATGTCGGCCTATGGCTACACCGGCACGTCGATGTCGGCGCTGGTCGAAGCAACCGGAATCCCGAAGAGCGCGATTTATCATCATTTCGGCTCCAAGGCCGGGCTGTTGGCGGAGGTGATGGCCCAAGGCGCGCGGGGCTTCTTCGCCGCGATGCGCGAAGCTCACCAGAATCCGCCCGAAGGCGGCACGTCGCGCGAGCGTCTGGGCTGGTATCTGAAGAAGACGGGGGAGGTGTTTCAGCACCGCGAGAACTTCCTGCGCCTGTTGGTCGTCATGGTGATGAGCAACGAGGCCGCGGAGCCGGAGGCGATTCAGACGGTGGTCGAGGTACGCAACGAAGGCCGCGACTATATGCGGGAAATGATCCGCAGCGCGTTCAGCGCTGAAGGCGATGCCGCCGCGTCAGCGGTCGCCGACGAACTGGCGTATTTCGGCATGCTCGGTTTCGACGGCGCTTTCGTCTCCTTTCAATCTGGCGACAACAGATCGATGGAAACACACATGGCGCAACTCACCGATGCGCTGATTGCGCTAGGCGAAGCGCGTGCCGCGTCGTTCCGGGAAGCGACACGGGCAGCGGGGCGCAAGCGCGAGGCTAAACCGGCGAAGGACTCTGGCAGGCTGGCGGAGAAACGGCCGAAAAGCAAAGCGGTGCAAAAAGGCGGCATCGCTGGCTGACTCGGCCTCGGGGCGTTGGTGTACGGGACGTTGAACGCGTGGAGCGGCGTTGCGCGGACCGCGCGCGCAACGCCCATCTTCTATGCTTACAGGTTCGCGCCCCGCAGATCGACGACGCGTTTCGCTTTGCCGGTACCGGTCATTGGAATATGTCCGGCAAGCGCGACCGAGACCGTCGTCGACACGCCGACCATCGTCTTGATGCGATGCTGCAGTTCGCGCGCGAGCGCTGTGCGATCGTGGTCGCTCAACGACTCGCCGACTTCCGGCCGCGCTTCGACGCATACCGCCAGAGAATCCAGATGCCCATCGCGTTTGACCGTCAATTGATATTGCGCGCTCAGCTTGGGCATCGCGAGAATCAGCTCCTCGATCTGGCTCGGGAACACGTTGACGCCTCGAATGATCAGCATGTCGTCCGAGCGTCCGGTGATCTTTGCGAGCCGGCGCATCGCGCGGGAAGTCGGCGGCAACAGCGAGGTCAGATCGCGCGTGCGATAGCGGATGACCGGCATGGCTTCCTTCGTCAGCGAAGTAAACACGAGTTCGCCTTCGCTTCCATCCGGCAGCACCTCGCCGGTCACGGGATCGATGATCTCCGGGTAGAAGTGGTCTTCCCAGATCACCGGGCCGTCTTTGCTTTCGATGCACTCCGCCGCGACGCCGGGGCCCATCACTTCGGAAAGGCCGTAGATGTCGACCGCGTCGATGCCCGCCCGCGTTTCGATTTCACTGCGCATGGCCTGGGTCCAGGGCTCGCCGCCGAAGACACCGACCTTCAGCGACGATTCGGCCGGATTCATCCCTTGCCGCGTCATTTCGTCGATGAGATTGAGCATGTAGGACGGCGTGACGAGAATGATCGACGGTTCGAAGTCACGGATCAGCTGAACCTGCTTTTCCGTCTGGCCGCCGGACATCGGCACCACCATGCAGCCGAGCCGCTCCGCGCCGTAGTGAATGCCCAACCCGCCCGTGAACAGGCCATAGCCGAACGCGTTGTGCAGCGTGTCGCCGCGACGGCCGCCGGCAGCGCGGATCGAACGCGCGACGATGTCGGCCCACGTATCGATGTCGCGTGCCGTGTAGCCCACGACCGTCGGCTTGCCCGTGGTCCCGCTCGATGCATGCACGCGCACCACCTGGTCGCGCGGCACCGCGAAGAGACCGAACGGATAGTTATCGCGCAGGTCCTTCTTCGTCATGGTCGGAAACTTTGCCAGATCGGAGAGTTCCTTCAGATCGTCCGGATGCACGCCAGCGGCATCGAACGCCTTGCGGTAATGCGCCACGTTGTCGTAGGCATGGCGGACGGACCATTTGAGGCGCGTCAGTTGCAGAGCCTGCAGCTCGTCGCGGCTGGCGCGTTCGATCGATTCGAGTTCGTCGGATTGGGGGATGCGTCGGACCATGGGAGTCTCCGGAATACTGGAATTGGGTTGATTCGAGTCAGGCTGCGCTGTCGATGGCAGGGCGGGCGTGCCATGACGCACGCGACCACGACAGTGCGGCTAGTAGCGGTGAAACGCGGTACCGGTCTTCACCGTAATGGGTGCAGAGATTGCTCAGCACCGTAGAGAACACAGCGACGCCCGCCTTATCCGCCCACTGCAGCGGGCCCAACGGATAGTTGACGCCTCTTTCCATCGCCAGGTCGAGATCCGCGGCCGTGCACACGCCCTGGTTGACTGCATCGGCCGCTTCATTCACGAGCATCGCGACGGTCCGCATCACGATCATGCCGGCCACATCGGCCATCGGCACGACCGCGTAGCCCGCCGCCTGCATCGCGCCGACGACAGCCGCATAGGCCGAATCGCTGCATTGCCGCGCACGGGTGAGCGCGACCGTGCTGCAGCCGGCGTAGTCGAGCGCGAGATCGACGAGCACCACGTTGTCGTGATTCATGTCGTGGGCGCATTGAGTCGCGGTGCGCCCGTCGGTCAGTCGCAGCAGCGCGTCGTCAATCTGGGCGACCACACCGTCGACGCGTTCCGTTTCGGGCATCGTCGCTGTAACGAGTCCGGCATCCAGCAGCCGTTGTTGAAGCCGCGCGATCACGCCGGACTGCGGGAACAGTTTGACGATCCGCGGAGAATCCGTGGGCGGCGCGAGCCGCGGGCACGGGCGCGTGGCGTTCGGACCATATTCGTAGAAGCCACGTCCCGATTTGCGGCCCAGAAAACCCGCGTTGACCAGTTCCTGCTGGATCAACGACGGCGTGAAGCGCGGATCGTTGAAATACGCGCGAAACACCGATTCGGTGACCGCGAAATTGACGTCGTGTCCGATCAGGTCCATCAGTTCGAACGGTCCCATCCGGAAGCCGCCTGCCTCGCGGATCACCTCATCGATCGACTCCGCACTCGCTGCCTGCTCGTTCAGAAGCCGCAGACCTTCGGCGTAAAACGGACGCGCCACGCGGTTCACGATGAAGCCGGGCGTCGAGCGCGCGTAGACAGGTGTCTTGCCCCACGCGGCGGCCGTCTCGTACACGCAGCTCGCGACGTCCGCCGATGTGGCGAGGCCACTGACCACTTCGACCAGCGCCATCACGGGCGCGGGATTGAAGAAGTGCATGCCCACGAGGCGCGAAGCAATCTTCAGCGTCGCACCGATCGCCGTGACCGAAATCGACGAAGTGTTGGTCGCGAGAATGCAGGCGTCGTCCACGTGCTCTTCGAGCTCGGCAAAAATCTTGCGCTTCACTTCCAGCCGTTCGGCGACGGCTTCAATGACGAGCCCCGCATCGCGCATCGCGGCGAGCTGGTCGACCGCAAACAGCCTTCCGTTCGCTTGAGCGGCAGCCGTCGCGTCGAGGCGGCCCTTGTCGACGAGCCTCGCGAGATTCGAGGCGATGCCCTTAATGGCCTTGGCGACCGTAGCGGCATCGAGATCGAACAGCGCGACCCGGTGTCCGGCGAGCGCGGCCACCTGGGCGATGCCCGCACCCATCGCGCCCGCGCCGACGATGCCGACGATCGTGGAAGTCTTCAATGCGTTCGACATGCTAGTGGCTCCGCTCAAACGCGCTCGATTGCAATCGCGATGCCCTGGCCAACGCCGATGCACATCGTGCAAAGCGCGAAGCGTGCATTGCGGCGTTCGAGTTCGTAGGTCGCCGTGGTGACCAGCCGGGCACCCGAAGCGCCGAGCGGATGGCCCAACGCGATCGCACCGCCGTTCGGATTGACGCGGGGATCGTCTTGCGCGACGCCGAGCCGGCGCAGCACCGCGATACCCTGCGACGCGAACGCTTCGTTCAGTTCGATCACGTCGAACTGGTCGAGCGTCATGCCGAGGCGCGCAAGCAGCTTCTCGGTTGCCGGTGCGGGTCCGATGCCCATGATGCGCGGCTCGACGCCCGCCGTAGCCATACCGAGGATGCGGGCGCGCGGCGTCAGATGATTGCGCTTCGCTGCCTCTTCACCTGCGATGAGCAGCGCGCAAGCGCCGTCGTTGACACCCGAAGCGTTCCCCGCCGTCACCGTTCCGTTGGGGCGCACGACGCCTTTGAGTTTTGCCAGCGCCTCGAGCGACGTCTCACGCGGATGTTCGTCGCGATCGACCACGAGGGGCTCGCCCTTCCTTTGGGGAATGCGCACTGCGGTGATTTCCTGAGCCAGCGTGCCGTCGGCCTGAGCGCGTGCAGCGCGTTGCTGGCTGAGCAGCGCAAAGCGGTCTTGCGAGTCGCGGTCCACGCCGAAGTCGTCGGCCACGTTCTCCGCGGTTTCGGGCATCGAGTCGACGCCGTACTGGCTGCGCATCAGCGAATTGACGAAGCGCCAGCCGATCGTCGTGTCATGGATTTCGGCCGAGCGCGAGAACGCCGTCGCCGACTTGCCGACCACGAAAGGTGCGCGCGTCATGCTTTCGACGCCGCCCGCAATGTAAAGATCGCCATCGCCCGCGCGGATCGCGCGCGCGGCGCTGCCCACCGCGTCCATCCCCGAGCCGCACAGGCGGTTGATCGTGGAGCCGGGGACGTCGATCGGCAAGCCCGCGAGCAAGGCGGACATGCGTGCGACGTTGCGATTGTCCTCGCCGGCCTGGTTCGCGCATCCGTAGAGGACGTCCGCGACCTGCTGCCAGTCCACCGACGGATTGCGCTGCATCAGCGCGTGAATCGGCACGGCGCCGAGGTCGTCCGCGCGAACGTCCTTCAGTACGCCTGCATAACGTCCGAACGGAGTGCGAATGGCATCACAGATAAAGGCTTCGGTCATGGTGTTTTCCGGTAGAGATATTGAACGATTCAGGCTTTGCATCCGCAACAGGGTTGCGCGGTGCGATCAGACATGGGCGGGTTCGCTCGGCGGCACGTGGCGCCGGACCTGGACCACGCGGAACCGGTTGGCGACGAAAGCCGCGTCGGTGAGTGATGCGTTGGCAGCCGGATTGCCGCCGGTGCCATGAAAATCGGAGAAGGCCGCGGACTGGTTCACGAACACGCCGCCCGTCAGATTCACGGAAAGCGCAACGCCACCGCGCAGTGCCGCCTCGTAGGTGGCGTCGACCACTTCTTCACTGGTGCTGTAGACCGACAACGTCAGTGCGCCGCGGGTCCTGGCAATCCGGCCCGCGAGTTCGACCGACTGGGCGGTCGAGTCCGTCGCGACGACGAACGCTATCGGGCCGAACCATTCCGCCGCGAACGTGGCTTCGTCTTTGCGGGCGTCCAGTCGCGCAAGCAGCGGCGTGCGCACTTCGGCATCCGGCCACTCGGGGTGGGCGAGGGTGCGGCTGTCGAGCAGCAAGGTGCCGACTTTGCGGGCGCGCTCGATGCGCGTCAGCACACCGGCGTTCTGGATCGCTCCGGTCACTTCGACTGCCTTGGCGGCATCCGTTGTCAGCTTGTTGACCGACTCGACGAGCGCTGCCGCAACGGCGTCGAACGACATGACGCCGTGCGCCGTCTTGATGCCGTCGCGCGGCACGTAGATGTTCTGGGGCGCGGTGCACATCTGCCCCGAGTACAGCGCGAGCGAGAATGCGATGTTGCGAACGGCGGGCCCGATGTCGTCCACCGAATCGATGATGATCTGGTTGACCCCGGCCTTTTCCGTGTAGACGGAGGCTTGCCGCGCATGATGTTCGAGCCAATAGCCGTTGGCCGAACTGCCGGTAAAGTCGATCAGACGAACTTCCGGACGGGTGGCCAGCGCCTGAACGGTCAGTCCATCGTCGGGGTCGGTGGCGAAGAGCGTGACGACGTTCGGATCGAAGCCGGCTTCGGCAAGCACTTCGCGTGCTATCCGGACCGTGATCGCAAGCGGCAGGATCGCAGCGGGATGAGGCTTGACGACCACGGCGTTGCCGGTGGCGAGACTGGCGAACATCCCCGGGT
Organism: Burkholderia sp. JPY481; assembly: GCF_038900515.1. Classification (NCBI taxonomy): domain Bacteria; kingdom Pseudomonadati; phylum Pseudomonadota; class Betaproteobacteria; order Burkholderiales; family Burkholderiaceae; genus Burkholderia; species Burkholderia sp. JPY481. The sequence goes on from NZ_JAYMRT010000006.1 coordinate 277,192, forward strand.
AGCTATTCCACGTCGGAAAGGTGCAGCAGCCGATCACGAGGCCGATGCCGCGCGGCACGACCGTATAGTGCTTTGCCATCATCAGCGGCGGGTTCTTGCCTTGCGGCTTCTCCCAGTACGCTTCATCGGGAATACGGCGCAGTTCGTTCCACGCGTAGGCGATCGCTTCCAGCGCGCGGTCCTGCGCATGCGGCCCACCCGCCTGGAAGGCCATCATGAACGCCTGCCCGGTGGTATGCATCACACTGTGCGCGATCTCGAAGCTTGCCTTGTTGAGTCGCGCGAGGATCTCGAGGCTGACCCCGATCCACGCCTTCGGTTCTGCCTTTCGCCATTCGGCTTGTGCCGTTTCGACAGCGGCGAACAGGGTGTCGGCGTCGGGCTTCGGATACCGCACGTTCAACTGCAAGCCAAACGGCGATTTTTCCTTGCCGGCCGTGCCGTTGTTGCTCGGCTGGTCGAGTTCGAAGTGCTGACCGAGATGACGTCTGAAGGCGGCTTCGCCGTCGGCCGCCGCGGTTTCGCCGTATGCCCTGGGACTCGGCATTTCGCTGAACGGACTCCAGTAGCCGCGAGTGTGGATCGCGGCCACCGCTTCGTTGAGAATCTTCTGGTGCTTACTGAACAGTGAATGAGACATGAGATGGAACTCTGATCGAAAACAGGGGTGTCACGCGCTTGCGCTTATCGTTCGTCGTAACTGACGACGACCTTGTCGCTCACGGGATGACACTGACACGTCAGCACGAACCCGTCGCGGACCTCGTGTTCTTCGAGCGTGTAGTTCTTTTCCATCTTCACTTCGCCCTCGAGCACCTTCGCGCGACACGTGCAGCACACACCGCCCTTGCACGCATACGGCAGCGCGAGACCGGCGCGCAGCCCGACGTCGAGCACGCTGACGCCCTGATACGGCAGGCGCAGCTTGCGCCGCTTGCCGTCGAGCACGATTTCGAGGTCGGCCGCGGGCGTGTCCGCGGTGATCTCGACGGGCGGCACACCCGCCTGCGGCAGCGGCGTGCCGAAGCGCTCGACGTGCACCTTCGCGGGCGGCACGCCGGCAGCCTTGAGCGCCGCCTCGGCCGCATCCATCATCGGCGCGGGGCCGCAGATGAAGGCCTCGTCGATCGCGTCGGCCGGCAGCAGCTGTTCGAGGAACGCTGCGCACTTCTGCTGGTCGAGCACGCCGTTGAACAGCTCGACGTCCTGCAGGTCGTCCGACAGCACGTGATACAGCACGAAGCGGTTCATGAAGCGGTTCTTCAGATCCTCGAGCTCCTCGGCGAACATGATCTGGTCGACGCTGCGGTTGCCGTACACCAGCGTGAACGTGCTGCGCGGCTCGACTTCGAGCGTCGTCTTGATGATCGCGAGCACCGGCGTGATGCCCGAGCCGCCCGAGAACGCGAGGTACTGCTGGCCCTGTTCCGCGTTCAGGTGCGTGAAGAAGCGCCCGTCCGGGGTCATCACGTCGATCGTGTGGCCGGGCTGCAGCGTGTCGAACGCGAAGTTCGAGAAACGCCCGCCGCGCACGCGCTTGATGCCGATGCGCAACTCGCCGTCGCGGTCGTAGTCGGTGACACCCACGCAGATCGAATACGAGCGGCGCGTTTCCTCACCGTCGATATGCGTCTTCAGCGTGACGAACTGGCCCTGCGTGAAGCGATACTGGTCGCGCAGTTCGGGCGGGACTTCGAAGGCGACCGACACCGCATCGGCGGTTTCGGGACGTACTTCGCGGATACGCAGCGGATGGAATTGCGGGGTGGCCATATCAGTACGGTTTGAAGTAGTCGAAGGGTTCGCGGCAGTCGAGGCAGCGATACAGCGCCTTGCAGGCGGTCGAGCCGAACTGCGCGAGTCGCTCGGTGTGTGCGGAGCCGCAGCGCGGGCAGGCCGGTGCGGGCAGCGCGCGTGGCACGAAGCGCAGCACTTTTTCCTGTGGCGCAGACGTCGCGGCTGAACCGCAGTTGCCGGTGGGCGGCGCGATGCCGTAGACGCGCAGTTTTTCGCGCGCTTCGGCGGTGATCCAGTCGGTGGTCCACGCCGGTGCGAGCACGGTGGCCACGCGGTACGGCGTCAGTTGCGCGGCCTCGAGCGCACGGCCGATGTCCCCGGCAATCTGCGACATCGCCGGGCAGCCCGAGTAGGTCGGCGTGATCACGACTTCGAGCGCGCCGTCCGCCGCGCGTCGCACGTCGCGCAGGATGCCGAGCTCGCGGATCGAGACCACCGGGATCTCCGGGTCCGGTACCGCTTCGAGCACGCTCCACGCGCGGGTGAGCGCGGGATCGGTGGCGGCGGTCGTGGCGGGGGTGTTCACGGGCTGCGGGGCGGTCGAGGTCGTCATCGCGGGCTCACCAGTTCGCGCCCGGATGCTGGCGCGCAAGGCTCTGCATCTCGGCGAGCACGAAGCCCATATGCTCCGAATGCTCGCCGTGCTTGCCGGTGCTCACGTGCCGCAGCGCCGCGGGCAGCGTCAGCGTGGCGGCGTCGAGCGTGGCGCGCACGTCGTCGAGCCATGCGGCTTCCAGCGCCGAGGTGCGCGGGCCGATGCCCGCCGCGGCGATCGCGTCTTCCACCGCGTCCGCGCTGAAGAACTCGTACGTGTACGGCATCAGGTAGTCGAGCGCGGCCTGCGCGCGACGGTGCGATTCGTCGGTGCCGTCGCCGAAGCGGATCAGCCACTCGCCCGCGTGATGCACGTGGTACTGCGTTTCCTTGATCGACTTCGCGGCGATCGCGGCGAGCTGTTCGTCGGTGGAGCCCGTCAGCGCGCCCCACAGATGCCTCATCAGCGTCGAATACAGGAAGTTGCGCACGATCGTGACCGCGTAGTCCTTCTGCGCCTGCGCGGTGCCGGCGAGCGGGCCGTAGTGCGGCAGCTCGGCGAGCGTGTAGTTCGCGAATTCGCGCTCGGCGCGGAAGTACGCGTAGTCGTCTTCGCTGCGCTGACGGCCGGTGAGCTGCTGCTCGAGCGCGGCCGCGTGCGTGTACAGCAGGCGCGCCTGGCCGATCAGGTCGAGGCTCATGTTCGACAGCGCGATGTCCTCTTCGAGGATCGGGCCGTGGCCGCACCACTCGGCGTTGCGCTGACCGAGAATCAGCGCGGTATCGGCGAGGCGCAGCACGTACTGCAGATGTTCGGGCGTGATAGAGGTCGGGGACATAGTGGTCATGGCGCGCTTACATGTGGTTGACTTCGTCGGGCAGCGTGTAGAACGTCGGGTGGCGATAGATCTTGTCGCCCGCCGGTTCGAACAGCTCGGCCTTCTCGTCGGGCGCCGAGGCGGTGATCGCCGAGGACGGCACCACCCAGATGCTCACGCCTTCCTGGCGGCGCGTGTAGACGTCGCGCGCCATGCGCAGCGCCATCGGCGCGTCGGCCGCGTGCAGACTGCCGCAGTGCTTGTGGTCGAGGCCCTGCCTGCTGCGCACGAACACTTCCCAAATCGGCCATTCCTTGTTCATTGCTGATCTCCTGATTCCTGACTCTCGCTGATCTTTCGCGGGTGTTTCGCGGGTCTTTCGCGGGTGTTTCGCCGTGCCGCTCAGGCGGCGTGCTGTTGCGCGCGCTGGCGCTGCTTGTCCGCATGGGCGAGTGCGGCTTCGCGCACCCAGGCGCCGTCTTCATGGGCCTTCACGCGGGTCGCGAGGCGCTCGCGGTTGCACGGGCCGTCGCCATTGACGACGCGCCAGAACTCCTCCCAGTCGATGTCGCCGTAGTCGTAGTGGCCGCGCGCCTCGTTCCATTTGAGCTCCGCATCGGGCAGCGTGACGCCGAGCACCTTCGCCTGCCCGACGGTCGCGTCGACGAATTTCTGGCGCAGATCGTCGTTGGTGATGCGCTTGATGCCCCATTGCGCCGACTGGTTGCTGTGCACCGAGTCCTTGTCGCTCGGGCCGAACATCATCAGCACCGGCCACCACCAGCGGTTCACCGCCTGCTGCACGAGCTCGCGCTGCGCGTCGGTGCCGGCCATCATCGCGAGCAGCGCATCGAACCCCTGGCGCTGGTGGAACGACTCTTCCTTGCAGATGCGGATCATCGCGCGGGCATAGGGCCCGTACGTGCAGCGGCACAGCGGGATCTGGTTCATGATCGCCGCGCCGTCGACCAGCCAGCCGATCACGCCGACGTCGGCCCAGGTGGGCGTCGGGTAGTTGAAGATGCTCGAATACTTGGCCTTGCCCGCGTGCAGTGCGTCGATCAGCTGCTCGCGCGACACGCCGAGCGTTTCGGCGGCGCTATACAGATAGAGCCCGTGGCCGGCTTCGTCCTGCACCTTGGCGATCAGGATCGCCTTGCGCTTGAGGCTCGGCGCGCGGGTGATCCAGTTGCCCTCGGGCAGCATGCCGACGATTTCCGAGTGCGCGTGCTGCGAGATCTGCCGCACCAGCGTTTTGCGGTACGCGTCGGGCATCCAGTCCTGCGGCTCGATCTTGCCGTCGGCTGCCATGACCGCGTCGAAGCGCGCCTGTTCGGGCGAATTCGCATCCGCGTCCAGCGGGGCGACGTTGCCGGGGATATCGAGGGATTGGGTGTACATCTGCACCATCCAGAAAAAGTGGCAATGTGACGCAGTATAAATTAACCGACCGGTCGGTCAATTGAATTTTACTTTCGGTCGCCAAGTGGCATAGGATCGGGGATACCCTCGGCATCTTTGTGCACGCGGGCGAGATTGCTCTACCCTCAATCCATCCAGGAGGTAGTGATGTCACGGACTGTCAGGTTTTCCGAGGCCGGTGCGCCCGAAGTGCTTCGATTCGTCGAAGAATCGGTCCGCGGCCCAGGCCGCGGTGAAGTTCGCATCAACGTGAAGGCGATCGGTCTGAATCGCGCGGAAGCGATGTGGCGTACCGACCGGTACATCGAGCCTGTGCGCTTTCCGGCCGGGCTCGGGTACGAGGCGGCCGGCATCGTCGACGCGGTGGGCGAGGGCGTCGTCGATTTCGCACCCGGAGACGCGGTCAGCGTGATCCCGTCGTTCTCGATGAATCAGTACTTCACCTACGGCGAAGTCATCATCGTGCCGGAGCATGCGGTTGTCAGGCATCCGAAGTCGCTTTCCTTCGCCGAGGCCGCATCGGTGTGGATGATGTTCGTGACCGCATATGGCGCGCTGATCGAAGATGCGAAGGTGGGCGCGGGCGACCATGTCGTCGTGCCGGCCGCTTCGAGCAGCGTTGGCCTGGCGGCGATCCAGCTAGCGAATTACGCGGGCGCGACGTCGATCGCGGTCACGCGCCATGCCGCCAAGAGGCAGCAGTTGCTCGACGCGGGCGCCGCCCACGTGATCGTGACGGACGAGTCGGACCTTGTCGAAGAGATCATGCGGATCACGGACGGGAAGGGGGCTCGCGTCGCTTTCGATCCGGTCGGCGGCCCGAACTTCGCGAAACTGATCGAGGCGTTGTCCTTCCAGGGGATCGCGTATCTGTACGGCGCGCTCGACGAACGTGCCACGACGCTGCCGGTGCTGCAGATGATCGCCAGGATGAATTCCGTGAAGGCGCACAACATCTGGTTGACGAGTGGCGACCCGACGCGCCGCAAGGCCGCGGTGGAGTTCGTGCTCAAAGGCCTCGAAAGCGGCGCGCTGAAGCCGGTCATCGATCGCACCTTTGCGTTCGACGAGATCGTCGACGCGCACCGCTACCTCGAAACCAACGGGCAGTTCGGCAAGATCGTGGTAACGGTATAGCCGAAGGCCTGGCATTGCGCTGAGCAGGCTTCCCTTGCGTTTCAGGAGACCACATCGGCGAGCGGCCGCCTCGGCGCATGACGTACGCGCGGGCCGCGCCCGACGCGAAGCAGCAGCTGCGGAAACGCGTCCGTGCGCAACAGCGTGCGCAGCCGCTCGCGCAGCGCGTCCACTTCGATCGGCTGGTTCAGGTAGGAAGCGGTCAATCCCACCGATGCCGCGACCAGCAACATCCGTTCGAGCGCCTGTCCCGCCGCGAGCCATGCCTCGCGGTCGTCGCGCATCGTCGCGATACCGACCATCAGCGGCGAGCCATCCACGAGGTGCTGATGAGTGGCCGGCTGTCCCGCACCCGCATCGAACACCCGGACGGCCATGCTGACGAGCGGCGCCGCGAAATCGAGCAGCGCGCCCACAGCGGTACCGTAAGCGGGCATGCCATCGTCGCGCCGCCGCGGGTGAATCCAGCTGGCGAGCTCGCGCCTGAAACGCGGGTCGGCGAACTGCGCTCGATCCGCATCGGCGATCAGTTGCGCGAGCGCCTCGCGCGCGGTTTTCTGCTCCACGCAGCAGGCGAGCGCGCCCTCGTCGTCGCAGGCGTCGCTTAGCTTGCGTTGCAGTGCGGCGGGAACGGGGTTATCGACGAACGGCGCACGTGTCGTCACGCGCTCGGTCAGCGCGTCGAAAAGTTCATGGAGGTGCGGGTCGCGAGGCCCGTCGCGCGAGACGCGCACGAGCGCCAAGATGTCCGGATCCGCTTCCGCTGGAAACAGTGTGATCGCATAAGCGAGACCGAGACGGCACAGCGCCACGCGAAGATTGAACAAGGCGGCACCGCAACTCATCAGAAGTTCGCGATCGAAAGGATCGACCACGGCAAGCGCGCGCATGCGGTCGGCGCAGATCTGTACGGTCTCGCCGTCGACGATGAACCGCCACGGTTGCGTGTTGTGATTCGACGGCGCGAGTACCGCATAGTGCAGCGCAAAGCGCAATTGCTGTTCCACTGGCGTGGAGGCGGGGAAGTGCGGTTCACCGATTTCCCAGGCATCATGTTGCGCGGCATCGCTCATCTCGAAGTCTCCTGTCGGATCAGGGCCGCAAGCGCGCGGTTCGTGTCGTTATCGTGTCACCGGGCGCCGTGGCAGGGAAGCACTACAAATCGTTCTCGTCGTCGAACAGCTTATGGCGGATCGCATAGCGAACCAGCCCGTTCTCGTTCGGCATCTGCATTTTTTCGAGGATGCGCGTCTTGTGCGTGCTGATCGTTTTCACGCTGACGCAGAGTTCATGGGCGATTTCGGTGATGCTCTGGCCTTCGACGAGGCGCCGGAACACGTCGAACTCGCGGTCGGACAACCGCTGATGCGGCAGCGTGTCGGCCGGCTCGTTCAGATTCTGCGCGAAGCGTTCGGCCATCGCGAGGCTCACATAGACGCCCCCCGACGCGACTTTCGTCACCGCGCCGACCAGTTCCGCGCTTGCGCTTTCCTTGGTCAGATAGCCCGATGCACCCGCCTTGAACGCGCGCACCGCGTATTGCTGCTCGGCGTGCATCGTCAGCACCAGAATCCGCAAATCGGGGTTTTCCTCCTTGATCTGCTTGATCAGTTCAATGCCGTTGCGCCCCGGCATCGACAGGTCGAGCACGAGCACGTGTGCCTGGGTCGCGCGAATCAGCGCGATCGTCGTCGCGCTGTCGCACGCTTCTCCGGCTACCTCGAAACCGTTCGCTTGCTGCAGGATATGGCGCAGTCCGTCGCGCACGAGCGTGTGGTCGTCGGCCAGCAACACCTTGATCATCGGGTGATCTCTTCCGGTTGTGTCCATTGGCAGGAAAACCTGAAGCAATCGCGAAGTACGCGCCTTTGCGCTGTATCGATGCGCATGGAATCGCCGGGCATCGACGCGTGTTCGCGCACGCAAGTCGATTTTAGTCGGCTTTTCGGGCCGTTGGCTCCGATGCTTTCGCGATCGGCGGCTCGTTCACGATCCGCTATCCACTGACCGATTGCCCGGCTAACACGCGGCATCCGTAATACGCGATGCAGCCGCGACGGTTCGTATACCCGGCTGCATCAACTCGATCACCGGTCGCCAGAACGCGGGCGAGTCGAACGCTGCCATCGGTACAGCGGTGTCGAACGATAAGGTCAGCGCCTGTTCCGCCGGCGTCAGTGGGTCGGCGCTCGCGAGTTGACGGGTGAGCGTGGCGGTGTCCGCGTCGGACAGATCGCGCGGACCACGCCGGCGCGCTTCGATGCGTTGCGCGAGCACCGCTGGATCGGCGCGAAAGTCGAGAATGCGGGCCGGTACGCTAAGCCGTTCGGCGAGTGCGAAAAACGTGCCGCGCTGACTCGATTCGAGAAAGGTCGCGTCGACGATCATGCTGTGACCGCTTTGCAGCACGCCGTGCGCGAGTCCAAGCAGGTGATCGTAGATCGCGTGACGCGCAGCTTGCGTGTAGTGCTCGGCGCCGGGCGTCATTTGCGCGTTGGCCACTGGCCGCATGCGCTTGCGTTCGGCATCGCTCGACACGCGTACCGCGCCGCACAGGTCCGCGAGAGCCCGGCTCGCGACCGATTTCCCCGAACCGGAAAAGCCATGACACAGCAGCAGAACGGGTCGCGGCTTCTCTGTTTGCGCCCGCGCCACTTCGAGGTAGCGCAGGGCCGGTTGCGGGACCGCGACGTTGCGGCCGGCCACGTGTCCCGCTTTCAGGCACGCGACCCACGCCCGCACCAGCGCCCGATAGGCGATATACAAAGGCATCAGAGACAGCGCCGCATAGTCGCCCGAGGTTTCCAGCCAACGGTTCAACAGGCGATTGGCGAGACGCGGTTCGGCTCGCGCGCACAGGTCCATCACGAGAAACGCGACGTCCGCCGCGACGTCGATCCAGCGTAGCGCTTCGTCGAAGTCGATACAGTCGAACATCGCGATGGCGCCGCGCCAGCGAACCACGTTGTCGAGATGCAGATCCCCATGGCAGCCGCGCACGAAACCCTCGGCGCGGCGCCGCTCGATCAGCGGCGCGAGTTCGTCGAGCTGTCGCGCGCACCACGCGGCAATGCCGGGCAGCGCGGGATGGCTGCAATTGGCCAGCAGCGGTGCGTTGATGGTTTCGACCTGGGTTCGCACCAGCGTCGCGCTGCCGTAGCGCGACGAGGGCGCGTTGCGCGGTGCGCTCAGGTGATAGTCGGCGAGCCGCTGCGCCGCGCCGTCGATGTCGCGCGGCGTCAGTGCTCCGTTTGCCGCGAGGCTCGAAAAGAGCATCGCCTCGTCGAAGCGGCGCATCTTGACCACGTGCTCGACAGCGACGCCGCCGGCGCAGAGCGCCAGCACGCCGGCACGCCGCGCAATCGGTATCACGCCGGCGTAGATGCCTCGCGCGAGCGGCCGGTTCAGGCGGAGCTGGGCTTCGCAGCAGCGCTGGCGTGTCGAGGCGGAGGTAAAGTCCGCGAAGCCCGGTGCGACGGGTTTGATGATCTTGTACGCGAAGCGCCCGGCGAGATACACGACGGATATATGCGTTTCGATTCTGACGATCCTGCCCGCCGGATGACGGTAGGTGCCCGGCCTGCGCAGCATCGCGTCGAGTCCGCGCAGGCTGCGCCGCGCGGCGCGCAATCGGTTGGCGGCATGCTGGATGCCGCGAAGTGTGGCATCAACCCGGCGTGCGGAAGGCTTGCGGCTCGGCGGCGAATTCATGCCAGGCTCCATGTCGCGACGAGCGGCGCGCCGGGCCGCGTGTCAAGGAGAAACACGAGCGTCTGATTCGACACGGTTGACCTCCACGTAGTGGGACGGACGGCGCGCGCCTTGCGTGCGAGCCAAAATCGTCTACTCATTTAAGTCATCGCGTATGGTAACCGGCTTGATCTGTATCGACGAGGCGGTCAAGCGCACGAGACCGGCGTACGCTTCCATATGAAGTGGCGCGGGAGCACCGTTTGACCCCGGTCGAACCGCGTGCGATCGTGGCAGCGACGCGCGGGTGGAGTAGCGGATGAAGCGATTCGATATTTTCAATGGCGATGCCGACGGCATTTGCGCGCTGCATCAGTTGCGGCTCGCCGAGCCTGCCGACACCATCCTCATCACCGGAGCCAAGCGCGAGGTCACGCTGCTGCACCGCGCGAACGCGCGGCCGGGCGACAGCGTGACGGTGCTGGATATTTCGCTCGATGCGAACCGCGCTCCACTCGTCGCGTTGCTGGCTCTTGGCGTAAAGATCGACTATTTCGATCATCATTACTCGGGCCCGATACCCGCAAACGCATTGCTGACGACGCATATCGATACCTCACCGGATATCTGCACGGCGCTGCTCGTGGACCGCCATCTGCAAGGCCGGTACACGCGCTGGGCGGTGGTCGCGGCCTATGGCGACAATCTGCATCCGGCAGCGCACCGGGCCGCCGCTGCGTGCGCGATGAACCCGTCCGACGAGCGCAAACTGCGCGAACTTGGCGAAGCGATCAACTACAACGCGTACGGGGATAGCGTCGCCGATCTTGCCATCGATCCCGTCGACATGTACCGCGCAATCCAACCCTATGCGGACCCGCTCGAATTCATTGCGTCGACCAGCGTGTTGCCCGAACTGCAGGCGCGGCGCACGGAAGACCTCGAACTGGCGTTGGGACAAGTGGAAGTCCGGCGGCTCGCCAATGCAACGCTGCACATTCTTCCCGACGCGGCGTGGGCGCGGCGCGTGCGAGGCGATTTCGCGAATCTCGTCGCGCGACGCGACCCGGCGCGAGCGCACGCTGTACTGACAGCCGGCGCCGATGGCCGATACACGGGCAGCGTACGGGCTCCGCTCGATTGCCCGCGAGGCGCCGACGTCCTTTGCAGAAAGTTCGGCGGAAACGGCAGGGTCGCTGCCGCGGGTATCGATGGGCTCGATCGCGGGCGGCTCGACGAATTCGCGGCAGCGTTCAGCATCGCGTTTTGCGGCGAATCTCGGGGGGCGGGCGGCCGGTAACCGATTGCTGCATCATCGGTTGGTCAGCGGGGGCGGGCTTGATGCAGGTCAACGATTGCCGGCCGCTGCGCATCGATCATTGGGCTGTACTGGAACCGGGGGCTGATCATCAGTGGCCGGTTCTTTGCGATACGCGGATCGCGCGGCGGAATCGACGCGTTGCAACGACGGGTCGACACGCCGGGCGAGCGGATTCGAAGTGGGTGCCGAAGGGAACACGGCGACGCGTCCTTCAGCGCCTGTCCATTGCGTCGCCTCGTGCCAGCCTGCATCGATGTGCGGCAGCGCAAGGCACTCGATATGGAGATCACTATGCAAGCCTCGGACATCATGACGACCCAGGTCGTGTCGATCGCACCGGACAGCTCGGTCTACGACGCGGCAAAGCTGCTGGCCGACAGCAAGATCAGCGGCATGCCCGTTCTCGACGACAAAGGCAGCGTGATTGGCATCGTCAGCGAGGGCGATCTGCTCCGGCGTGTCGAAACCGGCACCGAAACGCCGCGGCGCTCGTGGCTCGCCCAGTTCATCGCGCCTACGCGTCAACTCGCGGTCGAGTATCTGAAGGAGCGTTCGATTCGGGTGCGTGACGTGATGAGCGCCCCGGCCGTCACCGTCGATGAATCCGCGCCGCTGACGGCGGTCGCCGAACTGCTCGGGCGCAAGCACATCAAGCGTCTACCCGTCTTGCGCGACGGCAAGCTCGTCGGCATCGTCAGCAGGGCCAATCTGGTGCGCGCGCTCGCGAGTTGCGCGCCCGCGCAGCTCGATTCGCAACCGTCGGACGAGCAGATTCGCGCCGCGATCCTGAAGGAACTCGAAGGACAGCGTTGGGCGCTGGACGCCGACGACCTGATCGTCACGGATGGCGTCGCTCATTGCTGGGGGCCGATACGCTCCGAGGAAGAGCGCCAGGCGATCCTCGCCGCCGCCGCGCGCGCGCCAGGCGTAAAAGAAGTAAAGGATCATCTGGAGTATCCGGTCCCATTCACGCCGATGTGAACAGGGTCGCTTCGGTCACGCCACTGGGCCTCGCTGTCGAGCAGCGCGTCGAGCTTGTGAAGGCGCATCTCCCAGATCAGGCTCAATACATAAAAAGAGTCTTCCAGTCCTTGCAGGCAGTGTCGCGCAATGGGTTGATCGACTCTGCCAACGGCAAGTCCATGCACAAGCGCGCGTTGCCGCAGCAGACGTCGATGTGATATGGCGACCCGGGCCCGTGTGGCGGCTTCGTAGCGCAGCGCCGCGGACAGCTCCGGCGATTGCGCGTCGCTACGCGCAGTCGTGTCCGCGGCGCAGGCGAATGCATGATCACGGAGTTCGGTAACTTCTCCATTCATGACGGCATCCATTGTCTGTTTTGCGGATCATGCAGTGCACGTGGTCAGCCCCGAGATTGCCCGATACCTGAATGTGTCGTGGCGGCGGCGTCCGTCTGCTCCTCGGAGACTGGCGCGGTTCGGCGCGCGGGAATTGCCAGCACCGGGCGTGTGGTGCTGCGCAGTATCTGTTCGGCCACGCTACCCAGCGGTGCGTAGCCGGGGCCGCGTCGACCGTGCGTGCCTATCACGATGACATCGGCCTGCAGCTTCGCCGCGGCGACTTCGATGCGGTGGGCGACGTCCTCCTCGGGGCGCACGAGATCATCGATTTCTGGCGTGCCCTGCACACCGTGCCGCGCCATGGTCCCGACGCAGTGCTTCATGATCCGTTCGCCGTCCTGCCTGAGCGACTCGCGCATGGCTGCCGCGTTGATGCCCGGCACTTCAGGAAGCATGACCGGCAAATCGATGACGAACAACGGATGCAAGCGCGCGCCGGTATCAGAGGCGAACTGCAGCGCTGTCTCGAACGCCTGGGCGGCGCTCTCGCTGCCGTCCACCGCGACCAGAATGTTGGAGAACATCGTCGGCCTCCGGGTCTCGCGTGTTGTCGGTATTCATGATCAGCCACGGGTTCCGATCAACTACTGACCTACGTCAATCGAAATGCGCTTTGATTGCCCTGCGTCGAGGTACGCTTGATGCTGCCGATCGATGGCATAGTGACCGAGGCAACGCGCCCCGGCGTGGCGAGGGAGGAAAAGTGATGGGCAACCGGTTTCGCGACCGCGCCGACGCTGGCAGACAGCTGGCCCACGCGCTGCGCGACTATCAGGGGCGCGGCGATCTGGTCGTGCTGGCCCTGCCGCGCGGCGGCGTGCCGGTCGCGTTCGAAGTCGCGCGGGAGTTGCGTGCGAAGCTCGACGTTCTCGTCGTCAGAAAGCTTGGCGCGCCTCAAGACGAGGAACTGGCGATGGGCGCCATCGCCTCCGGGGGCGCCCTTCACCTGGAACGGTCGGTACTTCGCGAACTGCAAATCAGTGACGCCCAATTGACCGCTGTGATCGCGCGCGAAAGGGCGGAACTCGCGCGCAGGGAAGTGGCGTACCGTGGGGACAGCCCCCCGGCGGCAGTGCAGGGCAAGACGGTGATCGTGGTCGACGACGGCATCGCGACGGGGGCCTCGATGCATGCGGCGATCGACGCGCTCCGTGGCAGACATCCTGCCCGGATCGTGGTGGCGGTCCCGGTGTCGCAATCCGATGCGGCGATGTCATTCGAAGGAATCGCGGACGCGTTCGTCAGCGTATTGCAGCCGGACCTGCTGATGGGGATCAGCGGGTTCTATGTGAATTTCGACCAGACGACCGATGAAGAAGTCCGCGCGTGTCTCGCTGCGGCGCGCGGTTGGGAGCCCGAGCAGAGCTCGGACTCAGTCGGGTGACGGTGCAGCGAACGGATACACGGCGGCAGGCCGTGTCGAACCTGGGGCATGTATCGTGAATTCAGGAACCATTTGTACGCGGGACGTCACCGTCTGCCGACGGCAAGCGACGGTTCTCGAAGCCGCGCAGCTGATGCGCGAACAGCATGTCGGCGACCTCGTGGTGGTGGAGACGATCGGCGGACACAGCGTGCCTGTCGGGATGCTGACCGATCGCGACATCGTGCTGGCGATCGTGGCCAAGCAGGCCAACCCCGAGAAGATCTTCGTGAACGACGTGATGTCGTCACCGCCCGCGCTCGTCGCCGAGGGGGACAATCTCTGGCTTGCCGCCTCGCGCATGCGTCTGAACGGCGTGCGGCGCCTGCCGGTCGTGGACAGCGCTGGCGCGCTTACCGGCATCGTGTCGCTCGACGATCTGCTCGAGGCGCTGGCTGGACTTCTGACCGAGCTATCGCTGGTGACGGATCGCCAGCCCCACATCGAAGAGAAGAACCGCGCGTGACGCCGACCCGATGCACGCATTGACCCGGATCAACATCCGCGCGGCGAGGCGCCGTAGGCTTGTAAGTGGAACGCCGGTCGGACAGCGGCCAACAGGACGACGCGATTGACCGGATGCGATTCGACTGTCTTGATCGAAGGCACCGCAAATCATGGAAGACGCACTCGAAAGGCGCACGCTGCTGCTTCATCTGGGGCGCGTGATGCAATTGATCGTTCGGCTCGACGATATGGCGCCGGGCGCGGCAACCATTGGCGAGCTGATCGCGCGATACCCGATTCTCGATGACGAGCCGCTGCTCGCGCAGCTGCGCCCTGATATGCCCGTGGACGCGTTCAGAACCCGTGCGCTTCACGCCTTCTGCCTGTGGCCGCAACAGTTGCTTGACAACCCGCTCGACCGGGACGCGCTGGCTGCATCCGTGCGCGCGTCCCTGTTCAGTGACCATCCGCGGGGCTGGCGTGCCTACGTGGTCGGCTTGCGCCGCGACATCGCGTGGTTCGATGCGAAGCCGGCTAAGCGGCGCGCTTCGCGTGGCGTCGCGGACGTGGCGCCGTCGCTTCCGGACGACGGCCCGCCGGCACTCGACGCGCCGGCCGGCCGAGGCATCGCGACGGACATCGAACGCGGCTTCGGCGCCGCGGGTCATCCGATTGAAAGCGTGGAAGGGGCGAAACGGCAAGACGAAGGCCGCGCCGACGAGCAACGGGGCGCGCAGTGAGACTAGCGCTCAGCCGTCGTCGACTGTCGGGAGATGACGTGTCGATGGCTCATGTTCCGAGCGACACGTACAAGAGCACGATCGGTGCCTTCGAACCATTCGGCGTCGCCGAGCGTAATGGCGCGCCGTAGGTGCAGCGAAAATCGACGAATCTCGACCATTGGAAGCGCACGCCGGCGCCGACGCCCGCGAGCAGACCGGGATTGTTCTCCGCTGGCTGATCGATGGTGGTCCATACGCGGCCGGCATCGAAAAACACAAAGGGTTGCACGACTGCGTTGCTCGCGCCGAGAGCGATCGCAGGCGTGCGCACCTCGGTCTGGATGTTCCAGCCGCGATCGCCGAGCGTCACGTACGGGTCGTAGCCTCGCACACTGGACTCCCCGCCGAGCCCCATCTCCTCGCTCGGCAATAACGTGTTCGGCGTCCACTGCAACGTTCCGTTCGTGACCAGTGTGAAGCCCGCCCCAAGCGCGGTGGCGCGCGACGCAGTCAACTGCATATAGATGTAGCGGGCGGTCGCGCCCTGCCGCGCGGCGTTGAATGCCGCGTCCTGGTTGCTGCCATCCCATCCACCCGGACTGGCGACGAGTGTCGCCGCGGCATGCGCCGTGCCCGCCTCGGTCGGTTTGCTGATGTTGTAAGCCAACACGAACTGATGGATGTGCGTGTTCGAGTTGAAAACCTGGGAGCCGCCGAATTCCAGATCGTTGTTGCTCCGCTTGAAGTCGTATCCGATCTGGACGAGCTGGGTCGTGTCCGTGATGGTCGGCAATCGCAAGTCATAACGGAAGCTAAGCTGCGCGGAAATGCCCGTTTGCCCATACGTGTCGGGCAGGCGGGGCGTGCTCTGCGCGTACACGCCGAACAACTCGATCGTGTCGAGCCAGGGCAGCGGCGCTGCGTAGTTCAGCGCGTGCGCGGTGAAGCGGGCGCGGTTCGGGCGGCCTTCGATATCCGGATTGCCGCTGAAAAAATCGTTGCTGGCCGTGAATTGATAGGCGATCTGCTGATCGAGCCCGAACAGGTTGCCGTAGCCGATGCCCGCAAAGAACCGGTCACGGCCGAGGTCCGGCACGCCTTCATTGTCGTAACCCGCGCTGACCCGAAACGGCAGACGGTCTTCGGTTTGCAGCACGACGTCGGTCGTGTCCGCTGCTTCACCGGGTGCAAACACTGCATCGACCCGTCGATAAGGATTCGCGTTCAGCACAGCGAGTCCCTTCGAGATCGTCGCTTGCGGGATCGGTGCGCCGGGTTCGAGCGGCATTTCACGTTCGAGAAGCCTGCTCGAAAAGTAGCTGTTGCCGCTGGCATGAACCCGCCCGAGCTTGAATTCCGCAACGGCGATACACACGACCCCCGAGCTGACGTCCTGTTCCGGCACGTAGACGTCGACGAGTGGCTTTCCCGCCGCCCGATACCGCGCGACCACCGCGCGGCGAATTTCGGCGAGGCGGCCGAAAGTCAGCGGCTTGTCCAGGTCCGTGGCGAAGCTCTGCAGGAACGCGTCGTCGAGTACGGGCAGTCCTTGCGCGACGATGCGTTGTTGCTGCGTCGGTGATGCCGTCGCGTGCTCACCGGCCGGTTCGAAGACGAGCCCGGCAAGCCGCTCGACTGCGATCCGTGCGGAGTCCGCCTGGCTTTCCGGGAAGGAGGGCGGCGGCGCGCTTCGCGGCGCCTGCGGGGGGGGTTGAGGCGCGACATCGCGCCATGCCTGTGCCGCTGCGGGCGAGGTCTGCATGATGGCCGCAACGCACGACGCGATCATCAGGACAGCAGTGCAGTCGGCGGATCGCGGTTTCATCGATCGTCTGGCTGCAAAGCGCTGAACCCAGTGACAGCGGACTGCGGCGACGAGGCGCGCGCGTCGCGCTGCCAGCGATGCCATCGCGCATGTAATACGAGCCTGCCGTTGTTCATCGCGATACCTGTTGACGGGTGTGGTGCATCGAATGCGGAGCCGCGCGTCGAAATCATTCTAGTCGAACCGTCTGGCGCGAAATTCCAAAAGAATCGGGAATCCTCTGAATGCCGCCAGCTACTTCCTGCCGCGTCTTGGGTATGCAGGAGACATTCAGTAAGGGTATCCACCATGTGTAACTGCCGCTGATCTTGTCTTTACTCCTCCAGACTTGTCATGCAACTATTCGTGTTTCCAGGCCATCGTTGCACAAGGTCCAGTCGCGTTCGACTACAACGGTCCGGCGCCTGCGCCGACCGTCCCGGCAATCACCGGAGTGACGATTTCCAACTGTGATTTCGGCACGCCCGCTGCCGCGGGGCCTGCTAGCGCCAGCACGCCGGGACCGATCTACCTCTACAACGTGCACGACATCACGTTGCAGAACGTGATCATCGCTGGGCAGACGCTCAATCAGACGCTGTCGGATCCGCGCTAAAGGCGACGCGCCAAAGAGCGGCGAGGCGCCGCTCTTTGGCGTCGCAAAGCCGAAGTGAAGCCGTCGCGTGCGGGGCTCTCACGACGCGGTGTTCTGCAACTCGTGCGACTCGCCGAGCAGACTCGCCGCGTAGGCTGGAACATTCGCCGCTGGCAGTGGCGCGGCGAAGTAGTATCCCTGAACGATCTCGCAGCCGGCCTCGGCAAGAAAAGCCAGTTGCTCCGCTCGTTCGACGCCTTCCGCGACGACTTCGAAACGCAGGTTGCGGGCAAGTGCGATGATCGCACCGATGATCGTCTCATCCGCACGACTGCTGCCAATGCCGCGGATGAACGACATGTCGATCTTCAGACGGTCGGCGTGGAAGCTGCGCAGATAAGCCAGGCTCGAGTAACCGGCGCCAAAGTCGTCGATCGCTATGGACACGCCAATGTCGTGCAGCGCGCGCAGCGTGGGCAGGGCGCCAGGGGCAACCAGACCTCCTTCGGTAATCTCCAGTTCCAGCCGGTTCGCGGCCAATTGCGACGCGGCAAGAGCACGGCGCACGACTGCGCCGAAATCGCTCAACGTAAGCTGGCTCGGCGACACGTTGACCGACATGCGCAGCCCCGGCAGCACTTCTTCCCAGCGCTTTGCCTGTACACAGGCAGTTTGCAGCACCCATTCTCCGATTGGCGCGATCAAACCGATGTCTTCGGCCAAGGGAATGAACGTCGTCGGGCTGACCGTGCCGAAGTCCGCGTCGTGCCATCGGATCAGCGCCTCGACTCCGCTCAGCCGGTAACTGCGTATGTCCACTTGCGGCTGGTACACCAGCTCGAAGCCGTTCTGCTCGACGGCATTGCGCAGCTTGTGGGATAGCGCGATGCGCTGAGCCGCTTCATGTGCGAGGGAAGGCGCAAATCGCTCGACGCCGTTACGCCCGCCTGCCTTGACGCGATACATCGCGAGGTCGGCGTGTTTCAGCAGGGTTTCGCAGTCTGTGCCGTCCTGCGGATAGCAACTGACCCCAACGCTCATCCGGACCCGCAGTTGCATGTCGTCGATTTGCACCGGTTCGTCCAGCGTTTGCGTCACGCGCGCCAACAGCGCGCAGAGTTCGGCATCGCCGGTGGAACCCTTCAGCATCGTCACGAACTCGTCGCCGCCATAGCGGGTGACCACGCCATCCGATCCGACCGAGGCCGACAGCCGCCGCGCAACTTCCTGCAACAGGCGATCGCCGGCGCCGTGGCCCAGGCTGTCGTTGATGTCCTTGAAATGATCGAGGTCGATGAACAGCAGCGCGAACTCGTGACCCTCGAAGATCGCCGTGTCGATCAGTTCACGCAGCGTCACGCGGTTCGGCAAGTCCGTCAGCGCATCGCGGCGCGCCTGCCTGACCAGCAGATCGCGCGATTCGATGAGCTCCGTCAGGTCGCTCACCACGCTGATGTGATGCGTAACCTTTTCCGACTCGTCGCTTACCTGTGCAACGTATAGCTGATACCAGAACTCCGTTCCGTTCGCGCGACGGCTTTTCGTCAGCGTGGTGGCCTCGCGTTTCCCGGCAATCGCCGTACCGATCTGTTGCCACAATCCGGGTGTTTCCGGCCGCGCTGAGTGATCGCCTGCATTCTGCGGGCGCGCATAGCCAGTTATTTTCTCGAATGCCGGGTTCGCGTATTCGACCACGTCGCCGCTCGGATCGGGTCGCGTGATGAGCACGCCGTTGCCGATCGCGTCGAGTGCACGGCTTCGCAGCAATAGCGCGAGTTCGGCATTCTTTCGCTCCGTGACGTCGACGGCCGTGATGAAGCACGCTCGATGACGGCCATAGGTGAGGAAGTGGTACGACAGTTCGACGTAGACGGGCGTGCCGTCGCTGTGCCGATGCCGGCATACACCGGCCGAGCCGCTGGTGGTGGCCGCAGCCAGCTGCGCGTGCAGATCGCGCAGAAATGACGGCAGGTCGGCTTGCGCATACAGGGCGGCCATGTCGAGCGAGCATAGCTGACGGCGCGTGCGTCCGTACTGGGATGCGGCGGCGCGGTTCGCAGCGAGAATCGATAGCGTCTCGACGTCGAAAATCAACATCGGCAGTGGATGATGATCGAAGTACTGACGGAACCGGCGCTCGCTTTCTGATGCGATGACGCGCGCGCTTTGCCGCGCGAGACGGGCGCGATAGTGAGCAATCAATGCATAGCAAAAGAGAAAACAGGCCGCCAGCGCCGTGGTCGCAAGCACGGTCCGTTCTATCACCAGGTGGCGCGTCGCGCTGTCGGATGCAGCCCTCAGGGAAGCGGTCTGCGCGTCGCGGAGGGTCACCAGCTCGGTGACGATGTTCGCCAGCATGCGGTTCGCTGCGAGCAGCTCGGGGCTGTCCACCGAGGCGTGGCCATCCGCGACGTGCGCACGTACCGCGATGTCGGCCAGAAGCCACGCCCAGCCGGCCGTCTCACCGCGCAGACGCCGTACCGCCAGTTGGCTTCGCGGGTCGCTCGCGTAACTTTGTTCCAGCCGGTCGAAGCAGGTGGCGGCCAGCACGACACGCTGCACCGGCCACGCGAAGGATGCCACCCGTGCACTGTCGAGCCCCACCAGGAAGTCGGCGTTCGCCTGAATATGCACTGCTTGCAGCGTTTCGATGTCATCGCGGGCACGCAGCGCGTGAATGCGCTCTGCAACGGACCGCTCGTGCCATATCAGCGTGTAACCAATGCCGACAGCGAAAATGACGAGGCCGGTCAACACCAGTGCGACGGTGATGATCAGTTGCCGGTCGACGCCATGTCGCCGCCTCCACCGGCCTATGACGCCAGCGATGCCGAAGCTTGAAATATATTGCATCGATTCAGAATCAGCGCGCGTGAGTGCAGAACATTGATACTCGACGGCGGCATGGCTGTGCGTCAGCATCTTTTACCGGTTATTGCGCGCGGTAACCGGGCTATTGTCTCCTCAGTGAAGGTATCGGCAGCGAGACGAAGAACTTGAGAATCAAGCTGCTTCGGCCGTAGTTTCGACGACCGGCCGTTCGACGGAGAACGTTCAACAGTCACCAGAGAAAAACGCGCAGAGTTTGAGCGTAGAATTCATTCTCGAATCCAGCATGCCAGCGTACGGCCTGTGCTAGTGCCTGGCGTTCGTCGAAGGTCGGATAGGGGAGACGCTATTGTGAAAAGCTCTGCCACCAGCTACGGTTCGATTGCCCAATTCCTTCACTGGTGCACGGCGATAGTCGTGCTCGTAACGTTCATGTATGGGCCCGGCGGACATGAGCAGCGCGTTTATTCTGCGGCGCACGATTTCGACCGGCAATTGCACGAGACCTTGGGTCTATGCGTGTTCGCGCTCACCCTCATCCGCCTGCTGTGGCGGGCGTTCGACACCCAACCTGAGACACCTCCGATGTCTCGCTGGATGGCTGTTCTGGCAACAACCGTTCAGTGGTTGCTGTATCTGCTTCTCCTCGCCTTACCGCTTACCGCCATCTCGGGCGCGTGGCTCGAAGGGCATCCTCTGACGCTCATCGGTGGTCACGAGATTCCGTCTTTACTCAGTACATCGCATGCAGCAGGCTCAGCCATCTCATCGCTTCACACATGGCTCGGCGACGCCATTATGTGGCTTGCAGGGTTCCACGCATTCGCGGCTATTGTTCATCATGTCCTCCTTAAAGACGACGTCCTGGTCGGCATGCTTCCGCGCTGGTTTCCGACCGGACGGGCGCGTACTGGCCGATAAGCCCGATGGCAAGACTGCCCGTTTAGCGGTCCACAGCGGGATCGGCCGCCGCCTCAGCCTCTGCGGGAAACGCCTCCATGAAGGCAGCAACGGCTCGAATGTCCCGATCCGACAAGTTGTCGGAGATAGTCTTCATCACTTCGCCACGCGGGCGTAGCCCGGCGCTCCGGAACACCAGGATCTGTTTTTCAACGTAATCCGCGTACTGTCCGGCGAGGCGAGGAAATCCCCCTGTCCCTTCCCCATGCTGGCCGTGACAGGTACTGCATGCCGGTACGCCTTTGTCCGGAATGCCCAACAAAAAGATCGTCCTGCCCGAATCGATGAGCCGATGATCGGCCGTCGCTCGTGGTACCGGAGGCGGCTGGCTGGAGAAGTACGCGGCGAGTTGCTCGATTTGCGTTTCACTCAGATGCGTGAAGCCCCACATGAATCTTCTGGCATTCGGGTCGCTTCGCACATGAGCCTTGAAGTCCGTTAGCTGATTGACGAGGTATTCCCGTGGTTGGCCCGCGAGTTTCGGAAACGTGGGAGATACCGAAACGCCATTTACGCTATGGCAATTCGAACACACCTGCAATGCGATCGTCCTTCCGGCGACGGCGGGATTGTCGATCTGTCTGGACTGCTCCAGGTTGTGGCAGCCGGTTGCGCCGAGCGATAGCGCGACGAGGATCAATCGCGCACGTGGCCAGCGGCACGTTGAATCCTCAATGGAATGCGCGGGATGTTTCATCGATGGGCCTTCTAAAAAACGTGAGCCGATACCGTCACCAGTACGCGGCCCAGAGGTATAGAAACAGCGTGTCGTTGTCGCTTGCATTGCGTCCATGGCCGTCGTAATTCGACCGTGCGCCGAGGTATTTGGTGAAATGCGTGTATTGAAGACCGACGCGGATGTTCTGCACAGGAATCCAGAAGATCTCGGGCATCCACCCTTGCGTGGCCGGCGACGAGTTCGCGCTGCCGGCGTACGCCACGCTATCCGTGGTGCCGGTCACGTTGAAGAACGAAAGGCTCACGCCATATTTGGCCTGATAGACGTACGAGGCTTTCAGGCGTAAGGAATTGAGATTCGCTGACTGGCTGTTGCCAAACACGAAGTTATTCGGGTCGCTGATGTTTTCATGGATGTAGCGCGCCTGTGCGGTAACGGTGTTCGGCTCGAGGATGTACTGATACTGCGCATCCACGCCGATGTCGCGATAGCGGGTGACGCCCTGGGTGAAGATCGGCATCGAGTTCGCGTCGTTCGGATAGACGTTCGCATTGATGCCGAAGGTCCCCACCATGACGTTGTGCGGACCCCACTCATGAGTCAGGGCCAGACGCCAGTACGGATTTTGACCCTTCAGATAGATCTGCGGGTGGTTGGGGTCGCCGGCCTTGTTGCCCTTGCTCATGAACGACCAGATGCCATCAGCGGTGCTATACAGCGACACCTCCGCATAGACTGTCCGGTTCCAGTACAGGTAGCCGCCCGCACCCACGACCTGCTGCGCGAGCGTGCCTTCGAGGATCGGCAGAAACTGGGGTGAGCCGACCGTGCTGATCGAAGAGGAAATGTACGGGTAACTCCATGCCGGAGAACTGTTCCACACATCCTGCACGGTCGGATTGTTGTGCAGGGTGGTGCCGAGAATCAGGTCGCTGGCGTTCCCGATGATCCTGTCCACATAACGGAAATCCATGTTGTCCGATGCCCAGTGGCCGATCCAGTGTCCGTCGCTTCCCTGATGGTCGTAGTTCGAGTAGGTGAATTGCGTGAACGCACCGATCCTGTCGGTGATCTTGCCGGCGAGGAAGATGCTGGCTGAATCGAATATCGGCAGACCGTCTTTAGGCGACACGATATTGCCGCTGGCATCGTGGTTGAGCCTCGTCCTGGTCATGTCGAGCATCGCCATCACGGCGATTGGAACCGTACGTTCGCCGAAGGTATAGCCATTGAGCTTGAACATTCGGCCGTACGGCGTCAGTTCAGGAAACTGTCCGCCCGCGTGACACGCGACGCAGCTTTGCCCTGTTTGACGGGCGAAGATAGGCAGCGCTCGAACGACTGGAGCAACCACAAGGCAAAGCACGGCGAGCGCCAGCATCCAGATGCGACCCGTCAGCCGATGGGCGGCATCATCGCCTGCAAATGCCTTTGACATGTCCGTCTCCCCGACGGCCAGTTCCGCATTCGGTCATGCGCAGCGCGCACGAACCCCTGCCCACTGCGGAAACTGGGCGACAGCATCGCACTTCGCGCTCGGCATGACCGGCGTCGCATTTACATCGGCGTAGTGGGGCAAGCTGATGCCGCGTTGCGGTTGATGCTTGCCTGCGCGGAGCGCTTTCTCCAGACTCCAGAACGAGCGCGCACGCCGATTTATTCCCGCGCATGCGCTTGAACGCGCAAGGCGGGAGATCGAGAGGGACCTTGTTGAGTTGCCGCGGCTTTGGCTATGCGCGATCGCTAGATCTTCATGCGCTGTAGAACGCGGTCGCCGGAGACGAACTGATGAAACATTGCCGCAGCGATATGCAGGCAAATGACACCGAAAAGCACCCACGCGAGAACGCCGTGCACATCGCCCATCGCATGCCCGAACGAGGAGCCCGGTGCCGACAGTGAAGGCAACGAAACAAGGCCGCCGAGGCGGACCGTCCACGTGCGCGACGAAGCGTTGATCCAGCCGAGCAGCGGCACCAGCACGAGCAGCACGTACAGCGCAAGGTGGGTGACTTTTGAAGCGACGCGAAACAGCGGCGGCAGATTGTCCGGCGGCGACGGGTGAGTCACGCGCCACAGCACCCGCAACACCATCGCGGCGAGCAATGCGGTGCCGACGCCAAGGTGCCAGGCGATTTCGCCGTCCGGCACCGTATCGCGGTGCACGTCCGGCATCGTCCAGCCGATCACGAACTGCGCGGCAACCAGCCCGACGACGAGCCAATGGAGCAAACGTGCGACGATGTCATAGCGGTGTTCAGTCGAGACTTGCATAGGGGGCGCCTGTGAGTTGGTTTCTGGTGAAACAGATCGTACACTGCCGCGCCTTAAGCTCAGGTTAAGAACCCGTCGCCAAGGCCGTCTGTCTGCGCCGTTCGAATAACTCGAAGATGGCCATTCCCGCGATCATCGCGGCCACGAACACCCACGCTTTGGCCGACCCGAGCCCGAGCGCGACGAGCGCGGGGCCGGGACAGAACCCGGCAATTCCCCAACCGACGCCGAACGCGGCACTGCCCAGCACCAGTCTTGCCGTGACGTGGGTCGACGTGGGAATCCGCATCGGCGATCCGAGCAGCGACTTGTCGCGGCGCTTGGCGATCGCGAAACCGATTGCCGCGACGGCCACCGCGCCCATCATCACGAACGCGAGCGACGGGTCCCAGCGTCCGGCGATATCGAGGAAGCCCTGCACTTTCGCAGGGTTGGCCATGCCCGACAACAGCAGGCCGATGCCGAACAGCAGCCCGCATAGGAATGAAACAGCTGTTGCCATCTTAGGCTCCGAGAAGATGTCGAATGATATAGACGGTGACGAAGCCGGCCGCCATGAACGTCGCCGTCGCGACAAGCGAGCGCGTGGCGCCGCGTGAAATGCCGCACACGCCGTGTCCGCTCGTGCAGCCGCTGCCGTAGCGGGTGCCGATGCCGACCAGCAAGCCGGCCGCGATCACGGCGGGCCATGACGCGTCGACGGTGATCGCGACGGGCGCATCGACCGCGCGCGCGATCAGCGCCGCAACGATCAGCCCGGCAACGAAGGCGACGCGCCATGCGCCGTCGCGCTTCGTCCAGCGCAGCAGGCCGCCGACTATCCCGCTGATTCCGGCGATGCGGCCCAGCAAAAGCACCATCGCCGCAGCCGCGACGCCGATCAGCAGGCCTCCGCACAGGGAGGCGATCGGGGTGAAATGGTCGAAATCTATCATCGTTCGCTCTGTTTGATTGTTGGGTGGGTTGCGGCAGCGCTTACATCAGCACCGCTCTGACCAGCAGGCCGAGCGCCACGCACACGAGGATGCTCGCAAAGCCCAACTGCACATGATGGGCGGCAATGTGATGCGACGCGAGCCGTCCGCTGAGCATTCCGGCGGCGGTGGCGCCAGTGAACCACAACGCGACTTCGAGTGGAAGTGTCGCGCCGTGCGTGGCCGTCGCGAGAACGCCGCCACTGCCGACGAGCGCGATCACCATCAGCGAGGTCGCGACGATGCCGTGCATCGACACGTCAGTCAGCTTGCGCATCATCGGCACGATGATGAAGCCGCCGCCGACACCGAGCATACCGGTCATCAATCCGGTCAGCGAACCGGTGGCCGCGAGTGCGGCTGCGGTCGGCCAGGTCCAGCGAAAACGGCCGGTGGCCGGGTCGACATGCGCGACGCACATCGACGATTGCGGCTCGCGCGACGCGCGGCGCGCGCGCGTCTGACGCAGCAGCCGGAACGCGACGACCAGCATCACCGCGGCGAACAGCGCGAGCAACACGCGTTGCGGCAACGCATGCGCGAGGCGCGCGCCGGCGGCGGTGGCGGGCACCCCCGCGGCGGCCATCAGCAGCGCGGCGCGATAGCGGACGAGCCGCTTGCGGAACGCTTCGAGCGCGCCCACCGCTGCGCTGCCGGCCACCGCGACGAGCGCGACCGGCGTGGCCTGCTGCAGCGGCCAGCCCATGCCGAACACGAGCGCGGGCACGGCAAGAATGCCGCCGCCGGCGCCGGTCAGCCCGAGAGTGGCGCCCACCAGCGCGCCGAGAACGAGAGACAACAGCATCGAAGACCCCGTGAGCAGTGCGTGCCGGCGCTCAGTCCGCCAGTTGCGGATTAGCGAGCCATTCGCGTCCCTTCAGCATGCCGCGCCAGTAGAGCGGCGGCAGGATTCGCTCTTTCAGCAGCCACGCGAGCCGCGATGGCTTTTTGCCGTCGATGAGCCACGCCGGAAACGTCGGCGCGACCTTGCCGCCATACAGAAACTCGGCGAGCACGATCTTTCCGCGCTCGACGGTGAGCGGGCAGGAGCCGTAGCCGTCGTAGATCGCGACGCCGCTCGCCGCGCCCAGCGAGGCGAGCACGTTGTGCGCGACGACCGGCGCCTGCTTGCGCGCGGCGGCGGCGGTCTTCGCGTTGGACGTGTTGGTCGCATCGCCGAGTCCGAAGATGTTTTCGTGGCGCTTGTGCCGCAACGTGGCCTGATCGACGTCGAGCCAGCCGGACGCATCGGCGAGCGCGCTGTCGCGGATGAAGTCGGGCGCCTTTTGCGGCGGCACGGCGTGCAGCATGTCGAAGCCGGTCTCGAAGGTTTCCTTGCTGCCGTCGGCTAGCGTATGCGTGAATCTCGCCATCTTTGCGTCGCCATCGACCGCACTCAGCGTGGAGCCGAAGTTCAGCGCGATGCCGTAACGCTCGACGTATTGCATCAACGCGGGCACGTAGTCGGCGACGCCGAACAGCGCCGCGCCGGCATTGCGGAATTCGACGCCGATATGTTGCAGCCGCCCGCTGCGGCGCCAGTGATCGCACGCGAGATACATCGCTTTCTGCGGCGCGCCGGCGCATTTGATCGGCATCGGCGGCTGCGTGAAAATGGCTCGACCCGTTTCGAGCTGCTGCGTCACCTTCCACGTGTACGGCGCGAGGTCGTAGCGGTAATTGGACGTGACGCCGTTGCGCCCGAGCGTGTCGACGAGGCCGTCGATCGCGTTCCAGTCGAGTTTGAGGCCGGGGCACACCACCAGCTGGCGGTATTCGACGGCGCGCGAGCCGTCGAGAATCACGAGGTTTTGCGCCGGCTCGAAGTGCGTGACGGCAGCCTTGATCCACTTCACGTTCGCGGGCAGCACGCTGGAAATCGGACGGGCCGTCGTTTCCGGGTGGAATACGCCGGCGCCTACCATCGTCCAGCCCGGCTGGTAATAGTGCGTGTCGGCGGGATCGATGACCGCGATGTCGAGATCGGGGCTGCGCGCAAGCAGGCTCGACGCCGTTGCGATACCGGCCGCGCCGGCGCCGACGATCACCACGTCGTGCCGGTACGTCGGCCGCATCCGTTGCGATGCGGCGGCGAGCGTGTCGGCCGCTGGGTTCGAAGGGTCCGTGAGTTTCGTGTTGCGCATGTAGGGTCCTCTTGTTTGTTCCAGGCCGCCGCGCTCACAGCGCATCGACCGGTACCTTGATGTAGGACACGCCATCGCTTTCGGGCGGCGGCAGGTGGCCCGCTCGCATGTTGACCTGCACCGACGGCAGGATCAGCGTGGGCATCGCGAGCGTGGCGTCGCGGGCCGTGCGCATCGCGATGAACGACGCTTCGTCGATGCCGTCGCGGACGTGGATGTTCTGCTCGCGCTGCTCGGCCACCGTGGTCTCGAACAGCAGCGGCCGGCCGCCCGGCTGGTAGTCGTGGCACAGATACAGGCGGGTTTGCGGCGCGAGACCGAGGATGCGCTGAATCGAGCGATACAGCGCTGACGCATCGCCGCCCGGAAAATCGCAGCGCGCGGTGCCGTAGTCGGGCGTGAACAGCGTGTCGCCGACGAACGCGGCTTCTTCGCTGCCGTCGCTCGCGACATAGGTCACGCAGGCGGGCGTGTGGCCTGGCGTGTGCATCACGCGCACGGACAGATCGCCGACGTTGAACGTCTCGTCGTTGTCGAACAGGCGATCGAACTGCGAGCCATCGGTGCGAAACCCGGGACCCGCGTTGAACAGCTTGCCGAACACGGCTTGCACGCGCGTCACCTGCGCGCCGATTGCGATCTGACCGCCGAGCCGCGCTTTCAGATAGGGCGCGGCCGACAGGTGATCGGCGTGCACGTGGGTTTCGAGTATCCATTGCACGCGCGCGCCGAGCGACTCCACGCGCGCGGCGAGGCGATCCGCGGTTGCGGTGCAGGTGCGTCCCGACTTCGGGTCGTAGTCGAGCACGGTGTCGATCAATGCGCAATTCCTCGTGCCTGCATCCATCAGCAGATAGCTGACGGTCGATGTCGCAGGATCGAAGAAGCCCTCGACGGCGAGCTTGCCGGTTGCCATTTCGGTGGGTTCCTCACGATAGGGGACTAAGCCAGTCCGAGGCGCCCACCAATGCAGGAGTCGTGCCACCAAGCCTCAGCGTCGCGGCCCTCGGTTGTAACGCACTGATTTTTAGAGGCTTATTGCGCGCGACATGCGGATTGAAGAGGCGTCTGCACGACGCTCGGCCTCACCCGTGGCAAAGAGTCACTGCCATTTGGCAGTCGTGGCAGAAATGGCAGTTCCGGCGTATATTGCGGCAGCCAAGGAGTAATCACGATGATCCCGCCCGACATTGCGCCGCCCCCTTCGACCGAGCTTCCGTCGCAATCCCCTGGCGCGTCTGACGGCGTGCCCACGGTGGTACCCGACGTGAGCACGCTCGTGTCGTATCTGGAGCACGATCCGCAACCGGCGATCGTGCTCGATCCGCACTATCAGATTCTGGCCGCGAACAGCGCCTATCAGCGCCAGTTCGGCGTCGAAGGCCAGGCGCACATCGGCCGCCGCTGTTATCAGGTTTCGCATCACTACGACGTGCCGTGCGATCAGGCGGGCGAGCACTGCCCGATGAAACGCGCGACGGAAAATCGCAGCGCGGATCGCGTGCTGCATATCCATCACACACCGAGAGGCCCGGAGCACGTCGACGTCGAGTTGCGGCCGATCTTCGACCGCCACGCGCGCATCGTCGCCTATGTCGAGCGTCTCGCCACGGTCAGGAGCGCGTCCGCGCGGCCAAGCTCCGAAGGTCTGGTCGGGCGCGCGCCGGCGTTCAACGAGGCGATTTCCGCTTTGCAGCGCGTCGCGCCTTCGATGCTGCCCGTGCTGCTGCTCGGCGAATCCGGCACCGGCAAGGAGCTGTTCGCGCATGCGCTGCATGAGGCGAGCAGCTGCGCCCAAGGGCCGTTCGTCGTGGTGGATTGCTCGGGCATTACCGAGACGCTGTTCGAAAGCGAGTTGTTCGGCTTCGAGAAGGGCGCGTTCACCGGCGCGACGAGCCGGAAGCAGGGCCTCGTCGAAACCGCGCAGGGCGGCACGCTGTTTCTCGATGAAATCGGCGACGTGCCGCTATCCATTCAGGTGAAGCTGTTGCGGCTGATCGAAACGGGCACCTTCAGGCGCGTGGGCAGTACCGATATGCTGCGTGCCGACTTCCGGCTCGTCGCGGCCACGCACAAGCCGCTCGAGCGGATGGTCGCGGACGGCCAGTTCCGCGCTGATCTGTATTTCCGGATCAGTGCGTTTCCGATTCATTTGCCCGCGGTGCGCGAGCGTGTCGACGACATCGCGCTGCTCGCGGATTCGATCCTGACGCGCATTGCGTCGACGCGAAGCGGGTCGTCGCATAAGGCGTCGATTTCGGCGGAGGCGTTGGCGCTGTTGCGTGCCTATGCGTGGCCCGGCAACATCCGCGAATTGCGCAACGTGCTCGAGCGCGCCAACCTGCTCGCCGACGGTGGTGTGATCCGCCCGGAACACTTGCCGGAGGCGGTCCGCGATAAGACTTCCGGCGCGGCGAAGGAATCGCTGGCCGTGGGTCCGGGCCTGCCGCGCAAGCTCACCGATGCGGAGCTCGCGAGCGCGGCGGCGCAATTCCGCGGGAAACGCAGTGAGCTTGCCGCGCAATTGGGTTTGAGCGAGCGCACGCTTTATCGCCGGCTTAAAGCGATCGCGGGCGGTGAGGGCGCCTAACCAAACCGGAGCGATGCTCGCAATGCCGGCCGGCTGTCGCCTCATCGTCACTCAGGGTTTCCTGACACGCGAATCAGGATCTCTAACCGTGGTTTTCCAGCCTGCGCTGAATGCGACACAACTTCCGCTCATAGATGATGAGGTATCGGAATGCAATGTCGAATTGATGGGTCATGATGGGCTATCTGTCGGAGCGGGAGAACGTCGTCGAACAGATCGACTCGATATGTCTACGACTGTTCGACACGTGGTGCGAGGCGCGCAGCGTGAAATCGCTCGCATATTTGATGCACTGCTGGCCGCTGGTCGACAGCACGCCTGCCGCGCTCAAACGGCTGGGCGAAACGATGCGCGAATTGCGTCGCAATCACGCGGAGCAGATCAACGAGTATGACTTTCGCGCGCTGTGCGAAGTAGCCGACCTGATCGACGAACTGACCGAGCCTCGCGCAGTCCGGCGGCTCGCTGTGGTGGGCGGGCTGGCGGAATAGCGAACCGCAACGCAGCTAAAAGCCCGGAAGAGCGGAGAAAATCGTGCGAGCGTCGTGCAGCGGCAGTGAGGCCGCGGCGCGGCTGTTTCATCGGTCGTTCCAAAGCCGGTGAGCGCGCGATGGACCAGGCTCTGGCATCGAGTGCAGAATAGGACACCCTGCAACTCGTTGAGCGGTCTCTCAAAGGGAACACCGCATCATGAGCCATTTCGCCACCCCGGTTGCGCAGACCGGCACCATTCTGATAGTCGACGATACGCCGGGCAATCTCGGCGTAGTCGTCGACAGTCTCGAAGCGCGAGGCATTCGCGTGCTGGTGGCGCTCGACGGTATCGAAGCGTTGGAGCGCGCGGTCTTCTCTCAGCCCGATGTGATCCTGCTCGACGTGAAGATGCCGGGCATCGACGGCTTCGAGACCTGTCGACGCCTCAAGCTCGATGAGCGCACCCGCGATATTCCCGTCCTGTTCATGACATCGCTGACCGGCAACGAGGACCGCGTCGAAGGTTTTCTGGCCGGTGGCGTCGACTATGTGACCAAGCCGTTGCGCGTCGACGAGATGGTCGCGCGCGTCGGCGTGCATCTCGAATTGCGGGTGATGCACAAGCAGGTTCTCGCGCAAAACCGGCAACTGCTGGCGGAAGTCGCGATGCGCAAGGAAACGGAGGCTGCGTTATCGCAAGCGCGCGACGATCTCGAGCGGCGTGTCGCGTTGCGTACGGAAGAACTCGCGCGCGCCAACGTGTGCTTGCAGGCAAGCGAGGCGCGCTTTCGCGCGATTGTCGAAACGAGCCCGGTGCCGCTGTGCATCACGTCGATGCCTGATGGGCACATCCTGTACACGAATCAGCCGCTGCGTGAACTCTTCGGCATGGACGAACACGTGTCCGTCAATATCGCGGATTTCTACGCCGACCGGGGGGAGCGCGAGCGTGTGATCGAGCATCTGCGCGCGGAGGGCAGCTTGCGCGATAGGGAGATACAGTTCCGGCGCGCGGACGATACACGGTTCTGGGCGATGGCGACGGCGCGCGTCGCGACTTACGACGATTCTCCCGCGATCTATGTCGGCCTGAACGACATTACGGGCCGCAAGCAGATGGAACAGGAACTCGTCGAATCGCGCGAGCAGCAGCGCGAACTGTCCGCGTATATGGAGGCGATCCGCGAGGAGGAGAGAAAGCGCATTGCGATGGAGATTCACGACGAACTGGGCCAATTGCTGACTGCGCTCAAGATGGACGTGTCGCTGCTCAAGATGCGCATAACGCACGACGCGGAAGCTTCGAAAAAAGCCGATGATATGCGTCAACTGGTCGAAGGCACGATCTCGATGGTGCGCAATGTCGCGAGCCATTTGCGGCCCGCCGCGCTCAACTTCGGCATCGTGTCCGCGCTCGAATGGCTTGTCGAGGAGTTCAACCGCCGCCATGCGATTGCGTGTGAATTGCGTATCGAAGGCGGCGACCCGGCGCTGTCCGACGCTCATGCGACGGCCCTGTTCCGCATCGCACAGGCGTCGCTGACGAACGTCGCGCGGCATGCCGACGCCACACATGTCGAGGTGACGCTCGTATCGACGGCGGCGAAGCTCTTACTGCAGGTGCGTGACGACGGCCGCGGCTTCGACCAGCAAGTCGTGAGGCGC
Organism: Burkholderia sp. JPY481; assembly: GCF_038900515.1. Lineage (NCBI taxonomy): Bacteria > Pseudomonadati > Pseudomonadota > Betaproteobacteria > Burkholderiales > Burkholderiaceae > Burkholderia > Burkholderia sp. JPY481. The sequence goes on from NZ_JAYMRT010000006.1 coordinate 308,852, forward strand.
GACTATTCATATGGCCTGCTCGGCATGAACGAGCGCGCGCGGCTGATCGGCGGATCGCTTTCGATCGAAACCGCGCCCGGCGCGGGCACGATGGTTTCGATTCACATTCCGCTCGATGCTGCTAGAACGTAAGACGAAGCGATTCCCGCTCCGCGGCGCAAATCTTCGGAGTTATTCTCCTTCCAGATATTGCTCGACGAAGTTGAGAATCGACTTGGACTGGTAAGCCTTCGCCAACCTGCAGAGGTGGTCCGCGAAGGGTCGATAGCGCTCGTCGAGCTCGGTCAAGTGCTGGGCATGTTGCGTAATGGCACGCATATCGCCGAGTCGCGCGAGGTAGTGCAGCGCTTGAATTTCCTCCGGCGGCGGCGCCTTCAAGTGGTCGGGAAGAGGCGCGGCGGCAGGTACAGCCGATGGGCCCGCTTCACTGACTTGTGCCTCTAAAGCTGCATCGATCCACTCGACATTCAGGAGCGCCGCGACGGCGGACAATAGCTGGCCGAAGTCGATCGGTTTGGCGAGAAAGGCATTTGCGCCGGCTTCCAGACTTTGCGCCGCGTCGGTTCTCGACGCGCGAGCGGAGACCGCGACGATCGGAAGATCCCGGAATTCGGCCATCTGGCGCAAGCGACGCGTGGCTTCGAGGCCGTCAGTCTCGGGCATGACCACATCCATCAGGACTAGCGCAGGATGGAGGGATTCGATTTTCTCCATCGCTTCAGATCCGTTAGCAGCTTCCGCCATGTCGAATCCGAGCGGACCGAGCATATCGACCATCACGGCGCGGTTCTCCGCCACGTCATCCACGACCAGGATAGTCTTGCGCGGCCCTTTGTAGCCGCTCACGATCCGTTCGGACGCGGCGACAGCCGCGCAAGGCGCCACCACCTCGACGTCCAGCTCGATCGAAAACGTGCTGCCTATATCGCGGCGACTTTCGACATGGATCTCGCCTCCCATCAGGCGCACGAGTTGCCGGCTAATTGCTAGCCCGAGGCCGGTACCGCCAAAGCGATGACGGTCCTCGCTGACCTGCTCGAAAGGACTGAAGATTTCCTCCAGACGCCCTTGATCTATGCCGATGCCGGTGTCCCGGACTTCGAAACATAGTCGCGTCGGCGGGGTGAAAGCGACGCGCAGACGCACGGTTCCCTGCTCGGTAAATCTGATCGCGTTCGAGAGCAGGTTGAGCAACGCCTGGCGCAACCGTATTTCGTCCACCCGCACACACGCGGGCAGATCCGGCGGCATCTCGCAAGCGAAGGCCAGGCCTTTTTCCGTGGCCTTCACCCGTATCGTCTCGGCGATAAAGGAGACGAACTGTTCGAGCGGGACGTCGGACAAATTGAGTTCCATTCGCCCGGCCTCGATTTTGGCGATATCCAGGATGTCGTCGATGAGCGTAAGCAGGTGTTCGCCGCTGCGCTGGATGACTGCCAGTCCGTCGAGCTGGTGCTGATCGAGGGTCGTGTCGCGCTTGAGGATTTGCGCGTACCCGAGAATGCCGTTGAGCGGCGTGCGTAGCTCGTGGCTCATGTGCGCCAGAAACTCGCTCTTTGCCTGGTTGGCCGCATCGGCACGCTCCTTGGCAACGGCCAGCTCCGCTGTCCGCTCGCGAATCATGTCTTCGAGGTGCTCGCGATAGCGCCGCAACTCCGCTTCGGCATGCTTTTGCTCCGTGATATCCCGTGAGATGCCGAGCAGGAACCGGGGCTCGCCGCGCACATCGACGATCGGGATTTTCATCGTGTGCAGGACGCGAAGTCCATGTCGCGTATGAACCGGCTCCTCCGGTATGTCGATCATTTGCCGCGACTCCAGCACCGCGCGATCCTTCAGCGTGAAGAAATTGGCCTCGTCGGCGGGAAACAGGTCATGGACGGAGCGGCCGAGGAGTTCCTCGCGCCGGTAGCCGAGAAGTTGCTCCGCCGCCCTGTTGAAGCGCACGAAATGCAAGGTCTCGGCCTCCTTGACGAAGACCGTGTCCGGGATGTTTTCGATGATGCTGTTAAGAAAGTTCTCGCTTTCCCGAAGCGCATCTTCGGCGTGCTGACGTTCGGCGATTTCGTCGGCCTGACCCGCTAGCGCCGTACTGAGTTCCGCCGTGCGCTGGGCGACGCGCGCCTCGAGTCCGGCGTTGAGCTCCTTTAGCGCCTGCTCGGCCTGGCGGCGTTGGCGTCGGTCTTCCAGGAACTGCTCGACAGCACGCGCCATATCGGCAATCTCGTCGCCGCCGTGCACGGGGACGCCGGCTTGCGTGTTCCCGGCATCGCCATGTCGCAGAAAATGGCTGACGCGGCGCAGGCGCGCCACGACATGGCGCCCGAGGAATTCGCGGGCGATGAGCCAGGTGAGCAACAGGCTGACAGCGAGTCCGCCGGCCACCCATTTGCGTGTGCGATCTGCGCGAGCGGCCAGATCCTGGACTGCTTCGCGGTATTCGCTCGTCAAGTCATCCGACTGCCGGTGCGCCGCGGCGGCGAGAGCGTCGGCCGCGCCGCGCAGATCCGCGTCGAGGCTGGCCAGCGACACACCCGCCGGTTGCGCCGCCGCCGAGGCGCCCCGGCGGGCGAGCGCGGTCTCGCGCACTTGCGCCTCGATGTTGACGATGTTGCGAAAGCGTTGGCTCGACCGATAAAGCGTCAGCGGGTCGACACCAGGGTCTTCGCTCGTGGTCGCCGAGGCCAGCCGGTCGACCAGGCCGTCGAACGATGCCAACTGTTCGAGCACCTGCCGATGCGTCTCGCGCACCGCTTCGACCGTATCGTCGCTGGACAGCTGCAACGCGAGGCGTTCGATCGTCAGCGTGTGCTGCACCAGATCCTGCGCATCCACGAGGCGGGCGAGCCGCTCTTCGGCCAGCTGACGGATCGAGAAGGCCGAAGTCGCCAACGAATAGATCGACGTGGCGCCGACCACGACCACCAGCGCGGCCAGGCACGAGGCAACGAGCGCAAACTGGGCGGTCAGCGATTGTGGGAATGGCAGTTTCACGGGCGTTGCCAGATCCGACGATAAATGTCGCGATAGCCGTTGTCAGGATCGTAGAGCAGGCGATCGCCGCCGTCAGCGGCGATGTTGTCCGCCGTTACGAGATGCACGGGGCTCACGTAACCCGTTACGCCTTCTCCGGCGAACAGCCGGTTCAGTTCGTCGACCAACTGCCAGCCGTGCAGATTCAGGGGTTCGGCGACGGTCCCCGTCTGGAACGTACCGGTGCGGATGCGCAGGAAGGCGGACTCGCTGCCGTCGCCGGCCGACAGCATGATCATTGCGGCGTTTGGTATGCCCGCCTGCGTCAACACCGGCACGGCGTAGTCGAAGTAGATGTCGTTGATCCCCAGCGCACAGGTCCAGCGCGGGCCGTAACGCGCGAGCAGCGCGCGTGTCGCCTCTGGCACCAGCTTCTCGCTGCGCGAGATCGCCACGTCGCGCACTTCGAGCAGGGTACAGCCGCTGCACGCACGAACCACAGCAGCCATTGCGTCCGCCTTTTCCTGTGCGATCCGGAAACCGGTATCCGTGAAGATGACGACGCCCGCATGTCCGGCCGACTGCACGATGGCCGCGAGCGCGGTCACCCGCGCAACCTCGAGCGGGTCCGTCGAGACGTTCATCGCGATGGGCGTGCCCGGCACCGGTCCGGCCCGCCCCGCCACGTGCCAGCCGACGATCGGGATGTCGCTGTCGGCAAACGGCCGCAGTGCGGGGAGCAGCGCATATGCGTCGCCCCCGGCGAGGATCAGACCGTCGGGGTGGCCTGCCAGCGCATTGGCGAGCATCTTCAGACGGAGGTCGGTCGTACCGCCGGAATCGAAGATCTTGACGCGCCAGCCTATGACCTTGGCCGCCTCCAGCACACCATCGACCACCCCGAGGATGCCGCCGTTGCGCAAATCCTCGGCGACCACCGCGATACGTTTTCCGGATTGCGCGCGCGGGCCGTTGCGCGGCCCGCTCCAGGGTGCAGCGGGTCGCGAAGCGGCGTCGACCACTCGCTTCGCCATAGCCAGGAAGTCCGTCGCGGCGACCGGCGCTGCAGTCCTGGGGGCAGGCGATAAATCCTGCGCCGTGGCCGCCGACAGCTCGCACGCGCATGCCAATGCCAGAAGGAAGCCTCTCATGCTGTCCCTCCATGGGGCTCCGTCGAGCTCCATTGGTGTCGCCCAAGCCGCTCGCGGAGCAGCTGCTGGTTAGCATATTACAACCGGGTTCCCGCGCGGCATGGGTCGTGCGCAGGTGCGCAACGTCACGCTGCCGCTGGACGTGTATGAACGGCGGGAAGTCTCGGCATCGACTTTCCCGCAGCTGCGACGAGCCTTGCGCGTCACGCGACGGCTGGCCCGCCTTCGGCAAAAGAGCGCGCGCCGGCTCGGGCCATCAAACCTCATGGCGTGTGCCGGGCTGCGCGACCGGCTCGCGCAGCCTGCGCCTTTGAGACGGCGTCGACAACATCGAATCGATATAGGTGTGCGCCCGATTTTCTCCATACCTGAACGCCTCCCGCTCAGTCAGAAAATCGAACTGTTCCGGAAAACTGACCACTTCCTGGTGCGGATTGCCGGGCAACGTCACGGTCCATGACACACGAAAACGGCGATATTTACCGCCGAGCCAATGCGTCTTCGATAGCGTGACGTTCACCTCGATATTGCAGCCGCGATACGGCGCATATTCCTGAATGGACATCGCTTTTCTCCCGCCAATGAACGGGTCGCGCCGTTCGGCCGCGACAAGTGCGCAGCCCATGGCTGTCTCCGTTATGCGTTTCGTATTGACGATGCACGTCGAGCAACGAGCGTTCCCGGCGAACCGCCGCGGCCGTAAGCGCGAGGCGGGCAGCAGCATGCGGAATGCGGAATGCTAGCGGGTTGGTACGGACCGACACGAAGGATCACAACGACCGGGCACGAGAACAGGCGCATACCGAAGCGCTGTGGTTGGGGAGCAGAGATGAGCGCGCAGGTGAATTGGACAAAGCACGCCGTTTGTCACGGCAATATTGTGATCATTGGATTAGGAAGCATCGCGAGTTCGCTGTTACCGATTCTTTTCAGACACATCGAGGTTTGCCCGGAACGCGTGACCGTGTTCTGCCCGCCCGGCAACGATACGACGATCGCTCGCGAATGCGGGCTGAGCGTCGTCGAGCAGGCGCTGTCGGAGAACAACTTCGAGGCGCTGCTCGCTGGCTACGTCAAAAGAGGCGACCTCGTGCTGAATCTGTCGGTGAACGTGTCGAGCGAATCGCTCGTGCGCTTCTGCTGGTCTCGTGGCGCGCTGTATCTCGACACATCCATCGAGCCATGGGAAGGGGAGTCGACCGATCCCGATCGTTCCGCCTCGAAGCGCAGCAACTATGCGCTTCGGGAAGCTTTGCTGGCCTTTCGCCTCGACAAGCGCGACGGTCCGACCGCCATTCTCACGCAAGGCGCTAACCCCGGACTGGCTTCGGCGTTCGTCAAACAGGCGCTGCTCGATATGGCCTCCAACAGCGGCATCGAGCCAACGGCGCTGCGCAGCTACGAGGACTGGGCTGCGCTCGCACACCGGCTGAACATCAAGGCGATTCACGTAGCGGAGCGGGACTTCCAGGTCGCCAAGTGCCGCAAGGCGCGAAACGAGTTCGTCAATACGTGGTCCGTCGACGCTTTCGTGGAAGAGGGCATGCAGCCGGCGGAACTTGGATGGGGTACGCATGAACGGCATTGGCCTGCGGACGCGCGCCGGCACGGATTCGGCAGTGATGCGGCGATCTACCTGCAACGCCCGGGACTCGCGACCCGCGTACGCAGTTGGACACCGCTCGCCGGTAGTTATCACGGGTTCCTGATTACCCACGGAGAGTCGATCTCCATCGCCGACCATCTGACACTTCGCAAGGATGGCGAAGTGATCTACCGTCCGACGGTGCACTACGCTTACCGGCCCTGCGACGATGCGTTTCTTTCAATCGACGAATTCGCCGGACGGGGCTGGCGCCTGCAGGACCATAAGCGGATCATGCGCGATGAGATCGTCGATGGCGCCGACGAACTCGGCGTGCTGTTGATGGGAAACGACAACGGAGTCTACTGGTACGGCTCCCGTCTGACCACGCCGCAAGCCCGTCGACTCGCGCCGCATAACGACGCAACCAGCCTGCAAGTGGTGGCCGGTATCCTGGCCGGCATCGTATGGGCGCTCGGGAATCCGGACGCCGGTGTAGTCGAGCCGGACGACATCGACTACCAAACCGTGATGCGGGTCGCGCGACCCTATCTGGGCGAGATGATCGGCGTCTATGATTCATGGACGCCGCTCGCGCAACGCTCGCTACTTTTCGATTCGCCCTGCGACGACGATCCCTGGCAATTTCTCAACATACGCGTTCCATAGCGAGAAGACCTTCGGAGACCGGCTTATGTCGTCACTGTTGAACAAGGAACAGGGCGTTGTCGAGGACTCGTATTACGAGGCGAGCGTCACCCGTGCGCGGCCTGGGCCACCATTGCAGGAGAAGCTCAACGCGGACGTGTGCGTGATCGGCGGTGGCTATGCGGGGCTTTCGTGTGCGCTGGAGCTAGCCGAGCGTGGCTTCGAGGTGGCATTGCTGGAGGCGCAGCGCATCGGCTGGGGGGCGTCCGGGCGTAACGGCGGGCACGCGATTGTCGGCTTCGGCGCCGAGGGTGAAGATGCGATCGAGCACCAATGTTCCCGCGAGGTCGCGCGAAGGGCGTGGGACGTGTCGCTGGAGGGCATGCGACTGCTGGAAGATCGGCTTGCGCGCTTCGGCATCGATTGCCATTATCGGCGCGGATATCTGACGCTTGCCGTCAGCGATCGGAAGGCCGAACAGCTGATGAACTGGGTGCGGCGCACGCGCGACCGCTACGACTACCCGCTCGAATGGCTGGGCCGCACGGCGCTCGGCGCTCATATAACGTCGCAGCGGTTCGCCGCGGGCGTGTACGACGCCGGGTCTGGCCATCTTCATCCGCTTCTTTATTGCCTTGGTCTGGGCGAGGCGGCGCGTCGCGCGGGCGTCAGGATTTTCGAAAATTCCGCCGTGTCGCGGCTCGATCGGGGCGCTCGGCCTGTCGTGAAGACAGCCGAGGGAGAGGTGTCGTGCGACCGTGTGGTAATGGCTGGAAACGTTTATCTAGGAGAGTTCGGCGATCATCCCGCACCGGAGATCGAAGCCCGCATCATGCCCGTGGGCACCTACATGATCGCGACGGAACCGCTTACCAGTGCGCGGGCCGACGCGCTGATGCCGGGCCGCGCCGCGGCGTCCGACAACAACCTGATACTCGATTACTTCCGGCTCAGCGCGGATCATCGTTTGCTGTTCGGTGCAGGCGAATCGTATGACGCCACCACGCCGCGCAATCTGATCGACCGCATGCGCGGACGCATGACGGGCGTTTTTCCGCAGCTCGCCGATGTGAAGATCGAATATGCATGGGGCGGCTTTGTCGACATCACGATGAACCGCGCGCCGGATCTCGGTCGTATCGGCGACAACCTCTACTATGTGCAAGGCTTCTCCGGACACGGGCTGGTGTTCGCGGGAATGGCCGGCAAGATTCTGGCGGACGCGATCGGCGGCGATGCTTCCCGCTTCGACGTATTCAGCCGCATCAGGCATCGGCGGTTTCCGGGCGGCAAGAGACTACGCACACCGGCCCTGGTTCTGGGCATGTGGTATTACAAGCTTCGTGAACTCATCTGACCGACGCGCTACCCCCATGCCCGGCCGAACGGGCTAGTCGTCAGGCGAGACGCAGCGGACCGTCGTAGCGTTGGTTCTTTCTACCGTCAGATTGATCGATCGTAACCGTCGCGAGCGGCATCTATCGTGGTGAGAAATTCGATTGGCTCAATCATCCATCTCTCCCTACTGGATCGGCGGCACAACGCCGAGTTTTTCGGCCAGCATTCTTTCGTAGACGCCGAAGTGCAGGTCGACCTCTTCCTGCGTAACCACCGTCACGAAGATATTGATCTGGTCCAGCTGCAAGCCCAACACCGTCGCGATCGCCGCTTCCAGCTGCGGCATGCAAAGCCGATCGTCCGCGAAAGTGGTGCCGACAGAGATTTCGTAAGCCGACTCCTGCCGGAATACCACTTCGACCAGCCGCGCCCGGGCGCTCATATTGTTATCGATCGCCAGCCGGATGACTTCGGCGGCCGAGCGCATCGTCTCGGTTGGAAAACCCTTCGTTGAGCGCAACCGGATTCGGTGCCGACCAAGGGTGAGCCAGTCATGTTCGAATTCCATGAAGTCCTCGCATGGTTCGTCCGAGTGTCGTAAAAATAGTGCGCACTGAGCCGAATTCAAGATCAAAATTTTGCGCCACCCACCTTGAAATTTTCCCCGTGCATACTATTCTAAATTCCGCTCAGGCAGTCGCGCCCGCCATGCGGCGCGCTGCGTGTTTCGATTTGTTTGCCGCAGCCCGGCAGACGGACTGGAGCGCGTAGGCCGGTTCGTTTCCGTGCTGCATCCAAGGAGGAAACGATCATGAGTGACCTTTACTTCGGGGCCGATCTGTTCAGCGAGTTCGACCGTCTGCAACGGCAGATGGCGAGCCTCTTCGGCGGCTTCCCTTCCAGTATCCGTTCGGGCCGCGCCGGCGCCTTCCCGCAGATCAACATCGGTTCGACCGACGACTCGATCGAGGTCGTCGCGTTCGCGCCGGGGGTCGATCCGGCCAGGCTCGAAGTATCGCTAGACAAGGGCTTGCTGACCATCAGCGGCGAGCGCGCGAGCTCGCAACCGGAAACCCGCGGCGACGATGCGCGCACCTATGCACAGGAGCGATTCGCCGGCAGTTTCCGGCGCGTGGTCGAGCTTCCGCAAAACGCGGACCCTGGCAAGGTGAGCGCGCGGTACACCAATGGATGCCTGATGGTGAGCATCGGCAAAAGCGAGGCGTCGAAGCCGCGCGCGATCACCGTTCAGTGAGCACCGACAGAACTACGGAGGACATCATGAACGACACGACTGAACTCGCCAGAAAGGAGCAAACAGCGGTGACCCAGCGCGACGGTGAGGCGTCGCAACGCCGGATCACGTTGACGCCGCCGGTCGACATCTTCGAGGACAGCCACGGCATCACGCTGTGGGCGGATCTGCCGGGCGTGACGAGGGAGCGGCTGGAGGTCAAGGTCCACGATGGCAACCTGTACATCGAAGCCGAGGCGATGGTGCCGACCCCGGCGGAACTGCGTCTGCAGCATGCGGAGATCCGTCAGCCGCATTTCGCGCGGGCGTTCTCGATGAGCGCCGACTTCGATGCGTCGAAAATCGAAGCCAATCTGAAGGACGGCGTATTGAAGCTGACGATACCGCGCCGCGACGAAGCGCGACCGCGCCGCATCGAAGTGCGTACCGACTGAACGAGCCATCGACATCGGCTAGCACCGACGCCAGGATTACCCCGCAGCGGGTGACGATCTGGCTCGCCGGGCCGTTAGCTCAATTGGTAGAGCAGCGGACTTTTAATCCGTTGGTTACTGGTTCGAATCCGGTACGGCCCATACGAGTTCCTATCTGGCGCACACGACAGGCAATTCGCGCCTGCTTGTGAGTGCGAACTTCGTGGCGATGAAACGTCTTGTGCTCCCGGGCATCGTCCATGCTGAGTGATGTTCACGCGCGGCATCACGCGCCGTGTGACACTGCAAGGAGCAAATCATGACGACCCAGCAACAACAGCCGAAAACGCCGAAACCTGCCGACGCCGACACGGGCAACGAAGGCACGTTCGAAACGGACATTTCCGAATCCGGCGATGACGGCACGAACGTGCGGCAAGCAGAAGTCAAAGAAGAAGACCTGTCCGAAGTGAAGCCATCGCAGGAAAAGGGCGGCCAATGATGATGCGCACAGCGTCTCGCCTGTAGAACTGTCCGTCGCGTTGCCGCCCATCACTCGAGCTCGGCCTTCACGAACCTCGCCATGAAGGTGCGGGTCGTGCCATCGGGAAACAGCACCGCGACCTGCTCGTCGGTTGAAAACACCACGTGGCCCGAGCCGTATTTGCGCACGCGGACTGCGTCGCCGCGGCCGAAGCGCGCCTTTGTGCTGGCGTGGCGCGGCGGCCGTTTATCGTCGGCGGCGGTTCGTTGCGCTTCGAGCGTCGCTGTGAGCGGGTTCAGGCAGTTGTCGCAAGTGCCGCAACGCTCGAATCCCTGCGCATCGCCGAAATATTCGAGCATCACGCGCCATCGGCAGCCGCCGGTTTGCGCGTAATCGATGATCTGCTGGAGTGCATCTCGATCGCGGGTCGCGAGCTGCGCATAGCGTTCGACCGCGGCCTCGATCGCGCTGTCCTCGGCGCTATCGCGTCCACGCCCGGGGCCGCGCTCGCGTAGCCGATACCGCTGTAGGCGGCTGCGCGATACGTGCCCCGAGTCGGTCAGCATCTTCAGCGCCACGGCGAGCTTGTTGCGGCCCACGTCCGGCACCGCGTCGAGCAGCTCGCGCGCGGTCACGCCAGGAGCGGGCGCTTTCGCGCGCTGCGCGAGCGCGTCGCAGATCCGCCGCAGCAGCGCAGCATCGGGATAGCGGCCCAGCGCGAGAAACTGCTGCACGCGCCGATCGTTCAGATCGAATAGCAGCTCGCAGCGCGCAACCTTGCCGTCGCGTCCCGCGCGTCCGCTTTCCTGGTAATACGCATCGATGCTGCCGGGAATCTGGTAATGGACGACGAAGCGGATATCGGGAATATCGACGCCCATCCCGAACGCGTTGGTTGCGATCATCACGCGCACGTCGCCCGACACGAAACGCTCCTGCGCATCGTGCCGCTCGCGTGCGGACATGCGGCCGTGATAGCAGGCGGCGGCAACTTCCCAGCTGCGCACCGTCGCCGCGAGTCGTTCGGCTTCGCGCACGGTCGCCGTGTAGACGATGCCTCGGCCGGATCCGCTCGCGAGCAGCGTACGCAACGCGGCCGTCTTCGCCTCTCTCGCGCGCGTCGATGCCCGCTGTCGACCGCCACCCACCGACACCTGCGTCACTCGATAGTGAAGGTGGTCGCGATACACACCGGTGTTCACGATGCGCGGCTCGTGAAGCCCGAGCGAGCGCACGATGTCCTCGCGGATGTCGGGCGTCGCCGTCGCGGTCAGCGCGAGGATCGGCGGCCTGCCGAGCGCGTTGACCGCATCGACGATGCGCAGGAACGCCGGGCGAAAATCGTGGCCCCACTGCGATACGCAGTGCGCCTCATCGACGACCACGAGCTTGATGCGCTGGCGCGAGCCCGCCTGCAATGCGTCGAGCAGCTCGGACCGCGTCAGCTGCTCGGGCGTGACGAACACGATACCGCGGCGCATGCCGCACAACGCGTCGTAAGTCTCGCGCAGCTCGGCAGCCGGCACCGCGCTATTGATCCGCCAGGCGTCGATGCCGGCCTCGCGCAGCTTGTCGAACTGGTCTTTCATCAGTGCGATCAGCGGCGATACGACGAGCGTCCAACCGTCGAGGTGCAACGCCGGCAACTGGTAGCACAGCGATTTGCCGGCCCCCGTGGGCATCACCGCGAGCGTGTCGCGCTGTTCGAGCACGCTGCGGACGATCTCCCGTTGGCCGGGGCGCAGCCGGCTGATGCCGAACACCTCACGCAGCGTCCTGCGCATCGCGTTCAGACGAGCAGACATGTCGCGCGTGGTGTCGGTGTCAGTCATGAAGATCGGGAACGCCGGTTGGCCTGGGGTGCAGCTAGTCAGCCAGCGACGTAGCAACCACCGTACCTCGACGGGGACACGGGCGGGCTCGCGCCGTGCTCGTACCTGCTGACGTGACATGGGCAATCCCCGGACCGTGCGGCAGATCGGAACGAGCGGCGCGACGAGTGGCTCGGTATGGGGTTTGCTCGACGGGGGAACCTGGTCGATCCAGGAACCGCATGAATGACCGCACAACGGATTCCCCATCCGGCGAAGCGGAAGTCGTCGCTGCGCGCGGAACCACGAGAACACCGGGCAGTCGCGCGGTCGGACAGGATCTGACGGACGCTAACGCCATCGAGCATCGGAGGTGAATGATGAAGGCAGTCGTTTTTCATGGGATCGGCGATATCCGGCTCGACAACGTGCCGGACCCGCAATTGCAGCAGCCGAGCGACGCGCTCGTGCGACTCACGTCGAGCGCGATTTGCGGCACGGACCTGCACATGGTGCGCGGCACGCTCGGCGAGATGGAGCCCGGTACGATCCTCGGGCACGAGGGACTCGGCATCGTCGAGGAAGTAGGGCGCTCGGTGCGCAATCTGCGTCAGGGCGACCGCGTGCTGATCCCTTCAACGATCTCGTGCGGTTTCTGCTCGTATTGCCGCGCCGGTTATACCGCCCAATGCGATACCGCGAATCCGCATGGGCCGGCGGCCGGCACCGCATTTTTTGGCGGTCCGAAATCGACTGGGCCGTTTCAGGGTTTGCAGGCACAGTTCGCGCGCGCGCCGCTCGCGAACGCGAGCCTGATCCGGTTGCCCGACGAGATCGACGACGACCGCGCAATCATGCTGTCGGATATTTTTCCGACCGGCTATTTCGGCGCACAACTGGCGGGCATTCATACCGGCGATACGGTCGCGGTGTTCGGCGCGGGACCTGTCGGGCAATTCGCGATCGCGAGCGCGAAGCTGATGGGCGCGGGCCGGGTGTTGGTGGTCGATCGCGTTGCTTCCCGGCTCGACATGGCGTGCGCACAAGGGGCCGAAGTGATCAACTTCGACGACGAAGACCCGGTCGACATGATCCTGCAACTGACCGGTGGCATCGGCGTGGACCGCGTGATCGACGCGGTCGGCGTCGATGCGGTGCGCGCGGAGCACGGACCCGCCGCACAGAAAGCGAAGGGCGAGCAGAAGCAGTTCGATCAGGAGGTCAGGGAGATCGCGCCGCAAACGAGGCCCGACGGGGACAACTGGCAGCCCGGCAGTGGTCCGTCGCAGGTATTGCAGTGGGCAGTGCGCGCCGTCGCGAAGGCGGGCACGGTGGCGATCATCGGTGTATATCCGCCGACCGATCGGGTGTTTCCGATCGGCGAGGCGATGAACCGCAACCTGGTGCTGCGCATGGGCAACTGCAACCATCGCGCGGTGACGCCGCGGTTGATCGAACTCGTACGCAACGGCACCTTCGATCCGCTCGCGGTGTTGACCCAGCGCGAGCCGCTAGTCGATGCAATCGCGGCGTACCGCGAGTTCGACCGGCGGGAGCCTGGTTGGATCAAGGTGAAGCTGGTGCCTTGACTAGCATTCGAGCATGAGAAATCCGGCTCAACTGATTCTCCGTCGCGGGACCGTCGATATCGCTGGACCCATCTGACCATGGCTCCTCATTCCAACTCGCTCGATGCGCGAAAGCTCACGGCTGCGCTCGCTTGCTGCGTGGCCGAAGCAGCTCGCGCACAGCCTTCGCCACAGGATGCGCTGCATCCGGCCGGCATCCAGGCCGCGCACATCGTGCGGCTGTGGAACCTGTCGTTGATCGTATGCGGAGCGGTATTCGCCGCTGTTCTATTAGCGGTGTTGATTGCACTGGTGCGCCGGACCGACAGAGGCACCAATACAGAAGGGGACCAGCACCCGCCGCTCGCTAGCCCGAGCGAACGCGGACCGCAACGCGTGGTAGCCGCAGTCAGTATCGCCTCGGTCGCGCTGTTGCTCGGGCTGATCGTCGCCGACGTGTTGACGGATCGCGCACTGTCACGCTTACCCGTCGACAACGCGTTGCACCTCCAAGTCACCGGCGAGCAGTGGTGGTGGAAAGTCGACTATCCCGGCGATGCCCAGCAGCCGGGGTTTTCGACCGCGAACGAATTTCACGTGCCCGCGGGACGCCCGGTGATCATCGCGCTGAAGACGACCGATGTAATCCACAGCTTCTGGATGCCGAATTTGCACGGCAAGAAGGACATGCTGCCGGGCATCGATTCGACGATCGAATTCCGCGTCGATCAACCCGGCATTTATCGCGGCCAGTGCGCCGAATATTGCGGCGCCCAGCATGCATGGATGGCAATGTTCGTGACCGCCGACACGCCCGAAAAATACGCGCAGTGGCGCGCACAGCAGGCCACGCCCGCCGTGACCGAGGCGCTCAGTCCGTCCAGTGCGCTCGTGCAACGCGGTCTGCGGATCTTCGAGCAGTCCAGCTGTGCGAACTGCCATACGGTGCGGGGCACGTCGGCGCGGGGCACGCTCGGCCCAGACCTGACGCACCTGATGAGCCGGCGGACGATCGCGGCAGGCGTTCTGCCGAACACGCAGGAGAACCTCGCGGCGTGGATCCGCGACCCGAACGCGACGAAGCCGGGCACGACGATGCCGACCGTGCCGCTCGCCGCATCCGACCGGCAAGCGCTGGTCGCCTGGCTCGGAACGCTACGATGAGCACGCTCGAACGCCCGCCCGTCTTGCACGTCGACCTTGCGATCAAGGACGGACCCGACGCGCCCGCCGACACGCGCGCGCTGCTCGCCGACACGTGGCGCGATCCGCCGGGCGTGATTGGCTGGTTCTCAGCGATCAACCATAAAACGATCGCGCGGCGGTTCATCGTCACGACGTTCGCGTTCTTCCTGCTGGCAGGCTTGCTCGCGCTCGCGATGCGCACGCAACTCGCGCGACCGAACAACCGCCTCGTCGGTCCCGACCTCTACGACCAGCTGTTCACGATGCACGGCACGACGATGATGTTCCTGTTCGCCGTGCCGGTGATGCAGGCGGTCGCCGGCTACCTGATTCCGCTGATGATCGGTGCGCGCAGCGTCGCATTTCCGCGTATGAACGCGTACGCGTACTGGGTGTTCCTGTTCGGCGGACTGACGCTCTACATCGCGTTCGCGATCGGTGCGGGGCCGCGCTCGGGCTGGTTCAGCTACGTGCCGCTGGCGGGCCCGGACTATGCGACCGGAAAGGGCTCCGACATCTGGGCGCAGATGATCACGTTCACCGAGCTGTCCGCGCTGCTCGAAGCGATCGTACTGATCGCGACCATTCTGAAGATGCGCGCGCCCGGCATGTCGCTGAACCGGTTGCCTTTGTTCGCGTGGGCGACGCTCGTCACGCAGTTCATGGTGCTGTTCGCCATGCCTGCCATCATGCTCGCAAGCACGGCGCTGATCCTGGACCGGCTGGTGAGCACGCAGTTTTACAACCCGTCGCTCGGCGGCGACGTGCTGCTGTGGCAACACCTTTTCTGGTTCTTCGGACACCCGGAGGTGTACCTGATCTTCATTCCGGCGCTCGGCTTCATGTCGTCGATCATCGAGACGTTTTCGCGCCGGCCGGTGGTCGGCTATCCGGCGATGGTGCTCGCGCTGATCGCGACCGGATTCCTTGCGTTCGGACTTTGGGTGCATCACATGTTCGCGACCACGGTGCCCGAACTGGGCAAGAGTTTCTTTACGGCGGCGAGCGTGCTGATCGCGGTACCGTCGGGCATCCAGATCTATTGCTGGCTCGCGACGCTATTGACCGGCAAGCTCAGGCTCCGCGCGCCGATGCTGTTCGTGCTCGCGTTCTTCTTCATTCTCGTGCTGGGCGGCATGACCGGCATCATGCTCGGCTCCGTCTCGCTGGATCTGCAGGTGCACGATACTTACTTCGTGGTCGCGCATCTGCACTACGTGCTGATCGGCGGCGCGGTGTTTCCGCTGTTCGGCGCGTTCTACTACTGGTTTCCCAAGATCACCGGACGCATGCTCGGGGAGCGCCTCGGGCGCTGGCACTTCTGGCTGTTCTTCATCGGCTTTAACGTGACCTTCTTCCCGATGCACTGGCTTGGACTGCATGGGATGACGCGGCGCATCTGGACTTATCCCGCCGGGCTCGGCTGGGGAACGATGAATCTGGGGGCGACGCTCGGCGCGTATCTGATGGGCGTCGGCGTCCTGCTGTTCCTCGTCAACGTGGTACGCAGCCGCCGGCGGGGCGCCGCTGCGCCGGCCGATCCGTGGGGCGGCGGCACGCTCGAATGGAACGTACCGAGCCCGCCGCCGCCGCACAACTTCGACGTGCTGCCGATCGTGCATGGCCGCCATCCGCTGTGGGAGCCGACGCAGCAGCCGGCGTCGGTGTCGGGCCTCACTGCCGGCGCGCGCGAGGTGCTGACGACGAGCGCGCTCGATGCGATTGCCGAAACCCGCCCGCTGTTTCCGACGCCGTCGATCTGGCCGTTTGTGAGCGCTGTCGCGACGACGATCTTCTTCATAGGCTCGATTTTCACACCGACGGCCGTATGGTGGGGCACCGTCCCGGTCGCCGCGGCGATGATCGTGTGGTTCTGGCCGACGCGGGCGAGTAATGCGCTGGCGCGCGCGCTGGAGCGCTGGCCGTCGCCGCGCGCCGGTGCAGCGCACCACGAAGCGCCGCACATCCGCGCGCTCGCCGGGTCGGATGATGCGCCGGCGCGCGCCGTCTCGACCCTCGACGTGCGCGCGCTGCCGAGCTTCGACTTCAGCCATCGCAGCCTGATGTGGTGGGCGACCGCGGGTCTGATGGCGATCGAAGGCACCGTGTTCGCGATCGCGGTCGCGATGTACTTCTATCTGCGCGGCGTGAACGCGGCGTGGCCGATGCACGCGCCGCCGCCCGCGCTGCTGTGGGGCACGCTGAACACGGTGGTCCTGTTGCTGAGCCTCGTGCCGAACCAGCTCGCAAAGCGCGCGGCGGAGCGTGGCGAACGGGCTCGCGCATGCCTGTGGCTCAGCGTTTGTCTCGCATTCGCGCTGGCTTTCCTCGTGCTGCGCGGCTTCGAGTTCACGGCGCTGAACGTGATGTGGTACGCGAACGCTTACGGGTCGATCGTCTGGTTGCTGCTCGGGCTGCATACCACGCACCTCGTGACCGATACCGTCGATACCGCGGTGCTCGCGCTGTTGCTGAAGATCGGTCCATTCGAAGGCAAACGGCTGCTCGACACCAGCGAGAACGCGATCTACTGGTACTTCGTCGTGTTGAGCTGGCTGCCGATCTATGCGGTGCTGTACCTGGCGCCGCGCATGCACGGCTGATTCGTGAGGTGCCGATGGACATCTGGCTAGGTTTGCTCGCGGCACCCACGGCGGTGCTCGCCACACAGAGCGTCGACTATGCGCTGATCCGGCTCGCCTGCGCGAGCGGCGCCGCGTGGCCGATGCATGCGGTCAGCGCGGCCGCGTTCGCGTTCTGCGCGCTTGCCACGTGGCTCGCCTACGGCCGCTGGCGTGCCGAACGATCGCGCGGCGCGCCAGCGTATGCTCCGCGCGCCGCGCGCGCCGGTTTTTTCGCGCTGATGGCGATGATCGTCGGTGCGCTGTCCGCGCTCGTGCAACTCGCGATGTGGTTTCCGCAATGGCTGCTGCCCGCTTGCCGATGAGAAGGCAACTTCGCTGGTTCGCATGCGCGGCCTGGCTGCCCGGCACGGCGGCTACCGCGCATGAACTGTCGTCCGTTGATCGTTCGACCCTGTCGTTCGGCTGGAGCTTCGAGCCGTGGGTCGTTGCGTTGATGGCGCTCAGCATCGGCGGGTATCTGATCGGCTATGCGCGGCTGCAGCGACGCTCGCGCGCGCAGCGGCGCGGCGCCGGCTCGCGCAGGCTGCATCTGCTGGCCTTCGCCAGCGGCTGGAGCGCACTCGTGCTCGCGTTGATGTCGCCGCTCGATACGTTGTCCGGCGCGCTGTTTTCCGCGCATATGGTGCAGCACGAATCGATGATGCTGATCGCGGCGCCCCTGTGCGTGGCCGGGCGTCCGCTCGCCGTATGGATGTGGGCGCTGCCCCGGCGCGCGCGTCTGGCGCTCGGGCGGGCGGTGCGCGCTCGCCCGGTTGCGCGTGCGTGGCGCTGCCTGAGCGCGCCGCTCGTCGCGTGGGCGCTGCACGCGGTCGCTCTGTGGGGGTGGCATGCGCCGACGTTGTTCGACGCCGCGCTTGCGCATCGCTCCGTGCATACGTTGCAGCACGCCAGTTTTTTGCTCAGTGCGCTGCTCTTCTGGTGGACCGTGACGGGCGACGGCGCGCGCCGCGGCAATGGCGGACACGCGATGCTGTCGCTGTTCACGACGATGGTTCACACCAGTGCGCTCGGCGCGCTGATCACGCTCGCGCCGGGCCTATGGTATCCATCGTATGTCGAGCCGTGCGCGGCGTTGGGCATCGATCCTCTGCACGATCAGCAACTGGGCGGACTGATCATGTGGGTGCCGGGCGCGCTGGCCTATCTGACCGGCGGGCTGCTCGTCGCGGCGCGCTGGCTGAGCCGCGCAGACCGGCAGCCGGCTTTCACGCACGACGCGGCGCGCGCCCGCGGGGAGGGCGCGCGATGATGCGAAGGCGCACGGTGGTGCGAGCGGCGGCAGCGGGTGCGTTGCTGGCGGTGGGCGTTGGGCTGCTGGCGATCGCATTCGGCGGAGGGGCGGCCGCGACGGATGCGGCGGCGGCGAGCACTGACGCGCCGGCTTCGGGCGGCGCGGCGAGCTTCGATCCGTCCCGGCTCGCGCGTGGCGAGTACCTGGCGAAAGCCGCCGACTGCGCCGGCTGCCACACCGCGCCGCAGGGCGGCGCGCCGTACGCGGGCGGCCTTGGCATGGGTTCGCCGTTCGGCACGATCGTGTCGAGCAATATCACGCCGGACCCGCAGTACGGCATCGGCCGCTACACCTACGAAGACTTCGAGCGCGTTCTGCGCGAAGGTGTCGCACGCGGCGGCAAGCGGCTCTATCCGGCGATGCCATACGTGTCATTCTCGAAGCTCAGCGACGAGGACGTGCACGCGCTATACGAGTACATGCTGCACGGCGTCGCGCCGATCGCGAAACCGACGCCGCGCTCGGACGTCGCGTTTCCGTTCAACCAGCGCTGGGCGCTGCGCTTCTGGCAGATGGTATTCGTGCCATCGAAGCCATACGTGCCGCGCCCGCAAAGCGACGCGATCTGGAATCGCGGTGCTTATCTGGTGCAAGGCGCGGGACATTGCGGCGCATGTCATACGCCGCGCGGCATGTTCTATCAGGAAAGCGGCCTTGACGAGTCGTCGAGCCACTATCTGGCGGGCGGCGTCAACGATCACTGGTTCGCGCCCAACCTGACCGGCGACATGGGCTCGGGACTGGGCCGTCTCTCCGCCGCGGACATTGCCGCGTTCCTGAAGACCGGCCACGGCGCGGGCGTCGTCGCGTACGGCAGCATGGTCGAACAGGTCGAGGACAGCTCGCAATATCTGACCGACGAGGACCTGCACGCGATCGCGCATTACCTGAAGTCGCTGCCGGCCCAGCGGCCGTCGGGCACCTATACGGACGGCGCCGATCCCGCGCGTTCGAGTGCGAACGGCAGCCGCGTGGCCGACTCGCTGAGCGTCGGCTTCAACGTCTACCGGTCGTTCTGCGCGAGCTGTCATCACGCGGACGGACGCGGCGTGCCGAACGCGTTTCCCGCGCTCGCCGGCAACCCTTCGGTGATCGCGGAAGATACGACTTCGCTGATCCGGCTGCTGATCGAAGGCGGCAACAGTCCGACGACGCAAAGCGGCCCACCGCGTCAGTCGATGCCGGCGTTCGCGACGACCCTCGCCGACGTCGAGATCGCCCAGGTGTTGACGTACATCCGCGGCGCCTGGGGCAACAATGCGCAGCCCATCACCGCCAACGACGTGGCGACGTTGCGCAGCGAGTTGCACAAATAGCGGGGAGCCGCGCGCGGATCATTCATTGACCGACGCGCTGATATGCGCGATCAACGGATAGTGATCCGACGCGATTCGCGAAAGCGGCGTGCGATGCACGACGACACGCAACAGCCGTTCGCCAGGATGCACCCAGATGCGATCCAGCGCGAACAGCGGAAAGCGCGTAGGAAACGTACGCAACGCGGTCGCGCGATGAAAATGTGTGACGAGCCGCCTGAGTGTACGGCCGTACACGAACCACTCGTTCAGATCGCCGAGCAGGATGACGGGCAGCGCGGGCGTGTCGAAGCTCTGCAACACCTGCTCCACCTGCGCGCGCCGTTCGCTGGAGGCAAGGCCCAGATGCGTCGCTACGACGCGCCACAGGTCGCCGTTGCAATCGATATCGGCGTCCAGCGCGCCGCGCGGCTCGCGGCTCCTGAAAGACAGGTCTAGCGTGCGCACCGCGCGCACCGGATAGCGCGTCAGCACGGCGTTGCCAAAGCGTCGCGCGGGCGTGTCTAATGTTGGGCCGGAGACGGCTTCCAGGCTCGTCATGCGTTGCAGCACGGCAAGCACATCGGGCGAACTCGCGCCGCCCAATGGCACTTCCTGCAGAGCGAGGATATCCGCATCGATTTCAGCGAGCACCTCGCCAATGCGCTCCGGCGCGAACTTGCCGTCGATCCCCACCGCGCCATGCAGGTTGTAAGTCCCGATGCGCAGTTCGCGTTCGCGCGCAAGCGTGATCCGTGGCCGCTCGATGCCAGGCTCGTGCATCAGGGTCATGAGCTGGCCTCGTCCTGACATCGTGATGACGTTTTGCCCGCGGCATCGCGAGGCATCCCGCTGTGCTCGCGCAAACGCTGCGCGCGTTTGGCTTCATCGCTGGCGCGCGGCTTGTCAGCATCGCTCGGGGCGCCTTCGTGCGTGTCGCTCGTGCCCGATCTGCCGAGAAAGCGCTGCAACAGCACCGACAATCCGATCAGCACCGCGCCAATGCCGATCAGGACGGCGAACGAGCCGGCTGTCGGACGCCGCAACGAAGCGACCAACTGATGCGCGAATGCAACCGTCAGGAAGATGCCCGGACCCATGCCGAGCATCGTGCCGATGATGAAGTCGCGCATGCGCACGTGTGATGCACCTGCAACGAGATTGACGATCGCGAACGGCGCGACCGGCAGGAGCCGCAACACGACGACCGCGACGATTCCGCGCTTCGCCACACGCTCCGACAGCCGGTTCACGCGTGCGCCCGCGAGTTTGCGCACCGCATCGCGACCGAGCCGGTGGCCTATCCAGAACGACGTCGCAGCGGCCACGGTGGTGCCGATGAACGCATACAGGCCGCCCCACGCCGCGCCGAACACGACTCCCATCGTCGCGATCAGCAAGGTCACGGGCGCGGAGACGACGGCCGCCGCGACATAGGCGAGCACGATCCACAGCGGCGCAAGCGGCAGCGCCTCGATCTGCCGCGTCGCATTCGCGAATGATTTCAGGTTGAGGTAGCTGGCGAGCGGCGACCAGTGCCACGCCGCCGCGAGCCCGACGACCAGCAACGCGAGCACGCCGAGCAACGCATATCGTCCAATCAGCGGCCGCGCCTTCTCGGCGGGCACGAACTGATCGATGAGCTCGTTCGCGGCGATGGGTGTTTCGGGATCGATCAGCGCATCTGGCGGAATCAGTTGATCGAGTTCGGGCGAGACCTGCGGATCGAGATCGACGAGCGTTCGATGCTTCGTGCGATCGCGCTGCAACGCATGAATCGCCTCTGTCACGCTGCCGCGCGCATCGCGCTCGCGCACGAAGTCCGCGACTTCGCAGCCGAGATGCTCGGCGAGCAAAGTATCGCGCATCTTCGCGATCGCACGGCGGATGCGTGCATCGGCACCCGCATCGATCGATACATTGCACTCGCTGTCGAGCACCATCGAGCGATTGTTCAGGTTCGCGGAACCGACGATCAGCAATTCGTCGTCGACGATCATCAGCTTGCTGTGCACGTTGACGATGGATTCGCCCAAGCCCGGTACGTCGGGACTCAGCAGGCGATAACGGCCGTACTTGTCCGCGGCCTTGAGAATGCCGTGCAGGCGCGCGCGCAGCACGCCCATCGTCACTTTTTGCAGCCAGCCGGTCTGATTGCGAGGCACGACGATCGTCAGCTCCGGACCATCCTCTCGCGCGAGCGATTCGCTCAGCGCCGCGCCAATCGATGCCGACGTGAAGTACTGGTTCTCGATGTAAATGCTGCGGCGCGCACGCGCGATCGCATCGAGATACTGGGTGCGGATTTGCTGCTTGCTCTCGCGGCCCAGGTATGCGGGCTCGGTGAGCGAGATCGCAATGTCGACATTTTCCAGCTCTACGCTGCGCGACGGCGGCCACGGGTCCTGCGTCGGCGGCACGGGTTGAGTGTGGATTGCATGCTGTCTCTTGCACGCGCGTGCCCACCGCTCGCGCGCAAGCATGCCGATTTCGCGCGCGGCCTCGCCATCGAACATCGAATGGACATCGTGAGACGGCTGATACCGTGCGCCGTTTGCATCGCGGCGCAGCGGATCATCGGCCCGATGCTGTTGCGTGTCCCAGCGCGAACGCGTGAGATCGAGTCCGCCGACGAACGCGAGACAATCATCGATTACGACAATCTTCTGGTGGTGCGAGCCGCCTAACGGATGCTTGCCGTCCATCTGAAACGCGATGCGCCGGTGCGTGCGCCAACCCATCTTGAACACCGGCAGCCATTCGCGCTCGAACGCGTAGAGCATCGCGAAGTCCCACGCGAGAATGTAGACGCGCAGCAGGCGCTTTTGCGCGGCGACTGCGTGCAGAAAGTCGCCGAGCGCTTCGGGAAAGCCATCGTTCGAACCTTCGGGCGTGAGCTTCATGCGGCTGTCGATATCCCAGCCGAGGATGAACACCGTGCGCTCAGCGCGCGCGATCGCCTCGCGCAGCACGCGGAAATAATCGGCTCCGTCGATCAGCAGGGTGAAGCGATTCGCATGACGCACGCTCTCACAGTTGCGTCCCGGCTCGAAGAAGGATTCATTCATGACAGGTTCGCGGTCACATTGCGGAAACGACCCGCAAGATACGTGCCGCGGCGTCCGCAGCCGCGCTTGCGATGCCTGAAAGGCTATCGAGATTCGTTCGAGAAGTCGCGACAGATCGGGCGGAAGGCGGATATCGACATGGCGGATCGAGATCTACCGGATATCGACGATGGCTTCGCGTACATCGATTTTGCGCGGGATCACATGCTCCCGATAAGCGAGATCGGCGCAGTCCTGCTGAGCCTTGACGACTTCGTCGGTGAGCGGATAGTGGACGCCCCATTCGAGCCGCGGCAGCGCCCGCGTCCAGATTTCCAGCCGAACACCCGTGTTCTGCGACAGGAATTGCGCCGTCTGCGCGGGATGCGCCAGTTCAAGCGCCGTTTGCCGGTCGAGCACATCGAACAGCAGACGCAACGCGGCGGGATAACGCTGCGCGTACTCGCGCGAGCCGATGTAGAAGCCGTACTGCGGCACCGACAATTGCCCGATCGACAGAATCGTGCGCGCGCCCGTCGCGAGTTCCGTATCGGCATAGCGCGGGTCCGGCACCGCCCACGCATCGATGAAGCCGCGCTCGAACGCGGCGCGCGCGTCGCTGTAGTTCAGATAGACGAACTGCACCGCCGTCGCCGGCAGTCCCGCGTCGGCGAGCGCCTTCAGCACGAACAGATGTCCTTGCGAGCCCTTCGCGAACGCGATCTTCTTGCCCTTCAGATCTTCGATCCGCCGCGCGGGCGAATTCGCCGGCACGATCAGCCCGTAGCTCTTTTGCATGCGCGGCGCGGACGCGACGTAGACAACGCCCGGCGCGGCGCCCGCCTGCGCGAGGATAGGCGGCGTCGCGCCTACCGCGCCGACGTCGACGTCACCGGTGTTGATCGCTTCGACGAGCGGCGCGCCATAGACGAACTCCATCCACTTGACCGCGACACCGTGTTGCGCAAAAGCCTTTTCGAGTTCGCCGGATGCACGCAACGCGACGAGCGGATCGCCTTTCTGGATGCCGATGTTGATGGTCGCGGGCCAGGCGGGGTCGGCGTGAGCCGGGACCTGACAGCCAAAACAGACGACGAACGCCGCGAACGTTCGCCACCACAAGCCGCGGAGTGGACGCATGGTTTCAGTTCTGGAAATACGGGTTGGCGGGCCGGCCGAATCCGTAATGGCCGCGCAGCGTATCGGCTTCGTATTCGCGTCGGAACAGGCCGCGCTTTTGCAGGATCGGCACGACGTGATCGACGAAGATATCGAGCTGTGCCGGCAGCACGGGCGGCATGACGTTGAAGCCATCGGCCGCGCGGCTCTCGATCCAGTCTTCGATGACGTCCGCGATGCGCTCCGGCGAACCCGCCACCGTGAAGTGGCCGCGCGCGCCAGCGAGCTGGCGTAGCAGCCCGCGCAGCGTCGGCCGTTCGCGCGCGACGAGATCGGTGATGACGGCGGCGCGGCTTTGTGCGGCCTGCACCGTCGCAGGGTCGGGGAAGTCGTCGCGTGAAAGCGGCTGATCGAGCGGCAATGCGGAGAAGTCGTACCCGCCGAAGCGGTTCGACAACCGGCTTAGGCCGACTTCGATATCGGTCAGCGCATTGAGTTCTTCGAGCAGCGTGTGACCTTGCGCATCGGTCGGGCCAATCGCCGCGCTCAGACCGGGAAGGATCACGATGTCGTCCGCACGTCGGCCGGCGGCAATCGCGCCTTGCTTGAGTTCGGTGTAGAAATCCGCCGCTGATGCCTTGCTCAGATGCGCGGTGAAGACCGCTTCCGCATGACGGGCGGCAAACGCCTTACCCGTCGCCGACGAGCCCGCCTGCACGAGCACCGGCCGTCCTTGCGGCGGGCGCGGCAGATTGAGCGGACCGGCGACGCGATAAAAACTGCCTTTCCAGTCGATGCGCCGCACCCGTTCCCGATCGAGGAAGCGTCCGGTTTGCGGGTCGTCGATGATCGCGTCGTCGGCCCAGCTGTCCCACAGCGCCTTGACGACGCCCACGTATTCGTCGGCGCGCGCGTAGCGCTCGGCATGCTCGGGCGCGCGCTCGTAGCCGAAATTCGGGCCGGCGCCTCCGACCCACGACGTGACGATGTTCCAGCCAATGCGCCCGCCCGAAATATGATCGAGCGACGCAAACTGGCGCGCCAGATTGAACGGCTCCGTGTAGGTCGTCGATGCCGTCGCAATCAGGCCGATGCGGGTCGTTTCGCGCGCGAGCGCGGCAAGTGCCGTGATCGGCTCGAGTGCGCCGCTCGCGACGTGGCGGGCACCGTCGCCGAGTTCGAGGGCATCGGCGAAGAAGATCGAATCGAAGCAGCCCGCCTCGGCGCGCTTCGCAAGATCGGCGAAATAGGTGATGTCGGTCAGCGCCTTACGCGTCGCGCCCGGATGCCGCCAACCCGCTTCGTGATGACCGCGGCCGTGAATGAACAGATTCAGATGGATGGGGCGGGGCATGGGCGAGCTTGGTCCTGCGTGTGCGCAGGGACGCGACGATGATGGAGCGACTCATTCTATTGCCGCTCGCCGGCGGCTCAAACGAACGAAGTCATATATCGATATCAAGGCGCGCCGCGATGCGGGCGGAACGCGCGCGTTGTGCTGGCAACGCTTTGTGTTTCATCAATTTGGACGCATTGATGCCCGGATCGCGGCGCCCGGTCTAGCGACCGTGATTCACCAGACTGCACACAGGGCTTTTGCGTTTGGCGATCGCGGCGGCATAGTCCTCGGAGAACGCCCGCTGCGCGAAGCACGGTGCCGAGGCCGCGAGCAGTGCATCGACCTGCGCATATTGTTTGTTGAACACCCATGGCCGGCGTGCGAGCGTGCGATCGTCCAGCCAGTAGGGACTCCAGTCCCGGGTCGTCTCGATGACCTCGCGCGCGAATTGCGGCCCGTACTCGAGCGCGCCCTCGATAACAACATCGATATACGACTCGACGAGCGGGAATTTCGCGTCAGGCACCGGAAGCCCTTCTCCCGGCGCTTTGCCCTCGGCCTTCGGCACGTAGACCCAGACGGTTCCCAGCGTCGGCAGCGGCTGCCACGACACCGCCTCGATAAGCGCCCGCGGCACCTCGACGCGCACGTACCCCTTCTCGCGCTCGTCGAACGCGGACATGTCGTTGCCGGCAACGGGATAAATCACTCCATTGATCGTCATCGGCGTCTCGCCGTCGAACGGACGCCGCAGGCCGAGCGCCGTGAACCCGGAGGTTGCGCGGTCGCTCCAGCTGCGCACATAGCCGAACGCCGCCGACACGCGCACCGGAATCGCCGCAACCGGCTTGCCGGCCGTGGCGGCGCGCGATGGCGTGTTGATGAGCGATCCGTAGCCGAAAATGAACTGCGTCGGCTGATCGGGAAGACGCGTTCCCCAGAAGTCGGTGGTCTGCGCGTGCGCTGCCGAGCCAAGCAGCGCTAGTGCTACAACGAATCCTCGAAGCTTTGCCATCGCCGACATCGTCATATCTCCGTCCAATGGGTTACCGCAGATGATCGCTTCAGCCAGACGGCCCCGGCAAGCGCGCGCGCCAGGCCTCAGGGTCGCCCAACTGTTTATAGGCCATTACCAGGTGTGAAGCATAAACGAGTGCCGCGGCATCGAAGTCGACGACGCGCTGGATTTCCGAGCCAACTGAAATCGAATCTGGCGGCTGGACCGACGCACGCAGCGATTCTAAGTCGAAAGCGTCTTGTGGGAGCCGGCACGTACAATCCGGAGATCTTTTGACAATGACAGGAAAGGACGGGCCCGATGCCGAACTTTGAGCGCACGCGGCTCACTGCGCTGATCGACTCTGCGTGGCGCATCGCGTTTCGCGTCGGATTTCCGCTCGCCCGCGCGTGGTGGCACTTGCGGCGGCCTCGCCATGAGGGCGCGCTAGTCGCTATCTATGTCGGTCAGTCGCTGTTGCTGCTGAAGTCATCGTACCGGGCCGAATGGGGGTTCCCGGGCGGCAGCGTCCGGGCCGGTGAGACACCTGCTGCCGCGGCGCTGCGCGAGATGGCCGAGGAGATCGGGCTTGCGTTTCACCCGTTAGTCCCGGCAGGCAGCGTGGCCGGCGAGTGGGACGGGCGAAGGGACCGGGTGCATTTCTTCGAAATGCGCGTCGATCACCTACCCGAACTGCGGCTGGATCATCGCGAGATCGTCGCCGCGCATCTGGCGTCGCCGCAGGAATTGCCTGGCTTCGCGGTGACAGGCGCGGTCGCCGCGTATCTCGGCAGGGATGTGCGCGGCTAGTTGAGCCGTTAGTTTTCCATGACCGTTCTAGTCTGCGCGACGCTGCGCGATGCGCGTTGCGCGACCATCGCGCAGCCATGACCAATAACGCGTCATCCGATATGCGCGAGCACGATCAGCGTCAGCGTGACGACGATAGCGCCGCCGATTCGCGTGGCGATCTGCGCGAAGGGCATCAGTTGCATCCGGTTCGCCGCGGTCAGGATCGCGACGTCGCCTGTGCCGCCCTGGCCGCTATGGCATGCATTCACGATCGCCGTATCGATCGGGTAGAGCTTGAGCCGGCGCGCAACCAGGAAGCCGGTGCCCATCAGTGTTGCCACGGTCGCGACGATCGTCACGATATTGGCCAACGTGAACGCAGCGATCAACTTGTCCCATGGGGTCATGGCGACGCCGATCGCGAACAGCAGCGGATACGTCACCGCGGTCGAAAAGAACTTGTAGACGACGAATGCGCCTTCCTGCAACTGCGGCGAGACCGCGCGCGCCAGCTTGACCAGCACCGCGAGGAACAGCATTGCAACCGGCGCGGGCAGACCGAAGAGGTTGCGGCACATCAAGCCAAGCAGGTACAGCGTGATCGCCGTGATGCCGGCCGCCGCGATATGCGTCACGTCGATATGACCGCGAATCTCCTCCTCTTCAGGGTCCATTTCGTCTGTCTCTCCGGGTTGCAGGCGGCCCTCGCCGGTGAGGTGGGGAAAGCGCTTGCCGAGCATGTCTAGCGCGCCGGCGAGCACGATGGCGGTGAGGCTGCCGAGCATCACCGGGGGCAACACTTGTGCAAACAGCTCGCCCTGCGGCAGATGCATGATTTCCGAATAGCCGACCGACAGCGGAATAGCGCCTTCACCGACACCCCCCGCCATGATCGGCACGACGATATACAGCAGCGTATGACGCACGCCGAGTCCGAATGCCGAGCCAACCGCGACACCAACCACGCATGCGGCCAGCGAACCCAGCGCGAGCGGTACGAAGATCTTGAGAAAGCCCTTGATCAGCACACGCCGGTCCATGCTGAGAATACTGCCGACGATGATCGACGCGATGAACAGATAAAGGAAATTGCTCTGCTTCGTGAACTCGGTCGTGAGGCCGAGAATTGGCTTGGGCAACAGGTGATAGTAAGTCAGTGCGGAAGGCACGAACGTCGCGCAGATCGCGGCCGCGCCGATATTGCGCAGAAGCGGCAGGCGCTTGCCAAGTTCCGCGCAGGTAAAGCCGAAGAACGCCAGCACGGCGATCGCCATCGAGATCTCGCCCGGGATCTTGCCCGTCACTGCGAATCCGGTGATTAGCGCGAGCAGAATGAAATAAACCGGCAGCGGGATGATGCCGATTCTGTATTCCATCAGCTTCCACCAGCCTTCGGGCCAGAATCGGGTGGCATTGTCGGACCGCTGCGCGGCCGCCGCCGGTGAGTGCTTCGGCGTCGGTGAGGTGACGGACAAAATAGACTCCTTGATTTGGCGCCGGCGATGTATGCCGGCCTCGCGTTTCGATACAGTCGAAGTGGTATCCGATGAGTGAACGGAACCGGAATGACAAATCGCCCCGGGCTAAAAGGCGCCCGCGCGCTTACCCGGGCATTACGCGATGCCGGATCGAACAACGGATCAACTCGGAATTGTTTGCGATGCAGAGCTTCTGCATCATCCGCGTCTTGGGTGTGCCGATAGTCTTCGCGCCGAAAAGACTTCTGAAACTTGCTCCCGGGCGGTTGCGTCATCAACGCTGAGCCACACCTGTCCGTCGCACCGCGCGCAAATGGCCAGCTTTCTCGCATGTGACGTGTCCGGACGAACTACGCTCCCGTGGTATCCGCATGCTGCACACGCGTAGGTGTAACGTACTCCAGTGAGTGTCTCCATCAGCCTTCTCCTGGCGGTCGCATCAGCCGCTTGACTCTGTAGCGACGGTAGCGGCAGTTGGAACCGCCAACTCATTCATCCGATCCTTTGCCTTGCTTCCGTTTGTCTGCCGCTCAGGTTGCGGATCTCGTCCGGGCTTATCGTCGAGCGCGCGGCAGATATCGACACTCAGGTCGTTGTCGCTCGCGAAGCGCATCACAAAATCAAATCCGTCCGGACAGATACGCCGCAGTTCGTTCGAGATGCGTAGGCATTTGATGTCCTGCTCCACAACCGGCATCGCAAGCCGTGTGCTGGCTATAGGGTTGCCTGCGCAGCGTTCGCCTACGAACAGTGCAACGACTCCCGCAAGGCGCTCGGCCCAGTCGCCTGGCCGGAAGAGCTTGCACTGCGACGTCACACCGCGAATCAGGTGGTGTTCGATGCCATCGTTAGTCATGTTGCGGCTATCGCGGCATGCGCGTCGTCAGGTACAGGGGTGAGCATTGTGATTGCGTGGGCTCGTCCAGCATCGCGTTCCGGCATTGAAAGCACGATGGGATCACCGC
Organism: Burkholderia sp. JPY481; assembly: GCF_038900515.1. Classification (NCBI taxonomy): domain Bacteria; kingdom Pseudomonadati; phylum Pseudomonadota; class Betaproteobacteria; order Burkholderiales; family Burkholderiaceae; genus Burkholderia; species Burkholderia sp. JPY481. Next base: position 338,231 of record NZ_JAYMRT010000006.1, read on the forward strand.
GATCGATGCTGCAATTCTAGGAGCGCGGAACCTTCTGAACGCTTTCAGCCATGGCACGTTCCGATGGGGGTTTTCCATGAGCCAATCCGGTGGCCGCTGAATTTGTCGTCTACGCGGAGTCTTGCTGATTGCAACGCTGTCGTGCTTGCGCGGATACGCAGGCCGTTTCATGGAAATCCCCTAAATGCAGCTCCTGGCCGTGAAAGCCGGGGGAAGGGTCGGCGCTCCGACAATCCCGCCATCGATGCAAGCGAAGTTAAGCGTGTTTCGTCATTGCCGTATACGAACGAGTTCGTCATGTCGAAACAGGACTGGGAATAATTGGTTCAAGCGTCGTCGCGTATATCAGTAGAGCCACTGAGTTGCATAAATGACACGGGAAAGGAGCGTGAAGGATTGGGATAACTAGCATCGCCGACATTCGCATACCGAACCGGTTGCAGGGACCTTGAGACGGACGCAACCGTGCGCAGGGAAAACACAATTTCAACGCAGTAGTTTGAGGAGACATCTTGAAGACGAAATATCTTTCGCTGGCGGTCGCGGTCAGCGCACTCGGGGCGAGCGGCGCGCACGCGCAGTCGAGCGTGCAACTTTACGGGCTGATGGATCTGAGCGTGCCGACTTACCAGTCCCACGCGGATGCCAACGGGAATCACGTCATCGGCATGGGCATTGGGGGCGAGCCGTGGTTTAGCGGCAGCCGCTGGGGCCTGAGGGGCGCCGAAGACATTGGCGGCGGTTCGAAGATCATCTTCCGACTGGAGAGCGAATACGTTGTCGCCAACGGTCAGATGGAAGATCCTGGTCAGCTCTTTGACCGCGATGCGTGGGTCGGTATCGAGAACGACACGTTCGGCAAAATTACCGCAGGCTTTCAGAACACCATCGCGCGCGATGCGGCGGCGATCTATGGCGATCCGTACGGCAATGCGCGGCTGACGACGGAAGAGGGCGGCTGGACCAACGCCAACAACTTCAAGCAGATGATTTTCTACGCGGCAAGCGCGACCGGGACGCGTTATGAAAACGGCGTCGCGTGGAAGAAGCTGTTCAGCAATGGCATCTTCGCGAGTGCGGGTTACGCGTTCGGCAACCAGACGAGTTTCGGCACCAACGCGAATTATCAGGTTGCGCTGGGCTATAACGGCGGCCCGTTCAATGTGTCGGGCTTCTATAGCCACGTGAACCGCGAGGGCAACACGAACCAGTCGTTCTCGGTCGGCGGCAACTATACGTTCGGTATTCTGCGCGCCAACGCCGGCTACTTCCGTTACCTCGGCAATCAGGGCGCGCTGGGTCAGCGTCAGGATAATGCCTGGACCGTGTCGCTCAAGCTGTCGCCGAAGGGGCCGCTCGATTACCAGCTCGGCTATCAGCAGATGCGGGTGAAGAATGCCGCGTACAACGCCGACGGCGACATTCCGAACGCGAACATCGGCGCCTTCGATCCGACCTCGGGCTTGCACAACGGTTACAAGGAAACCCTGTACTGGTCGGCGTTCTATCACCTGTCCAAGCGCACTGAAGTGTATCTGGCCGGCGACTATATGAGGCTGCATGGCGGCTATACGGTAGGCAGCACGTTCGGCGCGACCAACCAGCTCGAACTGACCACGGGTGTGCGCACCCGATTCTGATCGGGAACACGGCCTCGCAGCGCATCCGTTTCAACAATGTTCTCCGGCTCGCGGTCGCGGACTTATCCGCGGCCGCTTTTTCATTTCAGCACGCGAGGGAGAGGCATGTTCCGCAATACGACTCGAGCAGATCAGCCGCGCGGTCACGCACATGGACAAGGCGACCCAGCAGAATGCCGCGCTCGTCGAGCAGACTGCTGCTGCGGCGGCGTCGTTGGAGGAGCAGGCGGGCGCTCGACGGCGCGGTCGCGGTGTTCCGGATGAGCGAACCGCGCGCGTCTTGCAGCCAACCGGGGAGGGGCCGGAGCTGTTTGCCACACTTTCGCCCGCGTGCGCATGACGATGCGCAAGCCATCGCAGCGCAACCTGTGAGGCAATTGAAAATCCAACCGCATGACAGTGACGTGCGTGGAGGTGCAACATGGACACTCGAGCGATGCTGCGTCGCATTGCGACCGGTTTGCTTGCCGGGATGGTTCTCTTTGGCTTAACTGGTTGCAATGCGTTGAGCGGACCGCCCGCGCCAGAGTGGCCGGGTCCTCACGCACCGTATCCGTTCCCCGACGATGTACCGCATCGAACGCAGTGATGACGAGCACTGCCGATCTCGGCGCTTGCCTGTCGATGCTCGAGGCCGGGAAACCCAATCGTGGGTTCGGCTGGCGTCAGTGCCGCCGCCTTGAAATAGTCTTCGAGCCGGTCGGCAATCGCCGCGTCGAGCGAAGGAAATCCTGACAGGCAAGCCAGCCATTTCCGACGGCAGAATCCTCCGGCACCGATGGAAGTCGGATTTACGGCTGCCTACGATGTTTTCGCGCAAGCTGCGGAGGCAATGGTGGAACCGCGGAGGGCGAGATACAACTCCGTGGTTGCATGAGCCGTTGGCATGAGCACGCCGTAGCAGAGGAACTGGTACGGCCCACGCGATTCCGAAAAAGCAAGTCGATGATGCGATCAATATTTGATGGAACCGAATTGGAGCCCTCGGCAGAGAAGACGATTGAATGATATGCCCGCATTCATACCACTGAGCGACACGGACTGGGCCCGTATCGCCAGCCTCTTCCGGTTCGATGAAGCAAGGCGGTTTGGAAAAACACCAAGGCATCCGCGCGAAATATTGAACGCGATACTATGGGTCTCGACCCACCAAAAGACGTGGGCCAATTTGCCGCCCGAGATGCCACCAGCAGGGACCTGCTACATAAAGTGCCTGCAATGGCGGCGTGATGGGACTTTGCAACAGGTGGAGGCCATTCTCGGACTGTGCATCGATTTCCGCTAACGCTTGCCAATTCATCTCTTTCTCTGCTTATACTGATAGCCACCTGAACGGCTCACGCCCAGGTCCCACGCTGCACGCCGACAAGAAGCCACGACATCGGTCGAGAACACGGCACGCGATCCACGTTTCGGAACCGCAGTTCTTACATATCGGGTGTGACCTCTTATGCTAAATCGTGCTTTTGGTGCTGCAATTTCATCGTTGCTGCTGGCAGGCGCAGCAGTTTCACCGGCCATCGCGCATACCGACGACGGCTTCGCGCAGGACGATGGCGCGTCGCATGGCCGTCCGGTCAAGGTGATGATCATCTCGATGTTCGGCCCGGAAGGCCAGGTGTGGCTCGATCATCTCGGACCGTGGCAGGACATCCCCGTCGCGGGTCTGTCTCCTGACTATCCGGCAGTGCACTGCAATCGCCAGGAGGTGTGCGTGATGACGACGGGCATGGGGCACGCGAATGCCGCCGCGTCGATCATGGCGCTGACGTTCTCGCCGCGTTTCGACTTGCGTCATACGTACTTCATGGTGGCGGGCATCGCAGGTATCGATCCGCTGCAAGGGACCGTCGGTTCCGCTGCGTGGGCCAATTGGCTCGTCGACTTCGGGATTCAATGGGAAATCGACGGGCGCGAAATTCCGCCGGGCTGGGACACCGGCTATCTCGGCATCAACACGACGGGCCCGACGCAGAAGCCGCCGCTCGACTATCGCACCGAAGTGTTCCAGCTCAATCGGGCGCTTTCGAATGCGGCATTCGCGCTGTCGCGCAACGTGACGCTCAGCGACGACGCACAGGCGCAGGCTGCCCGCGCCAAATACAACTATGCGCCCGCGAACCGTCCGCCCACAGTGATCCAGTGCGACACGCTGGCGGGCGACACCTGGTGGTCGGGCACCGAGCTCGGCGAGCGCGCGCGGCAATGGACGAAAATCCTGACCGACGGCAAGGGCACCTATTGCACCACGCAGCAGGAAGACAACGCCACTTTCGAGGCGTTGACGCGCGCGGCGAGCGCGCATCGCGTCGACCTGGAACGTGTAGCGGTGCTGCGCGCCGGCTCGGACTTCGATCGGCCTTACGCGGGCCAGTCGAGTGCGGACAATCTGCTCAACTACGCGTCACAGGGCGGCTTCACGATCGCGATCAACAATCTGTTCCTGACGGGCAATCCGCTCGTGCAGGACATCGTCACGCGTTGGGGCGAGTGGCGCGACGGCGTACCGCGGCGGTAGCGGGTCTGCGGCGTGGTGAAGCGGAGCGCGTGCCGGTCTGTACAGCGATTCTGTCGACCGTTGTGATGGGCTGGCGCGCGGCTACGTGCTCGGCATGCAGAACCGTTCTGCAACGATTCTGGATCGAGCGTATGGCCGGACCCATTGCTTACCAGTTGTAATCTACAAGTCAGGCTGGAATGCAAAGTTGATTCCGCTGCGACGTTCTTGTCCGGACAGAACAATGTGCGCTACCGCACATATCTCGACGTTTTCTCTTCCGTCGCCAGCAGAAGAAACTAGCATCAAACGCACAGCCTTCCCCGCATCCTCTCCTTGCCGGCTCAGGTCTGAAAACATCAATTCAGAAAAGCGGACCGCGCATACCCTTTACCTGACAATCCAGAGGAGACCGAGCAGAGGTCTCTTCATATAAATCCACGCTGATTGAATCGCCTCCACTGCGCTGCAACGCGACAGGGCAGATGCCTTCGTCGTTCTATCTAACATGGAGAAACGATTATGGATCGTCGCGAATTTATCAAGAAGACATCGGCGATTGGCGCTGCACTGACTACGCCAAAGCTTGCGCTTGGCGCGTCCGGGTCGGCCACGGGCGACGCCGCGCACAAGGGAACCCCCAACATTCTGTTCATTCTGCTCGACGAGATGCGCTACCCGCGCGTGTTCCCGGCGGGAATCAACAGTCCGGGCGACTTCCTCAGGCATTTCATGCCTCAAACGCATTCCCTGTGGAGAAAGGGCGTTAAGTTCTCCGGACACTACACGGCCGCCTCCGCATGTACGCCAGCACGTGGCACTTTGGTCACTGGTCTTTATTCGCAGCAAACCTGGGTGTTGACGACTATCTTCGACAACCCGTCAAGTAAGGGTTCGCTTCAACCAACGCTCAGCCGGGCGTTTCCGACTTATGGCAAGCTGCTACGCAACCTCGGTTATTCGACGCCCTACATCGGGAAATGGCATCTGTCGGTCACCGTCCAGGGGCAGCGCGAGCTTCAGGAGTACGGATTTCAGGCGATGACTTTCCCTGATCCAACTGGCAGCAACCTGCAGGGCACGGTCGGCGATATTCCCAACCTGTACTACAGCGACGAGTACATCGCCAATCAGGCGGTAGCGTGGCTCGGCCAGCGTAAGCCGAACGAAGCACCCTGGTGTTTGACCGTAGGCCTCGTGAACCCTCACGACAAAGAGTTCTTCCCGGCGGGAACGGAATTCCAGACTTACCATGATTATTTCGCGAACTCGAACTACAACCCCAACGGATATCAGCAATGGAGGGACTACACGGTAGGGCCGCCGAACTACGATTGGAATACCAATCCGCTCAAGAATCCACCGACGCTGGCGTACGCGGCGGTCCCGCCGAACTGGGAGTCGGCGGATCGCATCCAGCGCACCAAGCCGGCAGCGCAGGCGTTCAACAGAATGATCCAGGAGGCTATATGGGGTGGTGTCCAGGATGATCCGGATAGCGCTGACTTCGTCATCACGGAATATCCTGTGCCGATCCAGGGCGTGACGAAAGGGATCGGCAAATCGCCATTCAGTTACTGGAAGCGTAGCCTCGAGTCGTACACGCAGATACTGACAGACGTCGACGAACGGATTGGTGAGATCGTCCATTCTCTGCCTCACGATGTCGCGCGCAACACGATCATTATCCTGACGTCCGACCATGGCGAATACGCTGGCGCGCACGGTATGGTGTCCGGCAAGACCTCGACTTGCTACGAAGAGGCGTACAACATCCCGTTGATCGTGGTTGATCCTACTGGACAGTACGCGGGCGATGTCGACAAGATCCGCGACGGCCTGACTTCTTCAGTCGATATTCTTCCGATGCTGGTGACGATAGGCAACGGCGGCAACCGCAATTGGCTAACGGGCGACTACGCGCAGTTGTACGGCGGCAGGCATGATCTTCTTCCGATGCTGAAAAGCGATTCGGCAGCCGGTCGGCCCTATGTCACCTTCACGACCGACGAAACACTGCCTGAGTCGTACATACCAAACGCGTCGAGTACGCCTACGCATATCATCGGTGTACGCACTCAGGTGAACAAGCTTGGCACCTATTCGTTCTGGGCACCGGAGTCGACGACCATCTCGGGCCGAAGCCAACTCGAGTACTACGACTATGCGACGACGGCAGGGCAACTGGAACTCGATAACCGTTACCGCGCTCCAGCGGCCCGAGTGCTCTATCAACTGCTGCTGACGGATATTTTGCCTAACGAGTTGAGGGCGCCGCTGCCCGGGGGGTTGGTGGCTGCCCAGACGCTCGCTGAGGCGAGATATGTGAGCTACGTCAGGTTGATCAATGCCGGGGGCGTGAGCGAACCGCAATTGCCACTGTCGATCGGCGATATCTGAAGTCGGGGCGAGGCTGGTCGCCGTAGGATCGGCGGCGGCCAGTCGCGCGTCGCTGACACCCCCACTGAAACGCTCACCGCTTCTGCAGCTTCGTCACGGTGAGTGCGCCGTCGCCAGCAAACGCTCACTTGACGTCCCCAGGTATTGAAGGTCTTCCGGTAGCAAGGGCGGCCGTACGAATATGAAATAGATGCCCATGGTGATTGTGGCAGCGCCGACGGCCGCGAGTAGCCACGCGCAAAGAGCCCGATGCGATGTCCGGCGCTTTGCGTTCACGGTATGTAACCCTGGGAGCAGGAAACGTTCGAACAGAGCGGCGCAAGGGTCGCGCGTTACGTCCGGGCGGTGCGTAACCGCAGCGCGTTACCGATGACAGAGACCGAACTCAACGCCATCGCGGCACTGGCGATAATTGGACTGAGCACAATACCAAGCCACGGATAAAGCACACCGGCTGCCACTGGAATCCCCACCGCGTTGTACGCGAACGCGAAGAAGAGGTTCTGGCGAATGTTCCTCATCGTTGCGACGCTCAATGCGCGCGCTCGCGCGATGCCACGCAGGTCTCCCTTGACGAGAACGACCCGGGCGCTGTTCATGGCGACATCTGTTCCGGTTCCCATTGCGATTCCAACATGCGCCTGAGCAAGCGCGGGCGCGTCGTTCACGCCGTCACCGGCCATGGCGACGACGTGCCCCTGGGCCTGAAGCTCCTGCACATGCTTGTACTTGTCTTCAGGCAGCACGCCGGCCTTGACGCCATCAAGCGCGAGCGCCCTTGCCACCGCGTTTGCGGTGACGGGATTGTCGCCGGTGAGCATGACAATCCGCACGCCGGACGCTTTTAACAGCCGCACCGCGTCCGGTGTCGTGCCTTTCACGGGGTCTGCTACCCCGATGTAGCCGGCAAGTTCGCCGTCTATCGCGACATACATGACCGTTTGCCCGGCCTCGCGCAGCTTGTCGGTATCTTCTTCGACCGACGAGCAGCTGATTTTCATCGCTTCCATCAGGCGCGCATTGCCCAGCGATACCGTGTGCCCTTCGATTTTTCCGGTCACGCCTTTGCCGGGTACCGAGTCGAAAGCCTCTACGCGATTCGTCCCTGTTCCAGCTTCTTTCGCGTGCATGATGATGGCCTGAGCGAGGGGGTGTTCGCTCGCACCTTCGAGACTTGCGGCGTAACCAAGCACTTTGGATTCGGACTGGCTATTCAGCGCAACAACCGTCTGTACGCGCGGCTTGCCTTCCGTGAGAGTTCCGGTCTTGTCGACTACGACGGTGTCAACCTTCTCCATCAACTCGAGGGCTTCAGCGTCCTTGATGAGCACGCCTTCGCGAGCGCCACGTCCAACCCCAACTATGATGGAAACCGGGGTGGCCAAGCCGAGCGCGCACGGACATGCGATGATAAGCACACTGATGGCGACGACCAGCGCGTTTGCCAGCGCGGGCGCGGGACCGACCAACGACCAGGCAGCAAAGGAAACTGCGGCGAGGCCAATGACCGCGAGCACGAACCAGCCAGAGACCTGGTCAGCAAGCTTCTGGATAGGTGCACGCGAGCGTCCAGCCTGCGCCACCATCTGCACGATTCGCGCGAGCAGCGTGTCGGAGCCAACCTTCTCTGCGCGCATCAGGAACGTTCCCGTCTGGTTGACGGTTGCGCCGGTCACCTTGCTACCCTTGACCTTCTCGGCTGGAATCGGTTCGCCAGTAATCATTGACTCATCGACGCTCGACCGCCCATCAATCACCACGCCGTCGACCGGTATCTTCGAACCCGGCTTCACACGCAGGGTGTCGCCGACGATGACTTCTTCGAGCTGCACAATCTCTTCCGTGCCGTCGGTCTCTGGCTGCAGAGGCGGTAAGCGAAACCGACCTGCTGCCACCGGACCAGGCATTTCCGCTGGCGGTCAAGCTCAGTGCGCCTCAGCAGGTCACCCTCGATTTCAGGACGCACGCTGGCTACTACATTTATCGGGACCGATTCGACTTCGCGGTGGACGGCGCGTCGATAAAGCCGGACCAGATGCCGCCAGTGGAAGTTAAAAACGACCCGATGTTCGGCATGGTTACGGTCTACCGCCGGCCGGTGCAAATCCAGCTTGCGTTGCCTCGTCCAGTCTCGACGAACGTGGTTCTATCCGTCACTTCCCGCTGAGGCTGGTCCTCGGGAGCGCCGCTTTCGGTATCGGCCGGGGTCTGGCCGGTCTTTGCCCGGGACCTATGCTGGTGGCCTTGGGCGCGGGCTATCCAAAGGCCGTCGGTTTTGTAGCTGCCATGGTTGCGGGCATGGTCGTCTACGAACTCTTCGAGCGCGCGAAGTCGACCATGCAGCAAGCGTAAAGAAGTGCGACCGTGCGAGCTTACGTTGTCCCGGGAAGTGGACTGGAAACAAGGACCGCAGCGGCTACCAGCGCGCCTGCCAGGACAACCGACTCGACATGCAGGACAACGGCGAACCGCTTCAACGGCTTTGGTGTGAATTCGGTTCGCGTGTCCTTCAGAGATGAGAGTAGCCCGGGCATTTCGAAGAACCGGTTGTGCCCCCCAAGCGCGGCGGCAGTGACTACGAGAGCAAGCTTAACCAGCAGGACTTGTCCGTATGTGGACGCCCACAGGTGCTCAAGTGCATTGACTCCGCGCCAGCCGCTGTACGCACCAGTGATAATCAGGATGGCCAGCGCGAACGTCGCGGCGTCAGAAAGCGACTGAACGAATATCGCCGCTTTCGCACGCTCGGCGGTGGGCGCGATAAGTATGCGGGGCACCACGATGTACGTTGTAACAAGAACGAGGCCCACCCACACGCTGATGGCAAGCAGATGCACCCAGTCCACCCACACCGGCAAACTAAAAACGCCAGCATCCACAGGGTGTCCGCCGTGACTGCGCGCCAGTGCAACGCCGGCGATGGCCAGCCAGATAGCAGGCTTGAAATGAATCGGGCGTCGACGTTGTGCGAACGACAGAATCACCACCACGAGCATCAACCCTGCGCCTGCCAGCCAGGCATGGCCAAAGTCGGTTTCCACCAGCATTGAACGGATAGCGGGACCTGCCTCGCCGAGCGTCGATTCGCTCATCAACGCGCAATGAATCCAGAATGCGAACGCACTGGACATCAGCGTGGCAAAGGAAGTGATGCGCACGGTGACAAGCAGGCGTCCGCTGACGCTGCTCTGCCATCGCGAAGTGCTACGGGACAGCCAGCTGTCACTCAGCAGGGCACCGACAAGAACAGCTAAGCCGACGTTCTGCAACGCTACGAACGCGAGCCGCGAAATGCCGAGGAAACCGTCGTTCATCACTTCACCGCAAATGTGTAGGTGCCTTTGGTCTTGTGGGCATCGTGCGTCATGACCGCCCATTGGACCGTGTACGAGCCGGAAGCAAGCTTGGGGACCGCAACGATGAGCACGCGTGGGTTCGAAGAATCGACCTTGGCCTTGTCCTTTGTCGCGGACGCCCCCGATGCATCGACCACCTTGATTGTGCTGAACGACGACTCGAGGTCTTCATTGAAAGTCAGACGCAGCAGTTCAGGCGACGTATCGACCGCGCTGCCGGCCGCTGGCATGGCACTCTCCAGCTTGCCGTGGGCAAACGTGAGAGTGGGTGAGAGCACGACGGCGGTGGTCGCTGCTGCACTGAGCAGCAGTTTGCGTAGATTGGTATTCACGATTGTTTCCTCCGAAAATCAAATCGGGGCGTAGCCTGTGCCGCGCCGCTGACGCCCCATTGAATTGCTCACTGCTTCTGCAGCTTCGTCACGGTGAGCGCGCCGTCGATTTCTTCGGCCACGAAGTCAATCTTGTCGCCCGCTTTCACCTGTGAAAGCATGGCTGGGTCTTTGACCTTGAACACCATGGTCATGGCTTCCATATCCAGGTTTTTCAGCGGTCCGTGTTTGATGGTCAGTTTTCCGGCGGAGGTATCCACCTTCTTCACCTCGCCATGCGACATGGCGTTCGTCGCTTCCGCGACCTGTTGAGCGCCGCTTGCCATGTTCATGTTGCCCGCGTCACCTGCGGCAAACGCGGTCGCGGATGCCGCGACGGCGCAGCCCAGCAAAATCGAAGCAATTGCCTTCTTCATCAAGTTCTCTCCCACAGTTGGATTTACAAATATCGGCCGGAGCCACGTCCGGCTCGCCACGAAATCAGCTATCCGGCAGTTCGCCCGTGTACTCGTACGCCACGGTTCCCTTCGGGTGCTTAAACCAGCCCGGGTCGCGATAGTCGTTCCGGCCGAGGCCCTCGCGCACCTTGACGACGCTGAACATGCCGCCCATTTCCAGCGCGCCGAACGGTCCTGTTCCCGTCATCATTGGCAACGTGTTGTCGGGTAGCGGCATTTCCATGTCCCCCATCGAGCCGCCTGCGCTGCCCATCGCCATGTAGCCCGGTACGAGCTTGTTGATGCGCGTCGCGAGGTCTTTCTGCGGTACGCCAATGAGATTCGGTACCTGGTGGCCCATCGCATTCATCGTGTGATGCGACTTGTGGCAGTGAAACGCCCAGTCGCCGGGGCGGTTCGCGGTGAACTCGATGGCGCGCATCTGACCGACTGCGACATCGGCGGTTACTTCCGGCCAACGTGCGGAAGGCGGAATCCATCCACCATCGGTTCCTGCGACCTCGAAGCTGTACCCATGAAGATGGATGGGGTGATTGGTCATCGTCAGGTTGCCGAAGCGGATGCGTACGCGGTCTCCTGCTCGTACCGGCAGCGGGTCGATGCCGGGAAAGACCCGTGCGTTCCACGTCCACATATTGAAGTCGGTCATTTCGTTGACACGTGGCGTGAAGCTGCCCGGGTCGATGTCGTAGGCGGACATCAGGAACACGAAGTCGCGGTCTACCGGCATGACACTTCGGTCCTTGGGATGCACGATGAACGTACCCATCATCCCCATCGCCATCTGCACCATCTCATCCGCGTGCGGGTGATACATGAACGTACCGTGCTTCTCAAGCTGGAACTCATAGACGAACGTCTTGCCCGGCGGAATGTGGGGCTGCGTCAGCCCGCCAACGCCATCCATCCCTGATGGCACCAGCATCCCGTGCCAGTGAACCGTGGTGTGTTCGGGCAGTTTGTTGGTTACGAAGATGCGGACCTTGTCGCCTTCAACCGCTTCGATAGTCGGGCCTGGTGCCTGGCCGTTGTATCCCCAAAGATTCGCCTTCATGCCGGGTGCCATTTCACGGACCACCGGCTCGGCAATGAGGTGGAATTCCTTCCAGCCGTTTTTCATGCGCCACGGCAGCGTCCAGCCGTTCAGTGTCGCCACGGGTGTATAGGGGCGTCCATTGGGCGGTACCAGCGGTGGCTGTGTGGCGGTCTTTTCCATCGTGGGCGCTTCTGGAAGTGACGCTGCGCCAGCCTTGCTGACCAACGCTGCGCCGAGCAGCGCTGCGCCCGAGCCGCCGAGAAAACTTCGACGTGAAACCATCTTCATTCACCTTTTTGAATTCGTCGGCGACGCCGGTTGCATGGTGGTGGCCGACAATGGCGATTCCTGCGCCGGGGCCGATGGCGTTTGTGCGGCAGGGGCATCTGTTGCGTCGCTATGCGGGGCGTCCGGTGCCCGCGTCATGGCGAGCGGCGGAAGACGGCCCCCAAGCGACTGCTGCAGGTCCGTTTCCGCGAGCCAGAAGTCTTTCAGCGCGTCGATGTACCCGTTGACGGCGGCGACCTGTTCGCGTGAGTCGGCAAGCAGCTCGAACACGCTGGCGAGCATGCCGTTGTAACGCAGCAGCATTTCGTCCGAGATGGTTTTGCGCACGGGCACCACCTCGTCGCGGTAGTGCTTCGCAACGTCATAGCTCGTCACGTAGGCGGAGTACGACTCGCGTACTTCGGAGCGCGCATCGATCGCCGTCTGGGCGAGGCGGTTTGCGGACTGCATGTAGATGGCCTCAGCACGCGCGACCTTTGCGCTGCCCCAATCGAAGATTGGAATCTCAACGCTGATTTCGTAGCCGCGCTCATGTCCCTTGTCGGTCTCGAAATTGTTGAGATAGCCGACGTCGAGCGCATTGATAAACCGGGTTGCCTTGCTAAGCCCCAGCGAGCTGGCGACGCTTTGCGTGCGCTGCTTCGCCGCCTGAATGTCCAGGCGGTTCTGCATCGCGAAGCTCTCGAGGTCGTTGAGTTGCGGCCTGTCGTCTGGCAGGTCGGGCAGGCGCTCCGGCAACTTGAACTGGGTTCCTGAACCCCAAAGGCCCATCATGCGGGTCAGCTTCTCGCGAGCGACGACTGACTGCTGCCTTGCCTTTGCCACCTCCGCGACCGACTCCCCGTAGAAGGCCTGCTCGCGCGCATAGTCGAGCTTGCTGAAGTTGCCTGCCTGGCGCATCCGTAAGGCGAGTTCTGCCCCAGCTTCGGCGGAGTCCTTGACCTGAGCGGAGTAGAGGGCTGCCTGCTCCGCAGCCACAGCACTCACGTAGGCCTTTCGGGTGTCGGCGGCGACGGCGAGCATCGCGTTGGCAGTTTCGAGCCTGGTCTCTTCAAACCGTTGGCTCTCGATGTGTGTCGCTACCGGCAGCGCGAGTATCCCCAGGACGCCCATGGAAAAGGTCCGGCTGATGCCGAAGCCATCGCTCCAGTGTGTCCGGCTGAACGTAAAGCCCGGGTTGGGCAGGCGGCCCGCCTGAACAAGGTCGGCCTCGGAAATGCCGAGCTCGCCGTACGATGCCTGAAGTCCCCGGTTGTTCAGCAACGCGACCTGGACGGCATCATCCATCCCGAGCGGCTTCGACAGCAGTTCCTGTGTCCGCCTGAAGACCGCCTCACGGTCTTCGTCGGTTTTCACGTAGACGACCTCTTTGCCAAGGCGCTCCGACGCTGTCGACGATACGGTGTTAAAGCCACCGTCCTTCGAGAAGGTCGTGCAGCCGGCCATGAACAGCGTCGCGAGGGCGATAGAGGTCGCGCGGCGGTGCGCGAGTAGTCGCATCATTCCGACTCGCCCCCGTGTTCGTGTTTCTTCGCGGCGGAAGCATCACCTGATTGCTGACCTTGTTTCATTCCAGCCGTGCGGTGACCGGGTGTAACTGCGCGGTTTAATGACTGCCAGCTCGGTGCTTCGCCGTCCCGGTACGACCGGTAGCCGTCAAAGGCGGAGTGCACGGTGACGGCCGGCACCGATACCGCCGCATCAGTCGGGTCGGAAAGAGCCGTCGCGTGCGCGAGCAACGGCAGTACTGCGCTTGCGCCGAATAGCGCCGCAGAAATTGTTCGCATGAATTGCTCTCGTCGTAAATCATCCGGCGTCCGTGAAAGACGCCAGAAGAGCTTGCTGGTCGCAGCGAATCGCCGCGAGTGCGAGGATTAGACGAGAATCAGGCGGGGAGGGCGTTCAATGCCGCCGGTCAGGAACGACGCGACACGCGCAGGCGGAGGCAGGGGGACGGGAAAATTAGACAGGTCAGCCGAAGCGGAAACCGCAGGCACGACCGGTATTGCTGCCCCGATACAGCAGGAGGCGCAGGTCAAACATCCGTGAGGATGATGTACGCCGCTGTGGTCGTGACCATGATGGCCATCAGCGTCGGATACCAGCGCATGTCCGTCGACTGAGTCGCCTCGATGGACATGGTGGGCGGTCGTGTCATCGCCGACCGCTTCAGAAGCAGCACAAATCATCGAGACGGCCGCAAACGACTGAACCGGAAGGCTCAGTGCCAACAGCACGACGAGAATAATTTTGCGCCAGTAGGACATAGCCGCGAAGTTTAGCACGGGCTTACGACCTGGTTAAGCGTGCGAAGGCGTCATTTCCTAACTGAAGGCTGGCCTCGAGCGGATTCAACGCTCTCGGCTAGGGACATTTCCGGTGTGGCCGTTGCGACTCTACTTGACATTCCCATCGTGGGAATGTTCATGCTGTAAAGGTAACTTATTACGTGGGGATGAAAATGGAATTCAAGGTTTCGGACATGTCGTGCGGTGGATGTGCAAGCGCAATCAGCAAGGCAATTGCACGGCTGGACCCGGCGGCAAAGGTTCAGATTGACGTCGCAGCCAAGACAGTGAAAGTGGAATCTGCGTTGAATCAGGGCCAGATTTTCCACGCAATCGAGCAGGCTAACTTCCATCCAGTGGTCATAGCGCCGTAAAGACCAGTGAGAGTCTCGGATGCGCCCCTTCTGTTAGCGCTGGGTCTGGTTGCGTCCGTTCCGTCGGCCGCCGCGGCTGAAAACGTCATCGTTCTCGATTCGGCGGACGCGAATGTCAGCTTGATAGACGAGGCCATTCTAAAGGTTGTCGATACCGTGGCCGTCGGAAACGAGCCGCACCATTTGACGGCGACGCCCGACAACCAATCGTTGATAGTGGCGAACGCGGTCGGGATTAGGCTCGTCTAGGCCCCTGCGGGCCTGTGGCTGATTCCCAGCGACAAATTTCTTCTAGCAGGCATGACGGGTGCTGACTACGTCGCTGTTATCGACCGGCGCGCCCGGTAAATTGTGAAGGCCATCCACATCGACAAGGGGGCTCACAATTTCCGTTCGCTCGCTGATAGTCAGCACGTGCTCGTCACGAATCGGGTCGGCAATACCATTAGCATCCTCGACGAGAACTCGCTCACAAACGTCGGCACCATCAAGGGCTTGCTGCCTGCGCCGGACGATATGGAACTGACACCTGACCGGCGATACCTGCGGGTTACGTTCCGCTTGAGCCGTTACGTCGGTGTCGCTGACATGAAGACGCTGAAGTTCATGAGCACCATCAAGGTCGGCATGTCACCTCACCGCACCTATTTTTAGAATCGCGCACCATTGTCATAGGAGCGCAACTCACGGAGTTCGTGATGCACATTCTCAGCGCACTGGGTCATGCCCTGTGGATGTCCTTCACCATGTTATGGCAGATTTTCTGGGGGCTCAGCCTCGGCTTCCTGTTTTCCGCCGTGATTGAGGTGACGGTCTCGAAGTCCGAGATGTCGAAGCTGCTTCCGGACGCCTCCTTGCGTTCGCTCACGCGTGCGAGCCTGTTCGGTGCAGCGTCGTCATCGTGCTCTTATGCGGCCGTCGCCATGGCGCGCTCCATGGTGCGTAAAGGAGCCGACTTTACCGCTGCCATGGCATTCCAGTTCGCTGCGACCAATTTAGTGCTTGAGCTGGGCGTGCTGATGTGGGTACTGATTGCCTGGCAGTTCGCCGCCGCCGAGTTCGTCGGTGGCACCATCATGATTGGTGTGCTCGTCCTGCTGTTTCGATTCTTCCTGCGCGATTCCCTGCGAAAGCAGGCTATCGACCAGGCGAACAAAGGTGTCGCCGGCAGCATGGAAGGGCATGCTGCCATGTCGATGGGTGAACAGAAGGGGACCTGGAAAGAGCGGCTCTCATCGAAGGATGGCTGGAGGGCAATCAGTCATAGCTATGTGATGAACTGGACCATGCTATGGCGTGACATTGGCATCGGGCTACTTGTTGCCGGTGCCATAGCCGCCTGGGTGCCGGACAGTTTCTGGCAGAAGTCTTTTCTGGTAAGTCATCCGGCAGTCGCAATGATTTGGGGCGCTTTCATCGGCCCGCTCATCGCAGTTGCCTCGTTCACCTGTTCCGTCGGAAACGTACCGTTGGCAGCGGTTCTATGGAAAGGGGGCATCAGCTTTGGTGGCGTCGCCTCGTTCATATTCGGTGACCTCATCATCCTTCCCATCCTGAACATCTACCGGAAGTACTACGGCGGCAAAATGACCGTGTTCATGGCGGTCACCTTTTATATCGCCATGGTCGTGGCAGCGCTTATCGTGGAGGCGGTGTTCCAGTTGGCTGGCTTGATTCCGCGCGAACACCGGACAGCGATGGTCGATGCGACTATTTCCTTCAACTACACCACGATACTCAACATCGGTTTCGGTGTCGTGTTCATGGTATTGACGTTTGTGTTCTTCAGGACAGGTGGTCCCGAAATGGTGCGGATGATGGAGCGCGGCGAACATGACCATCACGGGGCCGGACATCGAGCAGGTTCCCACGAACATCATCCGCCTGGGCATGGCCACGGCACTCACCAGCAACATTGAATTGCAAACGAGGTTGCATACCCAAGTACTCCAGAACCTTTCACACTTTAAGGATGCGTCGCGGGATGCTTACCACGAACGCGGGCAATTTTCGCAGAAGCTGCATCCAAATGGAGAGGATATGAACCGAAATCGGATAGCGGTCGCAGCCGAGCTACCTCGGTGCATACCGAATTAGGTCGGCGCTGTGTTGCATGAAGACGTATGTGCCCGCGGTGAGCAAGAGGGCGACCATTGCCGAAACACCCAAGGCGAGCGTCTTGCTTCTGCCGCCGTCGCCAATATGGTGAAGTAAGGCCACCGAGGCGATACACGCGATACCAAAACTGATGCCAGCGAGGACGTCCGAGAACCAGTGGGCTCCGAGGTAGAGGCGCGAAAATGAGATGAGCGCAATGAGAAGGCCCGCTGCTATGGCAATACGCTGGCGCCATACGCCGCGATAGGTACGTGCGACAAAGTAAGCAAGAAGACCGCAGGTGACGACGCTCAGTGTCGCGTGGTTACTAGGGAACGAGAAACTGTGCACACCCTCGTATATCAACGTCGGCCTCGGCCGCTGAATGACGAAGACTTCAGCCAACCCGATTGCTGCTACCCAGTAAAGGCCACTTCGCAATTCGCGCTGCCAGACGAACCAGCCAAGCACGACGAACATCACAGGGACGGTGACCGCCGCATCGCCGAGTTCCGACGCAGCGACCATCACCGAATCGAGGGCGGGAAAGCGAAGGGGCTGCATGGCGGCGTGAATAGCAACGTCCACGTCTACCAGCGGGTCATGACTGACGACATCCTCGAGCACGCCAAAGAAGAGCCACACGCCACCAATCACCAGTACCGTTGCAACAAGCAGGTTGCGGACGCCGATGCGCTCGTAAATCAGATGCCAGGTAATCCTCTGTCCGCCGGACATACCAAACTCGCTTCCGGGCGCAAATGTCGCGGCCGAAAGTTTATAGACGACCCGCGTGAGTGCAAAGCTGGCTACCAGCACCACGATAGCCGATGTGAGCGGCATCATCGGTGACGGCAGCGAGAGGTTGAAGAACGTTCGGAGCGGCCGCAATGCGACGACCAGGACGAAGCATGCAGTCATTGCGCCAATCGATAACGCGCGAAAAAGATTCACCGGCCTGGACAACAGGTATAGAGTCCACAATGCGACGCAGAACAATGCGATGGCGACCATTGTCCGCGCGCTTTCGAGGCCTCCATTTTCATATTGAAACACGGTGAAATAGGCTGCGAATGTGCCGATGGCGGCCACAAGACCTGCCGGAATGGCGAATCGCATCACTCGCCCAATGAAGCCGGGCTTGACGCGGTCGCCACCGGCCTCCATGGATAGCAGGAAGGCAGGTATCCCGATACTCAATGTGCCTACAAGAGTGAGGTGGCGCGGAAGGAAAGGGAACGGCAGGTCGGCAATACCCGCTGCAATTGCGAGCAGCATCGCATAGACCGTTTTGGTCACGAAGAGGTTTGCCAGACGCTCAACGTTGCCGATGATTCGCCGCCCTTCGCCGACAATAGCCGGTAGCGACGCAAGACGGTCATCGACCAGTACAAGTGGCGCGACCGTGCGGGCGGCCCCTGAACTACTCCCCATCGCGATACCAATGTCTGCCTGTTTCAGCGCAAGCACATCGTTGACTCCGCCACCTATCATGGCGACGGTATGACCGTTTGCCTGCAACGCGGCGACCATTGCTTTCTTGTGTTGAGGCATCGGGGCCGGCGCTCAGACTCGGGTGAGTCCTTCCGCGTCTTCGATATGGATCGTTTTGCCTTTCGCCCGCACGAGGCGATCGCGCCGAAACCTTGATTGGCGACGTCATCGCAAATATGCATCAGCGGCGCTTTAACCGAGACCAGGAATCGAGGTAGCCGGCGTTGGAATATTCCTGACGACAGGAGGTCGCTCTCTGAGCACGGAAGTGGAAGGGTGCTACAGGTCGGTTTCGTCGTCGAACAGCTTGTGACGGATCGCATAGCGAACCAGCCCGTTCTCGTTCGGCATCTGCATTTTTTCGAGGATGCGCGTCTTGTGTGTGCTGATCGTCTTGACGCTGACGCAAAGTTCGTTGGCGATCTCGCTGATGCTCTGGCCTTCGACGAGGCGCCGGAACACGTCAAATTCGCGATCGGACAACCGCTGGTGCGGCAGCGTGTCGACAGGCTCGTTCAGATTCTGCGCGAAGCGTTCGGCCATCGCGAGACTCACATACACGCCCCCTGACGCAGCTTTCGTCACCGCGCCGACCAGTTCCGCGCTCGCGCTTTCCTTGGTCAGATAGCCCGACGCACCCGCCTTGAACGCGCGCACCGCGTATTGCTGCTCGGCGTGCATCGTCAGTACCAGAATCCGCAGATCGGGTTTTTCCTCCTTGATCTGCTTGATCAGTTCGATGCCATTGCGCCCGGGCATCGACAGATCGAGCACGAGCACGTGCGCATGCGTCGTGCGGATCAGCGCGATCGTCGTGGCGCTGTCACACGCTTCACCGGCTACTTCAAAGCCGTTTGCCTGCTGGAGGATATGGCGCAGCCCCTCGCGCACGAGCGTGTGGTCGTCGGCTAGCAACACTTTGATCATGAGGCGATCTCTATCTGTTGCATCGATTGCAAGGGAAACATATCCACCGTTGCCTTCGACTGTCTACCGATTGGAGGACACGACTATTATCCGCCTCCCACAGCAAGCAGTACGCGCCATTTGTGCACGGCGTCGGTCCAAGCGTGCTCGCCATCGCAGGGTGGGCAGTGTTATTCAGCGTCTCCTGAAGGACGTGGCCTCGCGCCACCGCCCCATGCCGTGAATAATCCGTAGTAAGCGGTTCGCGGGGACGGCGCGCGCATTGGCCCGGTTGCCCTTTATCCACACCTGCGCCGTCCCGCAGCGCTCATTTAGCTCGGGCGCGGCTCAATGCGCCATCAACACCGGCACCGTCATCGATTCGAGCATCGTCCGCGTGACGCCGCCCCACACCCGTCCACGCGCACGCGAATGGCCATACGCACCCATCACCAGCAGATCGGCGTGCAGGTCCGAGACCCGGTTGAGCAGCGTCGCGCCCGTGCCCGCGACGCGAAGGCGCGGCGTCGTCGAGAACGACGCGCGCACGCCCTGCGCCTCGAGCCATGCTGCGACGTCGATCGCGCTGGGTCCCGTTTCACGGTCATGCGTGGGCCCGACGACGTCGACGCTGACAAAGCGCGCGCGTTGAAGCAGCGGCATCGCGTCGGCGATCGCTCGTGAGGCTTCGCGGCTGCCGTCCCACGCGATCAACACGTTCTCGCCAAGCGTCGGCACCGCACCCGCGTGCGGGATCACGAGCGCGGGTCGCCCCGCGCCCAGCACGACCTCGCCGACGAAATGCCGATCAACGTAAGTCGCGGGATCGTGCGGGTCGGGTTGGCCGAGCACCAGCAGGTCGGCGTGCCGCGCATGAAGTGTGGTCACATCGACCGGCGAGCCCTCCGGCGTGCGCCATTCCGCTGTGCGGCCGGCGCGCTCGGCCGCGGCTAGAAATGCCTGCTGAGCCGTCTCACGGCGATCGGCCGACAGTGCGGCGAGCTGGGCGACGAAACCGTCGTCGGTGCCGAACAGCGGTTTCGCGAAGTCCTCGCACACGACATACAAACCGATCAGGTGTGCGTCCCAACGCTGCGCAAGATCGAGCGCGAGCGCGACGCGCGCGTCGCAGCGACGGCTGTCGTCGATATGAACGAGCAGGGTCTTGTAGCTCATGTCAGCTCCTTTTCGGCGGACGCGGTGACGGACTGATCGTCGGGTTCAACGACCGCACGAGCCGGAATCAACAGGACCGGGCAGCGGGCGCTACGCAGCACGCGCTCGGCGACGCTGCCGAGCATGACGCGCCGAAAGCCGCGGCGGCCGTGCGTACCCATCACGATGGCATCGGCGTTCCATTCGAGCGCCGCCGCGATGATGCGCTTCGCGACGTCTTCGCCGGGGATCGAGGCTTCCACGGTGCGTGGCGTGCCCTTGACGCCGTGCGCTGCCAGCCGGCTCTTCGCGTCGGTCGCGATCCGCTGGCCTTCTTCGATGAAGGCGTCCTCGATCACGGACGGATCGAAACCCGGCGTGTCGTACGCCATGATGGGCATATCGATCACATACAGCGGCATCAATTCGGCACCGGACTCGGCGGCGAGGGTCAATGCGGCATCGAAGGCTCGAGAGACGGTATCGCTGCCGTCGAGCGCGACCAGTAGGCGGTGAAACATAATGGTCTCCTTAAGCGCGATCTTCAGTGCGACAACAGCACTGGCACGGTCATCGACTCGAGCATCGTGCGCGTTGCGCCTCCCAGTACGACTTCATGCAGCCGGGAGTGTGCGTACGCGCCCATCACGATCAGGTCGCAGCCGAGCTCCGACGCTTGCGACAGCAAAGCATCGCCGACCGGCGTGTCGTTTTCGATGGTCAGCTCTCGCACGTCGATCTTCACGCCGTGACGCGCGATGGTCAGCGCGATGTCCGCGCCGGGAATCCTATCGCGCGGCGGTTGATCGCTGGGCGAATGGACCGTCAGCAGCGACACCTTCGCGGCATGCGCGAGGAACGGCAGCGCGTCGTGGATCGCGCGGGTGGCTTCACGGCTGCCGTCCCACGCGATCAGCACGTGCCGGCCCGGCGGCGTGACGCGCCCGCTCGACGGCACCAGCAATACCGGCCGTCCCGTCGACAGCACGACGTGCTCGACGAACTGTTCGGCGACGAACGCCTCGGGGTCGACCGGATCAGTCTGTCCGAGCACGATCAGATCGGCGAGACGGGCGTACGGCGGCACATCGTCGTTCGCATAGCCGTCTGCGGTGATCCACTGACCTTCGACCTTTGCACGCGCGAGTTCGGCATGAAAGAGCCGCTCGAGCGAGCCAGCCCTTTCGTGGCGCTGGCGCTCGTGCTCCGCGTAGTACTCGGCAGTGCCGGCCATGACGAAGAACGCGTGGCGCGGTGGCACATAGGTCGAAAACAGACCGGTCAGCCGCGCGTGAAACCGGTGTGCAAGCTGCAATGCGATCTCGAGACGCGGATGCGCGCGAACGCTCGTATCGATGTGAACGAGAATGCTTTTGTAGCTCATCGTCAAGGCTCCCTGACAGACCGCGTGGAAACGGGCGCAACCCGTGGTGACATTTAGTCTATGGTCCAGCCCGGCGCGACTGTTGACGCAGATCAAGCACGCGGATGCCGCACGCCAGTTGACGTGGGTCAATCGCTGCCGGCCGAGCTCAATTACTCTGACACCACCGCCCGCAAGTCGAATCTTGATCGAAGCGGCATCGCATCGCGAGCCGGCACGTTCGCAGCGCATGACGCTCAATTGGCGGATGAGGTGCCCCATGTCCGCTGTCGGAGAAAGCATATGTCCGAGCGTTGCAGGATTCTCATCGTCTATTACTCGCGAACCGGCACAACGCGGCGTGATGCCGAGCTGCTCGCGTCCGGGCTGGACGCCGACATCGAACCGATCCGCGAACCCGGCGGTCCCGAGCCGCGTAACGGTGCACGCGGTTTCGTCAGATCGTTGATGGATGCGCTGTGTCATCGACACGCCGAGGTCATGCCGGCGTTGCTCGACGTCGCAGCGTATGACCTCGTCGTCGTTGGCGCGCCGGTCTGGGCACGCGGCGCATGCGCGCCAGCTCGGGCGTGGTTGGAATTGCACGG
This sequence comes from Burkholderia sp. JPY481, assembly GCF_038900515.1. Taxonomy (NCBI): domain Bacteria; kingdom Pseudomonadati; phylum Pseudomonadota; class Betaproteobacteria; order Burkholderiales; family Burkholderiaceae; genus Burkholderia; species Burkholderia sp. JPY481. Next base: position 360,523 of record NZ_JAYMRT010000006.1, read on the forward strand.
CCCGCAGGTTCGCCGGCTCGCGCTGTTTTGCTGCGAGGGCGCGTTCGGCGGCAAAGAGGCGCTGAAGCAGATGTCTGAGGCGGCGGGCAAGGTGCCGCTTGCGACCTGCGTGTTTACCGGCAGTGACCTGTATCGACGCAAAGACGGCGTCAAGCGCGACACGTTCGCGCAGAAGATCAGGTCGAGAATGGCGGCACGCCGCGAGATGGAGTGGCTGGTGTAGCGGGGTGTTCAGGCTCGCGGTCGAAAACGTTGCGACTCGACGCGCAGCGAGCCGCGCAACGCGTCGAAGTCGGTGCGCGGATGACGATGCACAGGCGTTCCGTCCGGAGCCGTGAAAGCGGGTGCTTGCGCTCGAGCAAGACCGCTTGCTACGTCAGTTCGAGTCGTTCGTTGTAGAGATCCAGCACGTCGGCAAAGGCCACAGCGACTTCGCGATCAGCAGCCGGCACCATGTCGCCCCCGCATCCTGACATGCAGAGCAGCGCGAACAGAAACGAAACGATCAGGGCGGGTCTCAGTCGTCCTCGCCGGGTAGTGTGGATGTGGCCGGGGCGGTATTCATCGCAAGCGTAGACGCGTGGCAGTGGCACCGCTTGATCGCCGTCAATGGGATGTTTGATCAGGATCAGTCTTCATACGCGACGAGCCGCTATGTTTGGAGACACCCGGGAAGCGATCGTCACGGGACGCGACGCGATCGTCGATGTCGAGTTCGCTGCACACGAGCTGCGGTTGGCCGGGTTCAGACGCGACAAAGACTGGAAACCCGATGAACAGCAAACTCAGCGAGATCCATAAATGCATTGGTTCGGCGGCCACACCGACACCGGCGCGGTCATAAAGCGCGCCGCGTATCGGATCTGGGTGTCGATCCTATCTGTGGTGCTCGTTGCCGGATGCGCGAGCACCGCGCGCGAGGCGGCCTTCCGCCGCGAGGAAGTCGCGCTGTTCGAGGCGCGTCAACAAGCGTCTGTGCGTTGCGAACCGACGGTCGATTGCGAGTCGGCATGGGTACGCACGCGCGCGTTCGTCGCGACGCATTCGGCGAGCCGCATCGTCCGCGCTGACGATACGCTGATCGAAACCGCGTTGCCGCATTCGTTCGGCTTCGTGTATCTCGCGGCGCAGAAGGGACGGCTCGACGAAGATCACGCGCTAATTCAGCTGAAAGCGATGTGCCGCGGCATGTACCGCACCGACGGTAACGCGAGCGTGATGTATTGGACCTGTGCGAATGCGATCGTCGCGGTCGAGGACGAGTTTCGCGCGTTTATGAGCGAAGCGAAATGACGAGCTTCAGCGAGCTCGAATGCGTATCAGTGCACGGGATCGCTCCGCCGAATCAGTCCGCAAAGCGCATGACCACACTACGTTGACCTGCATCAAATAGGTGGCCGGTCGTATGCGTATCTTGAGCTTGAGGTCGCAGCGGGTAAATGCTGTCCAGGACGGCAAAACCATGTTCCGCGATGCGCCCGACAAGAGCGACGGGGCGCAGCAAATGCGCGGAATAATCGATTACATGACCGATCCGAATGTCGGCACAGGAATAAACAGCGCGGATCCCCGGCTGGTCTGATATCGATCGAACCTCGGGATCGAAAGAACCTTTATGCGGGCCTTGCCATGTGTCTTTGTCGAGCCACAGAGCGAACGCGCCGCGCAACGTGAGCGACTGACGGGGTGATCGCCGCGATCGTATGTCGCTGGCCGGCTCGACGAGTCCTTATTGGCTAAGCACCCACTGCACTAAGGTGTGCGCGTCCTGTGCCGACAGCGGGCCACCGCGTTCGGCCGCGGGCGGCATCGGCGTATCGCCCCAGTGTGCCTTGCCGCCGAGCCGCAGCTTGTGCTCAAGCATCGGCTGCGCATCGGGCATGTTGCGATAGTGGTCGGCGATCTGCTGGAACGACGGCGCGAGAAATGGCGCATCGCGCGTGTGGCAGAACATGCAGTGCTGCTGATCGACGAGCGCGGTCGGCTCGGATTCGCCGTAGGCGGTGCCGGCCGTCAGCGCGGACGCCGCGCACACCAGCAGACAGTTTCGAATTCGCGCAATCACGGCAGTGCTCCCGCATAAGGAATAAGACCAGTGTATGGGCGGCGAAACTGCCCTTATTGACCTCGGTCAAATGATCTGCGGTGCAAGCCGGCGGGTTCCCGGTTCGCCCGTGCGCCGTGGCATTGGGTAAAGCTTTCGCCCGCCAGTCAGCCGCAAGTTTCGCGCGTGCGGGAGCGTATCCAAATGACGAGGGCCGCCGCGCATCTGATATGCGCGGCGGCCCGAGTGCAGCGGCGGATGAGCGTAATCAATCCGCAAAACGCGTCACCACCGCGGCGCTGAGCGATTCCATTTCGACGACCGGGGGTTTCGCGCCGATCGGCAGGACCGTGCGCCCCAGCGACTCGTTGATGATCTCCGCCGCGGACAGATAGAACGCGAGCAGCGCCGTCAGCAGGCCGCCATAGCCACCCGCGTGCCGAAGTGCCGCCGAGCCGAGCCATTCGCCGGCCGCAAGCAGAAAGAAGGTCGCCCACAGCGCGACGAACACGCACTGCAGCGCGCGCGACGAGCGGAACGTCGCGATCCACATGTAGAACGTGAAGACGCCCCACAACAGCAAATACCAGCCGACGAACGCGGCCGGCACCTGTTCGTGCAGGAACAGCGCAAACAGCGCGAACGACCACCAGAACGCGCCATAGCTCAGGAACGCGGTGGCGCCAAATGTGTTGCCGCGCGGAATCTCCATGAGTCCGGCGACGATCTGCATGCTGCCGCCGAACGCAAACGCAACGGCGAGCACGAGACCGAGCGAGCCGCCGCTGAACCAGCCGGCGTTGATCATGCTCAGGAGCCACGTGGTCAGCGCGAAGGCGGCAAGGCCGAGCGATGCGGGGTTGGGAGCGGTGGGTTTCATGGTGAAGTCTCCTGAATGGAACTGGGGGGCTTACTCGTGATGTCCGAACTGCAGCAGCACGGCGGGGTTTTCCACGGTGGACATGTCCTGCTCGACCGTTTCCCCCTTCGCGACCGAGCGCAGCAGACGCCGCACGACCTTGCCGGAGCGCGTCTTCGGCATGCTGTCGCCGAAGCGGATTTCCTTCGGCTTGGCGATCGGCCCGATTTCCTTGCCCACCCACGCACGCAACTGCTCCGCGACCTTTTTCGCTTCGGCGCCTTCCGGGCGCGGCCCCTTGAGCACGACGAATGCGACGATCGCTTCGCCGATCGTCTCGTCGGGCCGGCCGACGACCGCGGCCTCCGCCACCAGCGAATGCGCGGCGAGCGCCGATTCGATTTCCATCGTGCCCATGCGGTGGCCCGAAACGTTCAGCACATCGTCGATGCGGCCGGTGATCGTGAAATAGCCGGTCTGCGGATCGCGAATCGCCCCGTCGCCCGCCAGATAAAGTTTGCCGCCCAGGTCCGCGGGGTAGTAGCCACTGCGGAAGCGCTGCGGATTGCCCCAGATGGTGCGCAGCATCGACGGCCATGGCTCCTTGATGACCAGCAGGCCGCCCTGACCGTTCGGCAGGTCGCAGCCGGTTTCGTCGACGATCGCGGCCTCGATGCCGGGCAGCGGCAACGTGCACGATCCGGCGACGAGCGGTGTCGCGCCCGGCAGCGGCGTGATCATGTGGCCGCCCGTTTCGGTTTGCCAGAAGGTGTCGAGCACCGGACAGCGTCCGCCGCCGACTTCGCGCGCAAACCACTCCCACGCGCTCGGATTGATCGGCTCGCCGACGGTGCCGAGCAAACGTAACGAGCCGAGGTCGAAGCGACGCGGATGCACGCTGCTGTTCGTCTCGGCGGCCTTGATCAGCGAGCGGATCGCAGTGGGCGCCGTATAGAAGATGCTGACCTTGTGCCGCGCGATCATCTCCCAGAACCGTCCCGCGTCGGGCCACGTCGGCACGCCCTCGAAAATCACCTGGGTCGCGCCGACCGCGGTCGGGCCATAGCAGATGTAGCTGTGACCGGTGATCCAGCCGATGTCGGCCGTGCACCAGTACACGTCGTCGGCGCGCAGGTCGAACGTCCACTTCATCGTGACGGCGGCCCACAGCAGATAGCCCGCCGTGCTGTGCTGCACGCCCTTGGGCGTGCCGGTCGAACCGGACGTGTACAGAACGAACAGCGGATGTTCGGCACCGACCCATTCGGGTTCGCAGGTGTCGGGCTGGGTCGCTTCGAGTTCGTGCAGCCAGCAATCGCGCGGTTCGTCCCACAGGATCGAGCCGCCCGTGCGCCGATAGACGATCACGGTATGGATCGCGTCGGTGCCTGCCATGTTCAGCGCTTCGTCGACGACGGATTTCAAGGGCAGATTCTTGCCGCCGCGCATCTGCTCGTCGGCGGTAATGACGGCGACGGCGCCGACGTCGACCATGCGTTCGTGCAGCGACTTCGCCGAGAAGCCGCCGAACACGACCGAATGAAGCGCACCAATGCGCGCGCAGGCCTGCATCGCGACGACACCTTCGATCGACATCGGCAGATAGATCATCACGCGGTCTCCACACGCGATGCCGCGCGCGCGCAGCCCATTCGCCAGGCGGCACACGCGCGCATGCAGTTGCCGGTACGTGATGGTCGTCACGGTGCCGTCGTCGGCCTCGAAAATGATCGCGGTCTTGTTGGCGTTGCCGTCGTGCAGATGGCGGTCCAGGCAGTTGTACGACGCGTTCAGCAGACCGTCGTCGAACCACTTGAAGAACGGTGCGTTCGATTCGTCGAGCACCTTCGTGAAGGGCCGGTGCCAGCTCAGATGCTCGCGCGCGAGCCGTGCCCAGAAGCCGCTCCGGTCGGTGCGGGCTTCGTTGACGAGCGCTTCGTAGGCGGCCATGCCGTCGATGGCGGTGTCCTTAAGAAGCGGCGGGGCGGCCGTTTCCGGCGTTTGATCGTTGATGGCGACAGTGGACATAGTCTTCTCGCTGACGTGAATGAGTGAACTCGGACAGGTACACCGCGACTGCCGATATCCGACGATCGGCGGCGCGGCGGCGTGCATGACTCGAACAGTGCTTCGGATGTCGCAACCAGTGTGTTGCGCAAAGCAAGGGGCACGATTGACTCAGATCAATCGCGGGTGCGTGACGCGAATTTGTGCGTCTGCGAAGGAGCACGAATCGTGTCGTCCGATGGTCCGACGAGAGTCAGCCGATTCCTACGAGCGGTCTCCACGGACTACCCGCGTTTCCGCCGCCGCTGATTTAGATAACGAGCACGGTTGCCAATAATAGATTCGACGGCACGCCGTTTCCACGGCGTCAGAGTCGGCGAAAACGAGGAGGCGGTCATGAAAGACACCATCATTCCCCTGCGGGCACTGGTCGAAAAATGGCTTGCGCCCACCGGCGCGACCCCCGCGCATGTGGTGCGCACCGGCCGCATGGCGATCACTCGCGCGCGTTACGTCAGGCTTGAAGGCGCGATTTCTTCGCGGCCCCTGACGATAGTGTTTTTCCGGCACGGCAATGGTTCGTGGGACGTGTTTCCGCCCGTTGAATGCCTGCCGGCGATGAGCGCGGGGTGTGTTTAAGCGCTGAGCCCTCTCACAGCGGCACCGCTGGCTACGGGAGCGGCATCGCGTCGTGAGATGCTTGGGCACATCAAGAAAATGACCTTTATCCCCCGTCCTTCGTCGCGGTTGACGCAGGTCAATGACTCCGCTTCACGGAGGAACACGATAGGCCTGCGGCGAACGACGCTGTCCACGGACGGTGCCGCGCTCGGTGTCCGGACAATACTCGGAGCGGGAGGGGGAGGATGGGCATCGGGATGCAGATTGTCTATCTCGGCTTCGCTGGCACCGCGCAGCTCGAAGCAGAGGCGGGTGTGCAGCTGGTGCGTCTTGCGCGGTTCGGGGCGCTCGTATCGAACTGCCATCTGGCGGTTGAGGCGTTGCGCCCGGATCGCGCCAGTCCGCATTTCGACGTGCGTCTGGATCTGACCACTCCCGCGCACGAATTCAGGTCCATCGCGCATTGCGTCGGCGACAACGCCGAGGCGGCGATCCGCGGCGCGTTCGATCTCGCGGAACAAGAACTCGAAGCGATCGCAGCGCGAGCGCGCAACCACTGACCGACGATGGCTCGACGCACGATGTTTCACGCGCCATGCGCTTGACGACGGACGGTGCTGGATCACGAACTGCTGCAAAGGCGAGCGAAGCCGTCGGTGCACTGGACCTGGCTTGACGTGGATCAACGACACAATTGGGCCATTTGATGGTCTGCTTATATGAAGGAGAGCGCAATGAGCAATCTGACGCATTTTGATCCGTTTTCGACGGATCCTGTTTCGGAGCTGTTCCAGGGATTTTTCCGGCCGATGCGCTCGATGCTGACGACACAGGACACCGAACTCGCATCGATGAAGATCGACGTGACGGAAAACGACGGTGCATATTCGGTGAAAGCCGCACTGCCGGGCGTCGACAAGAAGGATATCGACGTTCAGATCGACGGGCGCGTCGTTTCGATCAACGCGAAGGTCGAGCGCAACAAGGAGGAAAAGGAGGGCGAACACGTGATCCGTCGCGAGCGTTACTCCGGCACGTTCAGCCGCTCGTTCTCGCTCGGCGGCGAGGTCGACGAGGCCAATGCGAAAGCCGAATACAAGGACGGTGTGCTGTCGTTGAGCCTGCCGAAAAAAGCCTCGAGCGAGCACAAGCGCCTGACGGTCAACTAGAAGCCAGCAACCCAGCCTGGACGATGAAGTATGGCGCGCCGTCACTGGCGCGCCTTTTGTTTTGCCGATCAACAGCCTCAATCCGCGAGAGAGCTGACCTCCGTGCCGAGTGGGCCAACGGTCTGCGCGAGAATCGGCAGTTCGTCTTCGTTCAACCTGAGCGCGTCGGCAAGCTGGCGGTGATTGATCCAGCCGCGCACCACGCTGCCGAGCCCAGCGGACGCGCAATACAGCGCGACGTTTTGCGCCATCGCGCCGGCCGCGACGGCGGAAAAGATATCGCGTTGCTGCAACGGCATCTGCAGCAGACGCGACGTGTTGACCACATACACGAGGTCGAGCGGTGCGTCGCCGACGAAGTCCTGATAGCCGGTCAGATTGCGCGCGTCGCTCGCATGCTTGAGCACGAGCCGGTGCGACGCCGGGTCATAGCGATAAACGCCGTTGGGCAGCACCGCGTAGAGCTCGATTTCGTGGGGCGATGCGTTCCCTCGCATGTCGATGCATCGTCTCGAACATACCGGCGCGTACGCGGCTGCCGTTTGACTTCAGTCAACGCGTCGTGACACGGCTTGCGCGACGTCCGGCGCATCGCCCGTTACCCACAGGTAGGTCAAGAGCGCGTGACCGGAGCAATTGGCCGGTGCGGAGCAGTGAAAAACGGACAGCTCTGTGCCCTCAGCGCAGATCGCGATAGTCGTGGGACATCAGCATGAGCGCCGCCACTGCCGGCTTGACGCAAATCAACAACGGTCTGGCATCACGCAGCGATCATGGGGTTCTATTCGAACCGAAGGCTAATCATGAGCGGCCGGATCTTTGTGATAGGCGCATCACACGGCGGAATCGACGCGTTGCAACAACTGGTGAGACAGTTACCCGCCAGCTTCCCGGCGCCAGTGTTCATCGTCCAGCACATCGGCGCCGCTAGCCCGAGCATGCTGCCGGTCATTCTGGGCAAGGCAGCACGCCTGCCGGTGACCCAGCCGCACAATCTCGAAATCTTTGAGAAGGGGCGCATTTATGTCGCTCCTCCCGATCACCATATGCTTGTCCGGCAAGGCTATCTTCGCCTGTCGCAAGGACCACGGGAAAATCACTGCCGCCCGGCGATCGACCCGCTGTTTCGCTCCGCCTCCAACGTGTATGGGCCGGCCGTCGTCGGCGTGGTGTTGACCGGACATCTCGACGATGGCACGGCCGGTTTGATGGCCATCAAGGATCGGGGTGGAATCGCGGTCGTGCAGGAGCCATCGGAGGCGCTTGCGCCGTCGATGCCGCGAAGCGGGCTCGCACATGTCTGCATCGATCACTGCTGCAAGCTCGGGGAGATGGGAGAGCTGTTCGTGAGTCTCGCCAACGACGATCCGGACACGCCCGTGTCGGGCGACTATGACGAGCTCATCCGGATCGAGACTCGCATCGCGGAGGGCATGCTCGACACCGCGGACTGGGCGCTCTTCGAGCGCATGAGCGCGCCGTCCGGCCTGAACTGTCCTGAGTGCACGAGCGCGCTATTCGAATTGCGCGATCGACGGATGATGCGGTTCAGGTGCCGTGCGGGCCACGCATTTTCCGCGCTTTGTCTTCTTGGCGAACAGCAGCGATCGCGCGAGAACCATCTGGCCGCGCTGTTCGGTTTGCTCAACGAAGAAGCCGCGCTCGCACGACGCCTGCTGAACGCTCCGTTGGCGCAACGCATTGACACCGACGTAGCGCTGCACGAAAGAATCGGCGGAGCGGAACGGGAAGCCACGCAGGTGTGGCAATGGCTTTGCGCATCTGAGCGCGGCGCTTCTCCGCCTGACGGCCAACCCGGGTCCGCGTCGGCACGCTAACGCAAGACCGTCCAGAGCGCTGCTCAACGCACGGTCGCTTGATTTCGGTCAACGCCTGCAAGCCGAATCGGACCAAACATTGTCCCGTCTTGCCCCCAACTCGCCACTCGATATGGAGATCACCATGCAAGCCTCGGACATCATGACGACCCAGGTCGTTTCAATTGCACCGGACAGCTCGGTCTATGACGCGGCCAAGCTGCTTGCCGACAACAGGATCAGCGGCCTGCCGGTCGTCGATGACGCGGGCAGCGTGATTGGCATCGTCAGCGAGGGCGATCTGCTCCGGCGTGTCGAAATGGGCACCGAAACGCCGCGTCGGTCATGGCTCGCGGAGTTCCTCGCGCCCACGCGTCAGCTTGCGGTCGAGTATCTGAAAGAGCGTTCGATTCAGGTGAGCGACGTGATGAGCGCGCCCGCTGTCACAGTCGAAGAATCCGCGCCGCTTACCGAGGTCGCCGCATTGCTCGGGCGCAAGCACATCAAGCGGCTACCGGTGTTACGCAAAGGCAAGCTCGTCGGCATCGTCAGCAGGGCCGGTCTGGTGCGCGCGCTAGCGAGCTGTGCGCCCGCGCAGCTCGATGCACAACCGTCGGACGAGCAGATCCGCGGCGCGATTACGAAAGAACTCGATGGGCACCGCTGGGCGATCGCAGCCGACAACCTGATAGTCATGGAAGGGGTCGCTCATTGCTGGGGAGTGGTGCGATCCGAGGAAGAGCGTCAGGCGATCCTCGCCGCCGCAGCCCGCGCGCCAGGCGTGAAAGCCGTGAAGGATCATCTGGAGTATCCCGACGCCTTTGCGCCGATGTGACAGGGGCGGTGCAAAAACCGTTGCGCACCGTATCTCGAGCCGATGCGCCGCATGCGTGTGTCGGCAAGAGCGCCCGGTTCTTCTGACGCTGGAGCGTCGCTGGCGCGCCGATCGCCGGGACGGACAGGGCGGCCGAGACAGAAGTCCGTCGTCGCACGCAGGCAGCCGACGTATGAGCTGCTGCTGTCGGCGATGGCGGGCTGGCCCGCTCAACCGATCGGCTCGCGACGCTGCAAGCGGGCGCCGCGGCCCATGCCGCGCAACGGATAATGGGCCAGGGCTTGCGCTTGTAGCTCACCGGACGGACTGTTTTGGAGGGAGGGGGCCATCATCCGCGCGGACCTGCCGCGTACCGGGCCGAGCGGCGTGTTACGCCGCGGGCCGCGCACCCGCAGCGCCGGCGCGTTGACGCGCAGCTTCGCTGCAGCAGGGTGCCACGGTAGCTGCAGCTGAGCGTCGCAAAGCAGGCGACCTGGTTCCGACTGGTGATCGGCAGCGTGGCGGAGCAGATTATGCGCTTCGCGCGGTGTCCAGTGTTGCTGATTCGCGAAGAGGACAAGCACGAAACCGTCGCCGGATAGTTTGGCAGGGCGGGCGCGCAACAGCAGTTAGCGCCACGCGCACGACGATCACGTTGCGCCTTTCCGGGGCCAGCCGTGATCTTTTCGGGTTCGGGAAGCGCGTTGACGGCGTTGGTCAGGCCGGATCAGGCGCATCGAGCAGGAAGGCCGGCGCATTCAGTGCGATCAATTGGAGCGTCATGCTTCGGCGAGCTTGCAGGAAAGGAGCACAGCAGTGGAAAGGTTTCGGATCAGATTTCGACGACGAACTCGCGCACCGTTGATCTGCGTCAGAATCCTTACGCTGCCGCAGGACGAACCTGTGTCATGACAACGTGAGCCACGTTGCGTCGAAGACTATGCACCCCGAAGAGACTCGTGATGAAAACCGACAGCCAACTGAAGCGTGAAGTCGAGGACGAACTCGATTGGGATCCAGCCGTCACTGCGACAGATATCGGTGTCGAAGTGACAAACCGTGTCGTGACGCTTTCCGGTCATCCACCGAGCTTCGCAGAGAAACTCGCGGCCGAGAAAGCCGCGCAACGCGTCGCCGGTGTCAAGGCCGTGGTCGTCGAAATGCAGGTCCGGTTGCCGAAGCACCACGAACACGGCGACGAAGAACTGGCCAACGCCGTCCGCGCGACTCTGCACTGGAGCGTCGTCGTGCCTGACGATTCGGTAAAGGTCCAGGTGGAAAAGGGCTGGGTCACGTTGACTGGCTCGGTGGATTGGGCCTATCAGCGCCAGATCGTCGCGCGTGCGGTTGGTCATATGCGTGGCCTGCGCGGCATGACCAACGCTATCGAAGTGCGCGGCTCGGCCGTGTCCGAGGACATCGTCGGCAAGATCGCCGCAGCGATGCAGCGTCACGCGCAGCGCGAAGTCAAGCACATCGGCATCCACGTCAAGGATGGTACGGTCACGCTGACCGGCAAAGTTGGATCGTGCGCGGAACGCGCGGTCGCGCGCGGTGTGGCATGGAGCGCGCCCGGCGTGCGCGCGGTCGTCGACGATCTGGTTGTCGAATGACCTGCGGCCAGTCGCGGCGCGCTCGCGTGATCAGGATTCGCTCGTCAAAACTCAAGGAGTCTTCGATGACCCTATCGGCAAACGTGCAGCAAGGCACTTGGTCCGTGAGCGTCCAGACGGATGCGGCGCACGACGGCGGCTTCCAATCGACCATCCATGTACGGCATGCGTCGCCGGACGGCGACTTCGAACATAGCTTCCACCACGCGAAAATCTTCGCCAGTGAGCGCGAAGCGGTGCTCGAAGGGCTGCGCGAAGGCATGACCTGGATCGCGTTGAAGACCACGCGGACGATCGCCGTGTAGCGCATGGATCGACGGCCAGACCGGTGCGCCGCGCGCCGCGCAAAGCGTTTATGCACATCAACCGCAAACGCGGTTCACGAGTGATGGGTTACGGTTCACGCTGAATTTCTTTCTCGTCCGTGCGCTGTTCATCCTGTCCGGCTTTGCAGTGATTTCCTTCCCGATGAGATTGCCAAAATGAAATACAAAGACTATTACGCGATCCTGGGCGTGGAGCGCACGGCGGCTCAGGACGACATCAAGCGCGCGTATCGTAAGCTCGCGCGCAAATACCACCCGGACATCAGCAAGCATGCCGACGCGGAGGATCGTTTCAAGGAGCTGGGCGAGGCCTATGAGGTGCTGAAGGATCCGGAAAAGCGCGCAGCCTACGATCGGATGGGCACGGGCTGGCGCGCCGGGCAGGACTTCCAGCCGCCGCCGAACTGGGACGAAGGTTTCGAATTCAGCGGCGCGGGTGAGCAAGCCGGCACCGATGCAGGCCTCAACGATTTCTTCGAAGCATTGTTTCGGGGTGAACGAACCGCGCATGCGCGGCCCTCTCATACGATGAGCCAGGATCACCACGCCAGGGTGGCCATCGATATCGAAGACGCCTATCGGGGAGCACAGCGCTCCATCCTCTTGCAATTGCCTACCGTCGATGCGCATGGCCATGTATCGTTGCAGTCACGTACGTTGAACGTTTCCATTCCGAAGGGCGTGCGGGCGGGGCAGCACCTGCGGCTCGTAGGCCAGGGAGGGACCGGCGCGGGAGGCGGCCCGGCGGGCGATCTCTATTTGGAAATTGCGTTTCGCGAGCATCCGCACTTTCGTGTCGATGGCTCCGACGTCCTTCTCGACTTGCCGGTTGCACCCTGGGAAGCGGCGCTTGGCGGGCAGGTAACGGTGCCGACACCCGATGGCAAGGTCGACATGACGGTACCAATGGGCTCCGCCGGTGGCAGGCGATTGCGGCTCAAGGGTAAGGGAATTCCTGGCGAGCCCCCCGGGGACCTGTACGTGATCTTGAACATCGTGTTGCCGCCGGCCGACAGCGAGCGAGCCAAAGCTGCCTACGACACGATGCGGCAAGCGTTTGACTTTGACCCGCGTGTGCGACTTTATGGGTAGCTCATGATGAAGAACTCCGGGATCACCTATCTGGCAGGACAGATCATCGATGAAGACGTTGAATTCACGCTCATCGACATGAGTCGGATAACTGGCGCATCGGCAGCAGAAATCAGCCTTTGGGTTGCTGAAGGCGTTTTCGAGCCGAAAGGCGCCGGCCCACGGGATTGGCGGTTCAGCGGCGCTTCGCTGTGTCGTGCGCGAACGGCTTTCCGGCTGGCTCGAGATCTTCAGATCAACGCTCCGGGCATCGCGCTCGCGCTCGATCTGCTCGACGAAATCAAGGCGCTGAAGACAAACCCTAAACATTCGACAGGCGATTGAACTGGGCCTGTCAGTCAGCGCTGTCCGCAATCTGCCTCGATGCGCGCTGCGCTGATATCGGGAATGCTCGCGAGTTTCTCGATTCGCGTTCATCACGTCGCGGATGCTGTCCGACGCGAATTGTTCTGTCGTCGTGTGAGCATGCGACGCGCCACAATTGCGTCCCTAAGCCATGCAGAGACTCTGTTCGAACACGACGTCCGTCAATTTCTTCCACTGCGGGCTTCAATGGTGTCGAGCGGCAACGAGACCGTGATCGCAAAGCCCTGATCCGGCGCCGTGCGGATCTGCAGGTCACCGCGAAGGGCCCACGCGCGCTCGCGGATTCCCAGCAGGCCGAACGAGTCCGCTGCGGGCCGTTGGTCCGGCGCGCTGCCGCAGCCGTTGTCTGCAATGTGAACGACGCAATGCGGTTCCTTGCGCAGGATTTCAAGCACCACTTCGGTCGCTCGCGCATGCCGGGCGACGTTCGTCAGTGCTTCCTGAACGATCCGGAACACGGCTGTGGCGCTGTCGTCGTTGAAAGCGATGTTGTCGGCAATGCGACGCGAGACGCGCACGCCATGCCGCTCCGAAAACCGGTTGACGAGCCATTCGAGGGCTGGGATCAGGCCCAGATCGTCGAGCATCGCCGGCCGCAGATCGGTGGCGATGCGCCTTACTGACACGACCAGCTGATCGATGAGTCTATAGACGTTGGCGAGGTCGGCCGCGCCTGCCGGGCTATCGCTACGCGTGATCGACGCATCGAGCCTCGCGCACGCAATCTTCAGCGCGACGAGCTGCTGGCCGAAATCGTCATGCAATTCGCGCGCGATCCGGGCTTTTTCGTCCTCGCGCGCCTGCTGGATGCCTGCCGACAGTCGCTGGAGTTCTTCGCGGGAGGCACGCAGGGCCTCCTCGGCGAGCCTGCGTTCCGTGACATCGATGATCCAGCCCAGCATGCGATAGGGTTGCCCGAACTGATTCCACAACGCCTGCCCGCGCGCATGGACCCAGCAGTATTCACCGGACTTTGTCCGCATGCGATATTCGACGTCGTAGGGGCGCATCTGTTCGAGATGCGCGGCGAGGCAGGTGTTGACGCGTCCGCGGTCGGCAGGATGAATGGCGTCGAGAACCGTCCCGGAATCGTCGGGAAACTCATCTGGCTCATAGCCGAGGATTTTCTTGAAATAGGGGGAAAGCCAGGTTGCACCGGATTGCGGATCCCAGTCCCATAGCCCCGCGCTTGCACCGCTGACGGCCAACTGAAAGCGCTCTTCGCTCTCCTCCAGCGCATGCGCGATGCGATGGCGCTCGATCGCGTAGCGGATCGCGCGGCTCAGTGCCGACGGGTCGATGTCACGCTTGGCCAGATAGTCTTGCGCGCCGTACTGGATTGCCAGAAGGCCAACCGACTTGTCGTCGAGGCCGGTGAATACCAGCACGGGCAACTCCGGCACCCGATCGCGAAAGGTCCTGAACGTGGAGATTCCGTGCGCGTCGGGCAAACCCAGATCGAGAAGTACGATGTCGAAGCGAATGGCCACACAGCGAGAAATGGCGTCCGCAAGACGTTCCACATGCACGAGGTCGTGCTGGAAATCGTCCACATCGGCAAGCGCCTCCCCGATCAAAAGGGCATCGGTCGGACTATCTTCGACAAGGAGAATTCGCAGATGCTGGGGCGTATTCATGGCTTGGCCGGCGGCAATGTCACGACGCTGAACCAGAAGTCGTTGATTCGGCGCAGGACATCGACGAACATCGTAAAGTCGACTGGCTTGGTGACGTAGCAATTGGCATGTAATCCGTACGTTTTTGCAACGTCTTCCTCCGATCTCGACGTGGTGAGCACGATGACGGGAATACTCATCAGATCGGGATCGGCTTTCAGTTCCTCAAGGACTTCCCGGCCGCTCTTTTTCGGCAGATTGAGATCGAGAATGATCAGGCCGGGACGGGGCGCGTCGTGATGCCGACCGCTGCGGTGCAGGAAATCCATGGCTTCGGCGCCGTCCTGCACGACGTGCAACGGATTGAGCACCTCCTGGTCCTCGAGCGCTTCGCGCGTCATCAACACGTCGGTAGGACTGTCTTCGACCAGAAGGATGTGTACGGGATTGCTCGTAACCTGTGACTGCATTGGCGTCTCCTCGGGCGGACATTACGTTCGAGCGCCGCCATCCAACTTCGCATTCAGCGTGAAAAAGAAGGTCGATCCGCCGTCTGGCCCGGATTCCACCCAGATGCGGCCGCCATGCTGTTCGACGATACGCTTGCATAGCGCGAGGCCGATTCCCGTGCCGGGGTATTCGGCACGCGAATGCAGGCGCTGGAAAATCATGAAAATGCGTTCGAAGTATTGCGACTCGATACCGATTCCGTTGTCCTTGACCGAGACGATCCATTCGTCTCCTTCACGGCGGGCGCCGATGTCGATCCGTACCGGTTGATCGAGTCGCCGGAATTTGATCGCGTTGCCGATGAGGTTCTGGAACAGCAGAGCGAGTTGCGTCGGAATGCCCATGACCACGGGGAGCGCATCGCGATTGATCTGCGCGTGAGATTCCTGCAGCACGACGCTCAGACTTTTGAGCGCCTGGTCGAGAGCCGTCGTGCAGTTGACCAGTTCCTGGGTGGCGCCTGACCTTCCGACGCGCGAGTACGCAAGCAGATCCTCGATGAGCTTCTGCATGCGCGTCGCACCATCTACCGCATGTGCGATGAATTCGTCCGCGCGGGCATCCAGTTGCCCGTGATAGCGGCGCTGTAGCAGCTGAAGAGGCCCGGCGACGGCGCGCAACGGCTCCTGAAGGTCGTGCGACGCGACGTAGGCGAATTGCTCGAGATCATGGTTGGAACGCGCGAGTTCTTCGGTACGCCTGATAAGTTCCTGCTCGGCGCGCTTGCGTTCCGTAATATCGACGATCGCGGCCAGCACAAAGACTTCCTCCGGGGTCGTGACCGGATTGAGTCCGATCTCCACAAGGACTTCGGAGCCGTCCTTTCTGAGCGCGAAAAGATCGCGTCCGGTGCCCATCGGCCTGCTGCTGAGGTTGCCGTAGAACATGCGGCGATACTGAGGATGCGCCGAACGAAAACGCTCGGGCACGAGCATATCGACGCTATGGCCGACCAGTTCGTCTCGCAGATAACCAAACATCTTCTCCGCCTGCGCGTTGACGAGCACAATCCGGCCGTCCCGGTCCGCCATCACCATCGCGTTGGGGGCCGCTTCGACGACCTGGCGGAATAGCTCGTGCGTGGGGCTGTTCAATTGCTTGGACGATTCCATTCGATCTCCGGCTGTGCGAAGAGTACCGCCGACGAGCAACAAAGCTCATTCACTTTATAGCATCTATTACCCGCCTGGACGGGCAGGGAATGCAATTCTTGCGCCCGAATCGCAACATTGAATTAACCGTTCAGGTAGTACTGGTAAATCGCCGATCAGCTTGCACGAAAGCACCGGCTCGTTGACGTGATCCGGTTGACGTGCGTCAACGGGGCCCGGAGCGAGACGTCTAAATTGCTTCATATCGCGACACACTTTATGTGCGCCCAGCGCTCTTTGCGCGGAAGGGGGTTTGTTGCGACGAGCCGCAAAAAGATGGGGGAGCACTGCCATGGCGAAGAAACTTGAACGACGTGACAAGCGCCGGCTTGCCGGTTGTGATTCGAACTGCGAGGCCGAGTCGGCGTGTAGCGGCAGGAACAGGCGCTGTCATCGTATCAACGCCCGCTCGCGCAACGCGTCGCTCGCGCGGAGCGGCGCCGCGCTCACGGATGTGCCCCGCGTCGAAGTCGTGTTCTACAAGGAGATCCTCGACCACCGCGGCTTTCCACATCACTGCGAGGTCATGCGCGTCTGCTATGACGGCGCCGCGCAGGAGGCTGCGATTTCCGGCGCCATTCATCGTTTCGAAAGACTGCAACGCGTGACGACGTGGAAGGTCGCGGCCGACGGCTATGAAGTCGTTACACACTGACACGTTGCGGTTTGCCGGAATGGACTTCTGCGGTCTTGATCTCGCGTGCGGTTCGAAATCAGGCAGCGGTCAGCGGCATCGGAACAGTCCTGCTCGAATCTCTGATGTGCCGGCACACCGCGTCGAGTTGTGTAGCGTGGGTCATCACGATGGCTCGTTGCGCGTCGTTCCGCCTTGCGCGATTGACCCACATCAATGAGCCATGCGCGGGACCGCCTACAGTGAGCCTGAATGGATGCAGCGATGCGACCGACAGCTGCATGACATAGCTTCCGATTGTCGGAGATCGATACGGTCGCGTTGGAGAATCGCATGAACTGGCTTGCAGAGTTTTTTTCGCAGAAAACAGCATCGTTGGCTCTGTCGATGTGGGCCTACCCGCCACTGATTCTCGGACCGGAAGGGCCGGCCCCTCAGCAGATACACACTCTTCCGTATCCCGGCGCGACGCTCGTGTTCACGCCAGGTGAGCGGGTCGAACGGAGCGGTCTCGAGTACGAGATTCCCGCGCGGTTCGATTTGGGCCGCGCCTCCGGAGCGCGTGGGATCGACCTCGACCGCCCGTTCCAGACGTCGCAGTTCTTTCGCTCCGTGACGATCTTCGCGCCATCTCGCTACAACCGCGATTTTCTGATCACGGTGAACGATGAGTTCGCTTTCGTGCCGGTCTTCTCGTCGGATGGCGCCCCAGGGTTCTCGGGCACGTGCTTCGAATGCGGCGGCGAATCGGCGAGGCAGGCGCAAATGCAGCTGCCGTGGACTTTCCAGGGCTATATCAGCATCTAGTAAGAGCCCTGCTGCAGCCGGGACGTCGCGCCGCGCAGGCGCGCGCCCACGGCGCGGCAAATGGTCGGGGCAAGGAGCACAACATGGATCAAGCTGTCGCGCAGGTGATCTGGTTCGAGGACTTGCGACGCGAGGACGTCGCAAGCGTTGGAGGCAAGAACGCGTCGCTTGGGGAACTATTGTCCCAGCTGGACGGGCATGGCGTTCGGGTTCCGCCGGGATTCGCGACCACGGCGCAGGCCTATTGGCGCTTTATCGACGCCAATCGTCTGCGTGAGCAAATTTCGGCGCGTCTCGAGGACCTTGCGCAAGGGCGCCTCACGCTCGCCGAAGCCGGGGAGGCGATCCGCGCGGCCATCGTGCATGGCGACTGGCCGACCGAACTCGCGCAAGCCGTCTGTGCCGCATATCGAACGCTCGGAGAGCGCAGCGGCGGCGCTGACGCTGACGTCGCGGTACGTTCGAGCGCCACAGCCGAGGATCTTCCCGACGCGAGCTTTGCCGGCCAGCAGGAAACTTTTCTCAACGTGCGCGGCGAGCGGGCGCTGCTCGATGCCTGCCGGCGCTGCTACGCGTCGCTGTTTACCGACCGGGCCATCGCGTATCGAACGGCGAAGGGCTTCGACCATTTGCAGGTTGCACTGTCGATCGGCGTGCAACGGATGGTGCGCTCGGATCTCGGCGGCGCGGGCGTGACGTTTACGATCGACACAGAGACCGGGTTCGACAAGATTGTGCTGATCAATGCGGCCTGGGGCCTTGGCGAGAACGTCGTGCAGGGCGCGGTCGATCCGGACGAGTACGAGGTGTTCAAGCCGCTGCTGGCTGAACGCGGGTATTCACCGATCGTCGGCAAAAAGCGCGGGGAGAAGGCCCGCAAGATGATCTACGCGAAAAACGGACCTCATCCGACGAAGAACGTGCCGACCTCCAAAGCCGAGCGCGCCGCATTCGTGCTTGACGATGCCGAGATCCTGTCCCTGTCGCGCTCGGCCTGCGCGATCGAGGCTCACTACGGGCGGCCGATGGACATCGAATGGGCGAAAGACGGCGCGACCGGTGAGATGTTCATCGTGCAGGCGCGTCCCGAAACGGTGCAGTCGCGCCGGGAAGCGAGTTCGGTCAGGAACTACCGGCTGCGCGACGCGGGGCGCCGTCTTTTGCGCGGCGTCAGCGTGGGTGAAGCGATCGCGGCCGGCGCGGTTTGCGTGATCGAGCATCCGAGCGACATGCACCGTTTCGTCGACGGCGCGGTTCTCGTGACGCCCACCACCGACCCCGACTGGGTGCCGGTGATGCGTCGCGCCGCCGCGATCATCACGGACCACGGCGGGCGCACTTCGCACGCGGCCATCGTGAGCCGGGAACTGGGGCTGCCCGCGATCGTCGGTACCGGCAACGCCACGCATCTGCTGCACGACGAACAGGAAGTGACGGTGTCGTGCGCGGAAGGCGACGAAGGTTTCGTATACGAGGGCACGGCCGCGTTCGACGTGGAGGAGATCGATTTCCGATCGATCCCGCAAACGCGCACCCACGTGATGCTCAATCTGGCCAATCCCGCGGCCGCCTTCCGTTGGTGGCGCTTGCCGGCTGACGGCGTCGGTCTCGTGCGCATGGAGTTCGTCGTAAGCAACGACATCAAGATTCATCCGATGGCGCTCGTGCGATTTGATGAGCTCGCGGACGCGACCGCGAAGCAGCGCATCGAGGAACTGACGGCAGGGTACCCGGACAAGGCGGAGTATTTCGTGGATCGGCTTGCGCGTGGACTCGGCCGCATTGCCGCGGTCCAGTACCCGCGGCCCGCGATCATACGCATGAGCGACTTCAAGACCAACGAATACGCGCATCTGATCGGCGGCCAGGCGTTCGAGCCGCACGAGGAAAATCCGATGCTGGGGTTCCGTGGCGCTTCGCGCTATTACTCGCCGCGCTATCGCGAAGGTTTTGCATTGGAGTGCAGGGCGATCCGGCGGCTGCGTGAAGAAATGGGGCTGCGTAACGTCGTGGTGATGATTCCGTTCTGTCGCACGGTTTGCGAAGCCGATCAGGTGCTCGAAGTCATGGCGCAGAATGGCTTGCGGCGCGGGCAGGACGGACTGCAGGTATACGTGATGTGCGAGGTTCCGTCGAACGTGATTCTTGCGCGCCAATTCGCGCAGCGTTTCGACGGCTTTTCGATCGGCAGCAACGATCTCACGCAATTGACGCTCGGTGTCGATCGTGACTCGGCGGAGCTGGCGCCACTGTTCGACGAGCAGGACGAAGCCGTCGAATGGATGATCCGTCGGGTGATCGACGACGCGCATCGGGCAGGCGCGAAGGTTGGTCTGTGCGGTCAGGCGCCGAGCGATCACCCGGAATTCGCGGTGTTTCTCGTCGACTGTGCGATCGATTCGATGTCGGTGAGCCCGGACAGCTTCATTGCGGTCAAGCGCGCAGTGGCAAGTGCGGAAACTCGCGTGGCTTCGCCGGCGGCGACGGCCTGAACGGGTTGAAGACGCCCCGGCGCGACCGGAGATGCCCGATGCCCGAGATCCTCACTCTGACACTGAACCCAGCGGTCGACGTCGCGACTTCGGTCGATAGAATCGTCGACACGCGCAAGCTTCGTTGCAGCGCGGCGCGGCGAGATCCTGGCGGCGGTGGGATCAACGTCGCGCGCGTGATACATCGGCTAGGTGGCGACTGCGAGGCGCTCTATATGGCGGGCGGTCCGCCTGGCCTGACGCTGAGCGCGATGATCGAAGCGGAAGGGGTGCACGCCACTTGTATCGGCATCGCCGGCGAGACCCGTGAAAGCTTCTGCGTCCGTGAGACCTCGTCCGGGCGCGAGTTCCGCTTCGTGTTACCCGGGCCCGTGCTCGCCGAGGCGGAATGGCAGGCCTGCCTGCGGCACATCGGTGAGCTCGCCGTCGTGCCACGCTACCTCGTACTCAGCGGCAGCGTGCCGCCGGGCGTCCCCGACGACATCTACGCTCGCGTCGCAAGGATTGCACGGGAACACGACACCCGCGTCGTGCTCGACTCCTCCGGGGCGCCGCTTGCCGCGGCGCTGGCGGCTGGGGTTTTTCTGGTCAAACCGAGTCTGTCGGAACTTTGCACGTTGGCAGGCCGCGAGCTCGAAGACGATGGGCAGCGGCTCGCCGCCGCACGCAAGGTCGTGCGTGACGGCGGCGCGGCGATCGTCGCGCTCACGCTCGGCGAACACGGGGCACTCGTCGTCACTGCGGATCGTGCGCTGCGCGTGCCTGGAGTTGCGGTACCGGTTTCGAGTTCGATCGGCGCGGGAGATAGCTTCCTCGCCGCAATGGTTTGGTCACTCAATCGCGGCATGACGTTTGACGAAACCTTGCGCTATGCGGTGGCGGCTGCTTCGGCGTCGTTGCTCACTGAGGGAACCCGCCTGTGCGAGCGGGAGCAGATAGAGCGGATTTACCGCGAGCTCGAGCTCGCGGGTGCAGATATCGTCTCCTTGGCTTGACGCCCGATTCCCGCGGACGAACGACGGACGCTTGGACCGCGATTCGTTTGACGCGAATCGATCAGACTGCGTGGCGACTCCCGGGTTTCCAGTTGGCTCGGCTCTGCGGGGTCTTTGGCGGTCATTGCGCAAAGCAGGGCAACTTCTAGAACACCAGGCCGAACAGTCTTTTCACCAGATCTTCCAACGACATCATCGTCAGGGCCAACGGCACGATCGGCACAAGTACCGCGGCTGCGAGGCGAAGGATGGCTTCCTTGGTAATGGGAGCGATACGCATGGTTCGGACCACGTCGAAACTGTTGGCGAGGTCCGCAAGCGATTGAATGTCACCGCTGCCCACCAACGCCTCACCGCCAGACGAGCCGCCCCGCAGCCACTTGGCGTCGAATTCACGCACGTACTGTTCGGCCAGAGCACCGTATTCACTCAGGCCTGTTCGCTTCGCCTGGGCCAGTTGAGGCGCGAACACCAGTAAGGGACCAAAGACCAGACACAACAGGAAGAGAACCATCGATGCAGTCTCGACCTTGAATTCCGTGAGGGCGGCCCCGGCGAAGAAAATGCGGTTCGCGAACTGGGCCGCAAGCATCGCGCCGTGCGCGGCCAGCAGGGCCATGAACGCATAGACGGTGTTGGCGAGAAATCCCAGACCGCCGACGCGATCAGGATGAGTGGGAACAAGGCTCAGTTCGATGCGCGACACCTGCCAGAGAAACCGTGCCCAGATAAAGATCCGGAAATACCAGCGGATCAACAGGAACTGAAACAGTGGGACGCTCACAAAGGCATACCAGAATCCAGCGAGCGAAAGCGTCAAGCCATTGGCAGTGGGTACTGCGTACCACGTCGACGTCGTTTGCAATGCGATGTATTGGCGCCACACCACAAGGACACCCACACCGTACACAAGAGCGATCAGCATCAGCTCGGCGGCCACTGAATTGCGCAGACGGAATGCCGACCTGACAGCTTCATCGAACCGCGCAACGGACGCTTCCGGAATGATCTTGCGTTCGAGGAAGGCCTGCGCGATCGGGCGCAGCCGCCGATGCACAACCAGCTCGGCGATGATCAAAAGGGGCACCGCCACGAGGAAGCGGATGTGAACTTCCAGGTCCAGCAGGAACGGTAGCGCCACACGGTTGCCTAGCAAATGCCCGCCCACAGCAGCGAGCATCAGTAGCGGCAGCCAGGCCAACAGCGAGATGACGAGAACCCGCTGGCGCACCAACGCCAGCGCATCGTCGGCCATGTGCGTGCGGCGCAAAAGCTGATAGAGCGGGCCGCCCAGAACCAGTGAGAAACTCTGCGTGTCCTGCAGGATTTCCTCGGCGGTCGGCGCATTACGTTCCGTTCTTTCAGGCCCAAGATGCAGGTAGCGATTCATGATTTGGCGCCTCATCCACGTTGTCGCGTACTCTCTCTCGACTTGGGATTCATCGTAGAACCGCACGGCCCGCGCATATTGATCCAGGTCATGCTTGCATGTTCGCGCACCGGTGCTAGCTGGGCGCACTGAAATTCATTCCCGTCCGAGAGAGAGTTCGCGACAGCTTGTATGACCCAGATCAAATGACGACGGGATGCGTGGCGTACGGTAGGCGAAAGACCGCCGGAGCGCATGATGTACTCGATCAAACCTTTCTTCGTTGAGATTTTTCCCGAGCGTGTAGATGGATGGACGGCGGAGGCGCGCTTTTCTCGTCAAGGCGACTACGCGAAACCAATCAAAGTGCCGAAGGTCCGTTTCTTTCTCCGGGCGGTCAAGCCAACCAAGGCAATGGCTGAAGGTGACGCCATTGAATGGGCGCGTCGCTATATAGCGTCGTCTGCCGAAGTTTTGGAAACGTCGCTAAAACGGGAGGAGATGCGCGGGAATCCGCGTCCTCGTTCATAGAGCTCATTGACATGGTCCGTGACCTGGTTCTCGAAATCTGACAGCGATAGGAACTCCACGATCGGGTCTGAAGTGAGGAGGCGGACGGCCGGCTTTCATAGAAGCCTTTTGATGGAGGACGGCGCTACAGCACGATGCCTGTTGCTCGCGCACCGCCCCCGTTTGGGGCGCGCGACAGCCGGCCTAACGGCGACCGCTCAGCAAAAAGACGAGGGCGAGCGGGGCGAGCAGCACGATCCAGCACAAAGGCGTGGCGGCGATCGATGCATACAATCCGCTCACCGCCCCGACGTATCCAACGACGCCCGTCAGCACGAGGCCCGCTGCCATATAGTTGTAGACGCGCAGCACATATTGCGCGAGCCCCGGGGCGCTACTTTCGAGTCCGGGCTGCGTCGCTGCTGGCTGGTCGCTGCCGGCGAATCTGTGTGCCATGGTCGCTCCTGTTACTGCGATTGCGGGACGCGTTCAGCGTACCGGAGCGCCGTCTCGCGTGATCTGAACCGCAGTCGCCTCGACGTAGTCGACGTGTACGCTGTCGCCCGCTTCGAGCCCTTCGAGCAAACCGTCTGACGACGCCTGCAGCACAACGGTGCGCGTCGGTCCGCGCAACGTCAATTGACGCTTGCCGCGATCGATCTGCACGACGGTAACCACTGCCTCGACCCGGTGTACGGCAAGGGACGCGCCGAGCGATGGGCCGGTCGTGAACCCTTTATCGACGCGCTCGCGGATGCCACTCGAGTTGGACTTGTCGGCCCGCAGCAATAGCGCGCGGTTGAACGTGACGGCGACGGTGTCGCCCAGCCGCAGTTTTTGCACGTCTCCGATACTCGGGTCGACCACCACGTCGACGGGTTCACCGTTGTCTTCGAGGAGTGTCATGCTGTTTCGTCCGGCATCTATCGCGAACACGACCGCGTTCGCATGTGTGACGCTGGTGCCCGAGAAAGGCTTGTCGGGGGCCGTCTGGGTTGTGCCTTCTTCCGCCGTTGCCGCGCGCGGAAGCGCTGCGGCGAATATAAGTCCTGCCGTGGCCGCCAGCAGTCCGCCTTGCCATCTGTGTTTCATCGTGTAACCTCCGCGCCGTGCAACTCAAATGCGTTTGTTCACGCCGCCACGTTCGAAGAATGTGGACGGCGCAATACGTCTGCTCACACGAGCGAGCAACTGCGGCGCGTATGCGAGTTCGGCCAACCTTGCGCGGACGCGAGGATGAACGCACGCGAGCGACACGACGACGAACGAGCCCGGCAGTGCGAGAAATCCTATTAGCAAGATCCGTTTAAGCATGCTGAGCCCCGTCTGCACTTCACGCACGGTTTCATCGTAGGGGCTCGCGCGCCAGTTCGGTTGATGCATGTCAACGGCGATACGGATCTGATGCGAACGCGTGCTGTGCGAGGCACCGCGCGGCAAAATGCACACCTGACGCAGGTCAATCCGAAAGGCGGTGGACGATTGATGCACGCATTGCGCCATATCGCGGAGTCCGAGACTGAGCGCGCGAATCACGTCCAGAGCGAACGACGGTATTCGCGAACATGACGTACCTCACGCAAACTGCGCGGATTCAGTTCGACATCAGAACCGGGACAGTCATCGATTGCAGCAGGGCGCGCGTAACACCGCCCCATACGGCTTCGTGCCAGCGCGCGTGACCGTATCCACCCATCACGATCAGGTCGCTGCCATGAGCCTGCGCGCACGACAGCAACTTGCTTCCCACGCGCTCTCCGGTGGCGCCTTCGAGTTCGAGCAAGTCGATGACCGCGTCGTGACGGGCGAGCGTACGTGCCATGTCCGTGCCCGGAATGCGCGCGCCAAACGGCGCGTCCGCCGGTCCATGCACCATCACGAGGATGTTCTGTCGCGCGCGGGAAATGAACGGCAGGGCGTCGTGGATGGCGCGGGTCGCCGCGCGGCTTCCATCCCATGCGATCAGGATGCGGTTGCCGACGCTCGGGAGTACGCCCGTGTGGGGCACGAAGAGCACGGGTCGCCCTGCTGTCATCATCAGCTGTTCGCCAACGTGATCGTGGATGTATGTTTCGGGGGCGTTCGGGTTCGACTGGCCGGCGATGATAAGGTCAGCCAGACGCGCGTACCGTACGATGCTACGCATGTCGCTGGCGTCGCGGCATCGGAATTGGCCGGCGACCTCTGCGTGCCGGCACGCGGCGTCGAATAGATCACGCAAAGCCGCTCGCTGCTGATCGCTCTGCCGCATTACTTCCGCGTACATGCTGGCCGCGCCCGGTATCGCAGACAATATGTGAGGATCTGGAATGGGGGTGGCGTCCAGCCCCACCAATAGCGCATCAAACTGCCGGGCGACGCGCAACGCGATTTCGAGGCGCTGCCGCGCTGCCTGACTATCGTCCAGATGGACCAGCAAGTTGCGGTAGTTCATCGCATTGACTCCATCGGCACGCAAAAGATGTCTTCGCGCATGACTGAATCCAGTCCGGGTAGGCGGGAGACCGCAGCGTTGACGCAAGTCAACCGGATTGGGGGCCTGCGGGCTGTACAGCACAAAGGGCTTTGACCAGCAGCAGGAGCGCCACTATCCGGCGGATCAGCGGCGCGCTATCCACTCATTGCCGCCCTTGACGTAACGCCGCTTGATTGCCGCCCATGCCACGCGATGCGCGATTTCTTCGTGACGCGCATCGGCCGCGTATTCCTCGTATGCAGCGTTAAATGCAGCCCGATAGATCTCCTGCGCGTGCTGCGGCAGATGATCCCGAACCGATTCGGGCAGATCGGCATTGCTGAAATAGGGCACTTCGTTCTCCGCTCGAAGAGTCGGCATGTGCGTCGCGTGCACGGCGGCAGATCACGCCCAATTGCAGATGACCGCTGGGATGAAAAAGCGTGACGCTCAAATAAGAGGATGAGCGCCTGCGAGGCGCAGGCGTTGACGTGTATCAATGATGGAGCATCGGGACGTCCGACTAAAGGGTCTAGTTCCGTTGAAACGACGTCGATTGTGGTTTTACGCCACCGGTTTCGAACCACGTTCCCCACGGATTTCATTCAGATCCCGGTGGGCTGATATGTTCCGCATCTTGTGGAACCTGCCGTATTCGCTGAACGTTGAAGCCCATACCGGCGAGTCGGGCAATCAGATCGAGGTAAGTCTCTTCGTCCATCGTTGGACTGCGCGAGAGCACCCACACCATGTTGCTGTCGACCATGCAGCGAATCGTGTGGTGATACTCAGGATCCACGTACGCGGTCACAACCCGGACTTCGAATGGCCAGATGAGTCCGACTCGCCACGTCGTATTCCCCGTTCCACCCACAACCTTCGCCACGAAGTGGCTTCCTGTGACCGGCTGGTCGAATGAGTGTCGTCGGCCGCGATAGTCGTCTGTGATTTTTCCATCGGCACGCAACGTCCATTCGTCGTAGCTGCCGACATAGTCGGCATCGCTGAGATATGGCGTTTCCGCAATGACGAACCACTTTCCCATGTAGCGTTGCAGATCGATCGGCGGACCCGCGACACAGGCTGTGGGTTGGCCGGGGGCCTGCGGCGAAGCTGCCGGGATGTGCGCGCAGCCGGTCTGGCAAGCGGCGATGGCCGTCAAGCACGCTATCGAATTTTGCATTGGCGCAGTGTATGTTGAGCGGTCGTCATCGAAACGCGATTTCGCGAGACCAGCGATGCAGCGACGGTTGATCGGAGCGTTTAGCGCATGTCGCCATTGCACTCGCGCTGACTGCTGGCTCCGTTGATCTGCATCAATTCGAGCGCATCTCGATTGCGCAGGGCGATTCCAGTTCGGAACGAAGCTTTTAACGATCACGCGCGCTACGATAACTGCCCGACCGAGACGTACCCGCAAGCGAGTCACTTACCAGTCTTGACATGGATCAATTGACATGTCCCCGCCCGGCAGTCTGATAGACGCGTGGCCCTTTAGCCTGACTGACGCGTAGGCGGGCAGGTGCATCGTAGCCGGCGCCTGTGACAGGGGGACACTCCGTTCGGCAGAAGAGCACACGCGTGGTCGCCGTGACATTTGCTAGCACGGAGCAGTCAGGGCAACTACTATTGCGATTGTGGATTCGCCACGGTTCACGTGACCACGCGCAATGTGAGACTCTTGTAAGAGGTGAATTATGGGATTGCTTGCCAGTCTGTTCCATCCCATGCGAGCACGAGCTGCACATGTCGAAAGCGCGCGCGCGGCCGAGATGATCGATCGCGTCATTGCGATGAACCCGCGCCTGCGGCTGGCACGACATTACAGGGAACGTCTCGAGAAAGCCGTTTCCGTCTCGCTGACCTACATCGACGATCTGATAGGCTCGCTGCCCGCGCCCCACGAAGCCAATGCGGCCGCCTGGTCGACCGATCCATTGATTCGCGTTTTCTTCGCAACGCCCGATGATCTCGTGAAGGCCTTCAGCCGCTCCGAAGAACTGCGCACATATTTCGCCCGGAACTCTTTGCTGACAGAAGCCTACGCGACGCTTGGTATGGCGATGTTCGAACGCCACGTGCTGGGCGTTGCATCCGAGGGCGGCGAGGTGCGGCACGACGTCCCCCAAACCACGCTTTGCTTCAGTGACCATCGTGTCAGCGTCTGTGGCAAATCAGACGCCGACCTCCGCGAGGAGATTGCGCGCCGCCTGGTGGATCAACTGGCGCTGGAGGGGCTCGCCAGACTGGCCGCTGATCGTCACGCGCTTGTAGCAAAAGGCAGAGAGCTTATCGAGGCGCGCGTCGCGCTACTGGAACGCCGCGGCGTGGGCATGCGCTCGGTGGTCGGGGGCAGTCAGGACGCTGATTCGGATGAACTGGCGCGGCTCGAGAACCAGATCGCTGAGAACACCCGAAACCTGGCTGCACTTCGCGTCCCGACCGAACTTATTGACCTTCAACTGGACCGGGTTTGCGAGGTATTTTCGACTCCTGCCGAGCATATCTATGTCGAGAAGCGTCGCCTGCGTCTGGATTTGATGAATGTAATCCGCAACGACGATACCGAGGCCAGCCGCGAAATTGAGCTACGCCTTGCGCGCATTCCGGGCGATCCACCCCGCATGCGCGCATTCATACTCGTACGTTTCGCTCGTGACGAACTATTGCCCGCGGGGTTGCATGTCGACGCAGCAACGCGCGCGATCTGACGCTTCGGACCTTGGCGTATGCGTGCCGTCGCCCGTTCAAACAATGGAATCCGAGCACGATGCAGTGTGCCGTATTATCTCCGTTGCAGACTTCGACAACTTTCGACGGGCGATCGTTAGCACGATTGTGGATTTACCCGCAATGGACTCGAACGCGCCGCTCGACGGCACGAAGATCGGCTGGACCTCGAACCTTCTGTCGAACGGTAGCGAGGCGTTCAGCGTAACGCGCAGTTAGAGGTTCGAACATCCGCACGATCCGATAAGCCGATTCGGTATCGGGGGTTGGGTATTGCGAACTGAAACGGGGGCTTCATCTATTCTCCGGTTTACCTTCCCCGTACCGGTAACTGAATCACGTCAACATGGCCGGGTAAGTCTCCTGCCAGTTCACTTTCTGTGTAACTGAAATACAGGACCGATTGCCGGCTCGCATCGAGTATCCGGAATACGTGAAGGACCCTGAAAATCGGGTCCACGGATTCGTCGAATACCTGCGCCTGTTTGGGGACACGGTTCGAGGCCGTCAGCTTGCCCACTTGATGACAGGAAACTTCCGCATCAGGTGCCCGCGTCGGCTGAGATGTGCCACCCAGAGCATTTTCGTCGTGTGATTTGGAAACATAACAGGTGATGCCCCTCAAGAACGGATCGTCATACGCGGAGATTTCTATTTGCCCACCATAGCGGTGGGAATGCGTCGCGATTCTCGCCAATTGCTCGCCGGGAGCCGGATCGGGTAGCGAAATGGCCAGCGCGGCTGCCATACTCGAATAAAGGACGAGGCAACGTGTCATCACACATCTCCTTGATTCGCTGGACGGTATCGAGGAACCGTTCGGACGGTCGTATGGGTTGTTTCGGACAGACTATGGCCTCGTAAGTGCGAAGGCTTGACGCATGTCAACAGATGGCGGAAAGGGAGACACCGTGCGGGATCAGATCAGCGCGCCATCGCAACCGCGTGAAACTTTTGCACGCCTGTAAAGGCGTGCAAAAACGCGCCTGGCTGGTCGAATAGCCGTGTTCAATCCTTCGGGGGTTGGCCGCGCTCAGCGACGTGGGGAAGGCTGACTGAGCGCCGCCACCTCAGCTTGCGTTGCTCCATTAGCATCTTCCAGTCAAGTTTCATCAGGATGTACACAAAACCTAGCAAGGCCAGCTGGGAGATGACAAAGTAGCCGCTGAGATATCCGCCTTCGAAGTCGGACTCCGAATCGATAAATGTGGAAGCGAACCGCCCAAGGTGAGCCCAGACGGAATAACTGATCGCACGACCCGCGAAGAATGCGGCACCGATGACGCGCAGGGGCAATCCCGACAGTCCATATGCGATGAACAGGAAGTTGGAAGGCAACGGTCCCAGCGCATATAAAAAGAACGCGCCCACGGTGAGCTTCCTGCGCTTCCTGAGCCATTCTTCAACAACAGCAATGTTTTCCCGGTCGGACTCGCGCATCAGCCGCCCGCGCATCAAGGACCTTGAAAACCTGGCCAGCACCAGCCGGCCAATGGTTGCGGCGCTGGCGGCTACGACGGCAAATACGAACGGATTGCCCTCGGAGATATTGAAGCCGACCCAGGACATGGCCATCCACGTAGGCGGCGCAAACGCAGGCGCGAGATTGAGCAGCAGCACGACAACGAACAGCGTTGCCAACGTCGACATGTCAGGGCCTCTTGACCGATTGACCACCTTTTCGAACTTGCCGTGCGACGGGAGGCGCGAATCGACACGGTTCGACCGGCGAACGGCAAGTATCGGATTGGCGGGGAAACGTCCGGTTTGACGCAAGTCAAGCAAATGTAAAAGATGGATCCCTACACTAATTATGATTCGGATCTCGCGTGATGCGCGCGCGTAGCGCTTCCTGGTCGACTGGACTCCTCTTCACCTGCCCGCCATGTCACGTCCGTTACCCGCAGTCGATCTGGCTCTCCTGCTCGTCTCGGGAGGGAGCCTGCTAGCCGGGGCTGCTTTCGCCGTGATCGGCAGGGGCGCGGTCGCACATGCGCTGTGGATAGCCGGTGCATTACCGATCCTGGTGGCGCTATCGATATCCATCGTCACGGCGCTGCGGCGCCACGAAGCGGGCGTCGATGTGCTCGCGCTGCTTGCCATTGGTTTCGCACTGAGCCTCAGCGAATATCTGACAGCGGCGGTGATCTCCTTGATGCTCGCGAGTGGGAGGGCGCTCGAACAGTACGCCCAGCAGCGGGCGCGTCGCGAAATGACCGCGTTACTAAACCGTACTCCGCGTCACGCCAACCGCTTCGAGGCTGGCGAGTGGCGCCAGATCGGGCTGGACACGGTGCGTCCCGGCGATCGTCTGCTCGTTCGCAATGGCGAGTTCGTACCGGTCGATGGCTCGCTCACGGGCCACGCGCAGCTCGACGAGTCCACACTGACCGGGGAATCCGCGATTCAGCAGCGATCGTCCGGCGAATCGGTGTGCAGCGGCGTAGTCAACGTGGGGGCGGCGTTCGAGATGGTCGCCGCGGCGAGCGCCGCAGATAGCACGTTTGCCGGAATCGTCCGCATGGTGGAGTCCGCGCAGCAGGAGCGCAGCCCCGCAACGCGTCTTGCCGACCGCTACGCGCTGCTGTTCGTCGCTGTCGCGCTGATGCTGGCCGGTGGCAGCTGGCTTGTCACCGGCGAGGTAGTTCGGGCGCTCGCGGTGCTCGTCGTGGCAACGCCTTGCCCGCTGATTCTTGCTGTTCCGGTGGCCGTCGTCTCCGGCATGTCGCGGTGCGCCCGACGTGGCGTGTTAGTCAAGGGCGGCGGCGCGCTCGAAACGCTCGCGCGAGCCAGTGTGCTGTTCTTCGACAAGACGGGAACCCTGACGAGCGGACGCGCGCGCCTCGTCTCGATCGAAACTGGTCCTGCTATTTCACCCGAGACCGTATTGCGCTTTGCGGCCTCTCTCGGCCAGGCGTCTGCGCACGTGATATCCGAAGCAGTGACGACGGCCGCACGCGAGCGCAATCTCGTGCTGCCAGCGCCCCGAAGGGTCGTGGAGCAGGCTGGCGCCGGGGTGCAGGGCGAAGTGGAAGACCGTGCCGTCGCAATCGGTTCGTTTGCCTACGTGTCGTCGCTAGCGACGCCAGCGCTGTGGAGCGCGGCGTTCCTTCAGCGCGTGGGCTATGGGGGCGCTTCCGCGGTGTTCGTTAGCGTGGACGGCGTGATGATAGGCGCCCTCCAGATGGCCGATCAGATCCGCCTCGAGACGCCCCGGGCTCTGCGGCTGTTGCGGCAGGAAGGCATCCGGCGCTTGATCATGCTCACGGGCGACAGGCGCGACGTGGCAGAGACGATCGGCGCGACGCTCGGCCTGACTGAAGTACGGCCAGAACAGACGCCATCGGACAAGCTCGAAGCCATTCGCGCAGCGCGCCGGGAAGGCACGGTCATCATGATCGGCGACGGCGTCAACGACGCGCCAGCGCTTGCGGCCGCCGACGTCGGCGTAGCAATGGGGGCGCGCGGAGCAGCGGCGTCGTCGGAGGCTGCCGACGTGGTGCTTCTGGTCGACCGGCTGGATCGGCTTGTCGAGGGATTACGGGTAGCACGCCAGACAAGGCGAATCGCCTTGGAGAGCGTGATTGCCGGGATGGCGCTCTCGTTTGCCGCAATGGTCGCCGCCGCCTTCGGGTTTCTGCCTCCGTTGCTGGGCGCGGTGATCCAGGAGGTCATCGATGTGGCTGTCATCGCGAACGCGCTGCGCGCGTTGCGGATACGTTCGACGGCGACTGCCGGCTCCCTGTCCCGTAGCGATGCGGAGCGCCTCAAAAGTGAGCATGTCGAGCTCGGTCCGGTTATGGAGCAAATCCGGGAACTGGCAGACAAGCTGCCCCGTTTGCCGCGAACGTCAGTGGTGGGCGCGCTCGCCGGCATGAACGATCTGCTGAAGCGTCATCTCGTGCCGCATGAACAGCGCGACGATCTGGAGGTGTATCCGGGTCTCGCACGTCTGGTTGGCGGGGAAGACCCGATGGCGGCGATGAGCGCTACGCACCGCGAAATATTTCGGATTGCCCGGTTGCTCGGACAAATGACGGAGGACATACGACCCGAGGGGCCCGATGCTGCCAGCCTGTGCGAATTCCAGCGCCTGCTGTACGGGCTCGATGCGATCGTACGTCTGCATTGCGCGCAGGAAGACGAACTGTTCCACGCCCTTGGAGACGGGGCATAAGGCCGAAGCTGCAGCCTGAATCCGTCAAGCCCCGGTCGCTTGAACGAGCAGGAGCGGCGTTTGCGTGATCTGAGCGACGCGCCCAGCAACGCTGCCCAGTATCCAGCGTGCCATGCCCCTCCGGCCATGAGTGCCCATCACGATCAGTTGCGCGTCCCAGCCGCTCGCTTCGCGCACGATAGCGTGCGCAACGTCGTCGCTGGCCGGGCCTGTCCTGACGAGCGCGGTAGTGGTCTGCGTCGACACGTCGGCAAGAACCGGTTCGGCGGCGGCTAGCGCCTGATTGCCTTCTTCGACGAACGCGTCCTGGAGCGCATCGATGGGGAAGAAATCGGAGACCCGCACGGCGCGATCGATCACATAGACCGCTCGCAGGTGCGTGTCGGGCGTGGCGAACCGTACGCCATGCCGCAATGCCGACATCGACTGAGGGCTTCCGTCGACCGCAAACAGGATGCGCTGCGGCAAGTGGCCACCCGTCATGCTGTGGTTTTCAGGAACAACGAGTATCGGGCATCGCAGACGTCTCGTGAGCGGTTCCGACACGGTACCCTCGACCCAACGCTGCAAACCCTGGTGTTGACGGGCACCGACAACCATCAGGTCGGCTCGCCACGAGTCGGCTGCCTCGAGCAGGGCATCCGCGACGTCGCCGCCGCGCTTCGAGAGATCGATCACTTCGGCTTCGATACGCACATCGCACTCGGACATCAATTCCCTCGCGCGGTCGAGCGCTTCGGCCGCATCGTGCAGCAATTCTTCGCGAACCACGTCAAGTGCGCGGGCAACATGCCGGCCCGTTGGAAAGAGCGTATGCGGATTCTCGGCTACGCTCACGAGCCGTACCTCGGCACCGAAGGGAAGAATGTTTCGGGCGTAGGTGAGTGCCTGTCGCGAGGCCATCGACGAATCGACTGCGATCAGGACCCTGCACGGCAGCGTCGACATGGCGTCGCCTGAACGAGGGGAATTCATGATTTGCTCCGTACACACGAATTTAGTGTGCATTCATGGGCATCCTACCGTCGAACATGCAATGGCGGTTGACCAAGGTCAACTCTTCGGCCCGGGTCATTGATCGGGTCCGGATCGCCCCGGGACAGGTTCGAGCCAGTGCTGGCATCGCGAGGATGTCGATCAGTTCCCGGCCGGGTGCCACCTGAGCCCCCCGAGGGCACTGGAGCGCCGCACGTCGACCGACGCCGCGTGAAGGTCGACGATCCGTTGCACGATCGACCAGCCGAGTCCACTGCCGCTTTCCGCCGTGCCTGGCACGCGGAAGAAACGTTCCCCCAGTCGCGGGCGGTCCGAGTCCGCGAGCCCGGGACCGCTGTCCTCGACTGACAGGATTGCTCCGTCCTTGCCGTTTTCGGTTTTGATCAGGACCGATGCGCCGGGTGGGCAATAGCGGATGGCATTGTCCACGAGATTGCGCACCAGAACCGCGAGCAGCATTTCGTCGCCCGTGATGCGGCACAGTTTCGCACCGTCGAATTCCAGCGACTGACGCTTCGTGATCGCCGTCGGTGCCAGTTCCGCGACCACGCGTTGCACCAGCGCGCTTAGATCAACTACGGTCAGTTCGAGAGTCGCCCCAGACTCGAGCCGTGATAGAACCAGCAACTGGTCCACCAGCCGCGTTGCACGGTCACACCCTTCCAGCGTAGCGCGCAATGCATGCTGGCGAAGCGCATCATCTGTTTCGGCGAGCGCAACCTGGGCTTGGGTTCGAATCGCCGCGATCGGCGTGCGCAACTCATGAGCCGCATCCGCAGTGAACCGGCGCTCTGCTTCCCAGACTGTCTGAATGCGGATGAAGAGATGGTTGAGGGCGTCGAGCACTGGGGACATTTCGGCGGGCGTTTGCGTCATCACCACAGGCGCAAGGTCATCGGGACCACGCAGGGCGATCGTACGACCCAGCCGTTTGAGGGGCGCTACGCCTCGCCGCACGGCCCACCCGGTGACCAAGCCGAAAAGCGGTAACGCAACTGCCATAGGCCACAACGTGCCGCGCAATACTGCAAGCAGTATCGAAGTGCGCGAATCGACACGCTCACCAACATACACGCGTGTGTGTTCATGCGGCCCGCTGGTGGAAAACACCCGCCACGCTTCACCGTTGATTTGCACGGTTGCGAAACTCTGGTCGATCTGTCGATCCGCGGGAATCATGGGGGCTGTTGGAGCGTTGGCGGAACGCAGGACCGCCTGCCCCTCATGAAAGATCTGAAACGCAACCTTGGGCGCGTACGGGTGGGGCACACGCGAATCGATCGTGTCATCGTCGTCGATCGATTGAGTTTGCTGGATGACCAGCAGCGCCGCTGCCTGGGCGAGATGACTGTCGAGCAGTTCGTCGAGTTCGCCGCGTGCGTCGCGCCAGATGAACAGCGCGGTAATCAGCCAGACGCCGACCACGACCGCGATCACG
The DNA here is from genome assembly GCF_038900515.1 of Burkholderia sp. JPY481. Classification (NCBI taxonomy): domain Bacteria; kingdom Pseudomonadati; phylum Pseudomonadota; class Betaproteobacteria; order Burkholderiales; family Burkholderiaceae; genus Burkholderia; species Burkholderia sp. JPY481. The sequence continues at coordinate 395,131 of NZ_JAYMRT010000006.1, forward strand.
AGTACGAGTACGAGCAGACGGCCCTGCAGTGAGCGCGGCCGGATCATCACGTGGTGGCAGCCCGCGCCACGCCTTCGGCAGATCGACGGCGAGCACGCGCCAGCGGGCCAGCACCACGGCGAACGTCCCGTTGAGTTTGGCGCCGCGGACTTTGTCGACAACGTTCCAGCCGCGCACGTACAGCGCGAAACTGCGCTGGCTTGACAGATAGTGCGGCGCGTGGACGCCGACCCATGCGAGTATCTCGTCGGGCGGCACGTCAGGCGCGGCCGGATCGGGCTCGATATTGACCGTGATGCCCGCAGCTACAGCTTCCGGCTGTGGATTGGCCGCCACGGCGGACGGCGCTGCGCCGGCGCTGGCCTCGCAGGTAATACGGCGCAGCAGTTCGATGCGATGCCACGGTGGGCATTCATGGATATCGGGGGCAGGTGCGCAATGTGACCATATGTAACGCAGGTTACAGTTTTCCGCATTGAACCTTAGAGAAATGCCGGCCTTGACTTTGTTAGCCGCTTCAACTTTACATAAGATAAATTATCAATATTTTTGATGTGGGGGCTTTTTAGTAATGTCCGATTCTGGCTCATTAGAAATGTCCGATTCGCACCCTCAGGGCGCACGCTGTCGCGAAGCGTCACCAGGGGTGAATCATGAACGGGCGTGGACTGATCACGGCAAGCATGCGCGAACTGGAACGGGTCAAGGTCATCGAGGCGGTCATTGAAGGCCGGCTGCACTGTTTTCAAGCGGCCGAGCGACTGGATCTGTGTACGCGTCAGGTCAGCCGGCTGTGCCGGCGTTACGAGGCCTGTGGGCCGGCGGGACTGGTGTCGGCCAAACGGGGCTTGCCCAGTAACCGGGAACTGCCGGTCG